>DATARN010000058.1:0-95575 GCA_036264135.1 Acidimicrobiales bacterium
CAATAACGACAAGAACGAATATCTAAGGAGATGACGGAAAATGGCATCGATAAGGAAGGTCTCGACGGGTTGGCTGGCCCGGTGGCGCACCCCCGAAGGCGAGTCGAGGTGCAAGACCTTTGACCGCAAGCTTGACGCCGAGCGTTTCCTGACGACCGTGGAGTCGTCGAAGCTCTCCGGCGCCTATGTCGACCCGGGCACCGGCAAGGTCGCCTTCAAGGAGTATGCCGAGCAGTGGCGAGCGGTCCAAGTGCATCGGTCGGGGACCGCATCCCAAATCGAGACAAACCTGCGGTTGCACGTCTATCCACGCATCGGGTCGAGGCCTATGGCCTCAATCCGGCGCAGCGAGATTCAGGCCCTGATCAAGGCGCTCGACGGCGAGCTCGCACCGGCCACTGTCGTGCTGATCTACCGCTGGGTCGTCAGCATCTTCCGGTCCGCCCTGGCCGACCGGGTCATCGCCGAGACGCCGTGCCGCGAGATCAAGCTGCCGAACGTGGACAAGCCGAAGGTCGTACCGCTTTCGGTCGAGACGGTGGAGGCGCTCATTGAGGCCGTCCCCGCCCGCTACGGGGCCTTGGTCGTTCTCGGCGCCGGGACTGGCGTTCGGATCTCCGAGGCCCTCGGCCTGACAAATGATCGAGTCGACTGGATGCGGAGCCGCTCGGTCACGATCGATCGCCAGATGCTGCGCGACGCGGTGGTCGGCCCGTCTTCGGTCCCGTCAAGGACCGGAAGAACCGCCTCCGCACCATCCCACTTCCCGAGACCGTGCTGGCCGCCTTGGTCGAGCACGTCCGGGTCTTCGGTCTGGGCCCGGACGGGCTGATCTTCACCAACTCGAAAAGGACTGCCGGTCCGGCGGACGACCTTCAGCGACATGTGGCGAGCCGCGGCCGCTCCGCTCGGCATCCCGAGCGGGGATGGGTTCCACCAGCTGCGCCATTTCCACGCGTCGCTCTTGATCCGCCACGGGGAGTCCGTGACGACGGTCCAGGGCCGTCTCGGCCACGCCACTGCCGTCCAAACCCTGGACACCTACAGCCACCTTTGGCCCGACGCCGACGACCAAACACGGGCCGCCGTCGACTTCGTCCTCGGACCTGCCGTGTCACCCTCGTGTCACGCCAGCCAGTCCGGATCATAAAACCGCTGGTCAGGCGGCTGGTGACGGTGAGCCGGCCTGTAAGCGGGATTCTGTCCCCAGCCCGGTGGGGCTGGGTGGTGGCCATCCATCTAAGCGGTCTACCTGGGGAGATTGGGCGGGCCGCCCCTCCCACGTTTTGACCTTGCTCCGAGTGGGGTTTGCCGAGCCGCCCGGGTCACCCCGGGCGCTGGTGCGCTCTTACCGCACCCTTTCACCGTCACCTGTGGCGGCTGGCCCGGTGACCGGTCCAGTCGCCCATCGGCCGTCTGCTTTCTGTGGCACTTTCCTGCGAGTCACCTCGACTGGCCGTTAGCCAGCACCCTGCCCTGCGGAGTCCCGACTTTCCTCGACCAGGTCGCCGGCGTTTCCGCCGTCGCCGGGCCGCGTCCACCCGTCCGACTCACCGTCACCCACCATTCTCGCGCCGGGAACCCCGCCGTGGCACCATGGAAGATCCCATTTCAGGTGAGCCGACCGTTGGAGGCCGCAGTGGTGCTGTCCGCCGTGTTCTATTTCAGCCCAACCTTCATCGTCGTCGGCCTGATCGGGTTCGCCCTGACGATCTACTGCATCGTCGACATCGCCCGGCGCCCCGAGTGGGCGTGGCAGGCGTCAGGCCAGAGCAAGGCCCTGTGGCTGGTACTAACCATCGTCGGCCACTTCCTCTGCTGGGTCGTCTTCGACACGATCTACCTGGCGGCCATACGCCCGAAAGTCGCGGCCGCCGGCCGCGGGGGGGTGCCCCCGACGGGAGGCTACGGCACGCCGTACGGCGGGGGATACCCCTCGCCTGGCGGCTACGGGACACCCGGCGGCTACGGCACACCCGGGGGATACGGAGCTCCGTCGGGCGGCTATGGGACCCCGGGCGGCTACGGCGGTCCCTCCTCCGGGTACCCGACGACTCCTCCGCCTCCGCCGCCCGCCAGTTCCCCCCCTCCCGGCTGGTATCCCGACCCTGCCGGATCGGGCCAGCCCCGGTACTGGAATGGCCAGTTCTGGATGGAGGAAGGCCCGCACTAGCGGCCGTCTGGGCCGGCGCCGGCCAGGTCAGGCGTTGAGGAGGTGGGCGGAGGCCCGCCGCCCGGGCAGCTTCTGCACTTCGACCGCGTAGGGCAGTTGCTCCTTGATGTCGGTGTCGTGGGTGACAACCAGGATCTGGCGGAACCGGCCCCGCAACCGCTCGAGGGCCTGCAACATCCGGGCCTTGCGCTCCTCATCGAGCGGCCCGAACACCTCGTCGAGCACGAGCAGGCCGACCGTGCCTCCCGACTGGAACCGCACGTGCTCGCTGATCGCCACCCGCAGCGCCAGGTTGGCCAGATCCACCTCGGACCCGGAGAACCGGTCGAGCTGGAAGACGCGGCCGCCGTCGCATATCTGCAACTCGTAGGTCTCGGGGTCGACCTCCAGCCGGTCGTACTCGTGGTCCGTGAGCTCGCCGAACAGTTCCGCCGCCTGCAGCGCCAGCCGGGGTCCGACCGTTGCCACGATGGTGTTGCGGAACGACGTCAGCAGGTCGGCCAGCCGGCCCAAATGGCGGCTGTCGTCGGCCAGGCTGGCCAAGGCGGCGTGCTGCGCTTCCCCATCAGCCACCCGGCGGGCTTCGCCCTCGGCGTGGGCCAGGGCGGTGGCTGCGGCCAGCCGGGCGTCAGCCGCCGACCGGGCGGCCACCTGGTCGTTCTGGCGGGCGGCGGTGTGCGCCGCCGCCGCGGCGGCCAACGCTGCGGGGTCGAACGCCAGGCTGCGGAGCTTGTCGCGCAGCACGACCACCCGGTGCTCGGCCAGGGCCGCACGCTCTCTGGCCTGCTCCAGTTGGGACGCCACGGCGCCCTGGCGTTCCAACACGCCCTGTAACCGGGCGACCGTGGCCGCCGCCCCCCGCCGCGATTCGACCTCGGCGCGAAGGGCGGCCTCGAGCGGCACCAGCGACCCGTCCGGCACGGGACCCAGGCCCAGCAGGGCGCGGCGGGCCGACTCCAAAGTCTCCGCCGCGCCGGCGTGGCGGACGCGGGCCTGCTCCCACGACTGCCGGGCGGCCAGCCGCCGCGCCGCCTCTTCGCGTTGGGCGGTAAACGCCGCCGTGGCCTCAGCCAGCTCGTGATCGGCCGCCTGGCAGGCCGCCTCCAGGCCGCCCCGCCGGCGCTCGGCTTCCTCAACTTCGGCCGCTCGATGGGCTCGCACCTGCTCGAAGGCGTCACCGAGGGCCTGCCCGCACAAGGGACAGTCCGCCTCACCCGACAGTTCCGCCGAACGGGTCGCCTGCTCCCGCGCCCGGGCCAGTTCGGCGCCGGCCGCTGCCACCTGTCCGGCCAAGCGGGCGGCGCCGGCGCGCGCCGTGTCCAGGAGCTGCTGGCTGCGTTCGACCGCGCCGACGTCGGGTGGCGGCGGCTCGGGCGGAACGACAACCGCCGCCAGGGCACGCTCCGCCCGGACGACCGCCGCCACGCCGTCAAGCCGGACCACGACATCGGCCAGACCGGCGGCCTCGGGCCGGGCCCGGTCGAGCTCCTCGGTAGCGGCCACCAGCGACGCCTGCTCACCCTCGAGCCGGTCAACCGTGGCCACCGCCTCATCGAGCTGGCTGCGAGCCCCCCGGCCCTCGATCACGAGGGCGTCGTACTCCTGGCGCAGCTGGTCAAGGCGGCTGAACGCTTCCTCCGCGGCCACGACCTTGGCCCGGGCGGCGGCCGCGGCGGCGTCTTCGGTGTTGGCGACCACGGCGGCGGCCTCGGCGGCGGCGGCGGCATCGGCCGCCTCGACCCGGAGCCGATCGAGGTCGGGGAGCATGCCCCGCAGCCGGTCGTGCTGCTGGCGGGTTTCGCGTGCGTCCTTGCGGGCGGCGTCGCGTGCGCTGTCGAGGGGGGTGATGCCGAGCAGCTGCAGGACCAGCTGGCGCCGTTCCGCCGGCGTCTTGTCAGAGAAGGCCGCCAGCTGCTTTTGCTCGGCGAACACCGATGCCCGGAAGGCGGCGTCGTCCATCCCCAGCACCTGGTGCAGGTAGCGGCTGGCGTCGCGGACCCCTTCCGCCATGGCCAGGCCGTCGCAGTGGACCTCGGCCTTGGCGGTCAGGTTTATGCCCGTCAGCGATCGCCGCACCAGGTAGAGGTGGCCCTCGTGCTCGAAGGACACCTCGGCCACACACTCGCCGCCAACGCCGGCGGTGCGCACGTCCTCCTTGCCGGTGCGGGCCTTCCCCCACAGTGCGAAAAGGATGGCCTCGAGCAGTGTGCTCTTCCCCGAGCCGTTGGGACCGTAGATCCCGATGAGGCCGGGCGGAAGCTCGAGGTCGAGAGGATGCTCGTACACCCGGTAGTTGCGCAGGCTGATCCGGGTCAGCAGCACGGTCGGCTACCGGATCCGATCATCGGCTGGCCGCCTCGACGGCCCGGTCCAGGTACTGCAGCCCGAGTTCCCGGACCCGTTCCCGGTCGAGGCCGGTCAGGTCCTGCTCCTCGACATAACGCTCCCACCGCGCCCCCATGGCGCCCAGTTCCGGAAGCTCAACCGACCTCCCGGTCTCGGCGAACTGCGGCTCCAGCTTCAAGAACAAGCCGGCCCGGGCCGCCTCACGTACCGCGTCGACGTCGAGGAGGCGGTAGGCCTGAGGATCCACTCCCTCGAGATACAGACGCGCCACCGCTCCGTCTGGGACCTTGGCGGCCCGCTCGAGGACCTGGTCCTGCAGCTCGCTCGGCGACAGCCCGATCGCAAAGACCGGTTCCAGGGTGACAAGTGGGCGTTGCCCGGCCAACGGTACGTGGCGACTCGACCCCGTGTCGGTGTCGAGCAGGACGATTCCCTTGGCCTTGTCCGGGTCGTCGGCAAAGGAGAAGGTGTCGGTCGAGCCGGCATACCAGATTCCCTCGGCGACGCGGGTGTGGAAGTGGTAGTGGCCGAGCAGCACGAAATCCGATCGCAGCAGGCCGGCGTCGACCTCGATCTCGTTGATGTCGGCGTAGCGAGGCTGCACCTGGGTGATGCGGGGGTGGGTCAGCAACAGGTTGGCGCGATCGAGGCTGCGGCTGGCGTCGGCGATGGCCAGGGCGTCCAGGGTGGCCTCGACGGTGAGCATCTGGGGGACGGCGTGCACCACCAGGCCGGGCAGTTCGAAGCGCTCGTAGGTCAGCCGGTGGGCGAAATGCATCTCCGGGAACGTGTCGGCGAGGGCCGAGTACGGGCTTCCCGTGCCGGGCAGGCGGGGGGTGTCATGGTTGCCGCTGATGACAACCGCCCGCACGCCGTGCTCCCGGATCCGGGCCAGCGCCCGCTGCGCCACCCGGTAGGAGCGGTAGGTGGGCCGGGGGTGGTCGAAGACGTCACCGAGCCAGACGACAAGCTCCGGCTCCTGCGCCAGCGCCAGGTCGACCGCCGCCTCGAAGGAGCGTTCGAAGTCCCATTCTCGCTGGTTGACCCCGTCAGGGGTGGTGAATGGGTAGTACGAGCGCCCGAGGTGGGCGTCGCCGATGGCTGCGACCCGCATGCCCCAAGTGTCTCAGGCCGGTGCGACAGTTACAACAATGTCATTTGCAGGGATGGGAAAAGGGGGCCGGGGCGGCGAGCCGGCGGGCTGGTCGACCGCGGCGGAATTTCGACGGGCCCGTCGGGCCGCGGCGTGGCACCGGCTGGTCAGTGTCGTCGGCGTGGTGTGCGCCACAGGGCTAGCGACCGGCGCCGTGGTGACCGGTGATGCCCGGCTGCTCATCGGCGCGGTGGCGGCCGCCGTGGTGGCCCGCTGGCTCCGGCCCGACCGCGATCCCGAGCGCTGGGCCCGAGGAGCCGAGGGCGAGGTGGCCACCGCTCGTCTCTTGGGGGCGCTTCCGAAGCGCTACGCGGTGTTTCACGACCGGGCCCTGCCCGGCCAGCCCGGCAATATCGACCATCTCGTGATCGGCCCGAGCGGTGTCTGGGTGGTGGATACCAAGCTTCGTCGGGCGCCCCTTCGTGTCCGCCGAGGCCAGGTGTGGGCAGGTGACCACGTTGTCGACCCCGGCCCGGCGGGCCGCCAGGCCCAGGTGGTGAGCCGGGAGCTGGCGACACCGGTCGCCGCCGTGCTTGCCGTCCATGGCGACGGGCTCCGCCGTCGGGGCAAGGTCGTCGGCGGCGTTCGAATACTGCCGGCTCGTCGCCTCACCCGGCTGTTACGGCGTGGTCGAGGGCTGTCCCGAGGCGACGTGGCCTATCTGGCGGCGCGAGCCGATGAGCGGTTCGTCCCTCGCCGCTGAGCGGCGCCGGCCCGTTCGGGCGCCCCCGATAGGTGGTCGGGTGGCACGTACCGTGGCGGCGTGACCGTGCTTCAGCGCATCTGGCACCGGGCCCTGGTCAGCCAGGCGGCGCCTTCGGCCACGGTGATTGTGGGCAGCGCGGTCCTCGCCTTCCTCCTGGTGGCGGTGCCCGGACTGTGGCGGCGCAGCCGGCATCTGGTCACCGTCGCCCATGAGGCCGCTCACGCCATCGCCGCTCTGGCCAGCGGCCGGCGCCTGACAGGCATCCGTCTGCACGCCGACACGTCGGGGCTGACGCTGTCGCGAGGTCGCCCCTCGGGACCGGGAATGGTGCTGACCGCAGCCGCCGGCTACGTCGGCCCCGCCCTGCTCGGGCTGGGGGCGGCCGGGCTGTTGCGGCTCGGGCACGCCGTCGGTTTGCTGTGGTTGGTTCTAGCCGTCTTGGTGCTTCTGCTGGTGGTGATCCGCAACTGGTTCGGGTTGTGGTCGGTGCTGGCGGCCGCGGCCGGCGTATTCGCCGTCTCCTGGTGGGCCACCGCCCCGGTGCAGTCGGCCTGTGCCTATGCGGGCGTCTGGTTCCTCCTGTTGGCTGCGCCTCGGCCGGTCCTGGAGTTGCAGGCGACCCGCCGGCGGGGCGGTGCCCGCAACTCCGACGCCGACACGCTGGCCCGCCTCACCCATGTTCCAGGACTGCTCTGGGTCGGTGTGTTTCTCCTCGTCACCCTGGCCGCGTTGGCGGTCGGAGGCCAATGGCTGCTGGCGGGGCGCCATGCGCTCGGGTAGCGGTTCGCTTTTATAGGCCGTTCTGCAGTGGTCGCGGTACCGTGGGGTCGTGTTGGTTTTGGGATTCTTTGCCGGTTTCGTTATCGCTCTTGTTCTGGCCGGTTGGGTGATCAGTCGACGCGATCACCGGCGGGGTTCGACCGAGCGGGATGCCACGGAGATGTGGCGGGAGAATGTTCGCGAGAACGTGCGCGACCAGCGGGCCATGATCGGCGGTCAGCGCATCAATCCCGACTTACGGTGGACAGATTGGGGCCGCCGAAACCATCGCACCGGCAAATAGCGGCTCTGCCTGGTTTGCCAGAAAATCGCGCGGTCGCCGTGGCGGCGTGCCACCATGAAGGTGCCGGCCGGCTTCACAGCGCTTACCGGGCGGCGGGTGAGGGCTGTTCGGAGATGGAGAGTGTCGTGGTAGACCACCAGATGATCGGGAAGGTGGCCCGGGTCACCGGGCGCATCGCCCCGAACGTGCTCGGCGAGGTCATGGTGCCGGTGCGAGGAGGAAGCGAGGCGTTTTCTGCCTACGCCACCGAAAACGGCATGACGATCGAAAAGGGCACGAGGGTTGTGGTGGTCGAGTACTTTCCGCCGCGGACGGTCGTTGTGACCCCCATGTAGCGCATTCTCGCGAAGGCGGGCGATGTGATGAATACGGTTCTGATTGTCGCAGTGAGCGTCATCGGGCTCGCGCTGATCCTCATCATCCTGTTTAAGTCGATGTGGCGGGTTGCCGAGCCGAACGAGGCGCTCATCATTTCCGGAATGCGGGATCACGGCGATCCCGAATCACCGGAACAGGGTCTCGGGTTCCGGATCGTCACCGGCCGGGGCACCCTCATCAAGTTCGGCGTGGAAGCGGTGCGCCGCCTCTCCCTTGACCTCCGCGAGGCGGATTTGGCCATCGACTGCGTCACTCACCAGGGAATCCCCCTCGGGATCAAGGGCGTGGTGATCTTCAAGGTGGGCGACGACTACACCTCCATCGCCAACGCCGCCCGGCGGTTCTTGGACCAGCAAGACCAGATGGATGCCCGGGTGCACAACGTATTCGCCGGCCATCTGCGCGCCATCGTGGGCAACATGACCGTGGAAGACATGATCCGCGACCGGGAGAAGCTGACCCAGTTGACCCGGGAATCATCGGGGACGGAAATGGAGAAACTGGGCCTGATCGTCGACTCGCTGCAGATCCAGGAGATCGACGATCCGACCGGCTACATCCAGAATCTTGGGAAGCCCCACGCCGCCGCCGTTGCGTCCCAGGCGCGCATCGCCCAGGCCCAGGCTGATCGGGAGGCCACCGAGCAGGAGCAGATGGCCGAGGCGCTGATGGCGGAGGCCCGCCGCAACGCGGAGATCAAGAAGTCGGGGTTTCAGGCCGAGGTCGACGAGGCCGGGGCGCGGGCCCGCCAGGCGGGCCCGCTGGCCGAGGCCACGTCGCGCCAGGAGGTGGTGGTCCAGGAAACGAAGATCGCCGAGCTGGAAGCCCACCGCGAGGAGCAGCGCCTACAGGCGAGCGTGCGCAAGCCGGCCGACGCCAAGGCGTACGAGCAGGTCACTTTGTCCAAGGCCGGCCGCGACGCCCGCATCGCCCAGGCCGAGGCCCAGAAGCAGGAGGTGGAGCTGCAGGCCCAGGCCGATGCGCAGCGGGTGAAGATGGCGGCCGCGGCCGAGGCCGAGCAGGTGCGCCTGCGGGCCGGGGCCCAGGCCGAGTCGGTGCGAGCGATCGGCGACGCCGAGGCGTCGGCGACCAGGGCCAAGGGCTTGGCGGAGGGCGAGTCGGTGCGGGCACGCGGAGTGGCGGAGGCCGAGACCATCAAGGCGCGCGCCGACGCCCTGGCCGAGAACCAGGACGCGGTCATCGGCCAGCAACTGGCCGAGAACTGGCCGGCGATCGTGGAGGCGGCGGCCAAGCCGTTCGGCGCCGTCGACCAGATGATCGTGCTCAACGGCGCCCAGGGCCTCTCCGAGATCCTGGCGCAGGCGATGTCACAGGGCGTCACCGGCCTGCAGCTGGCCCGCCAGCTCCTCGGATCCAACGGTGGCGGGGGAGCGGGGGGAAGCAACGGGAAGCACCCGGCCAGAGGCGCCGACGCCGACGCCGACCGGACGGGCGGCTCGTCCTAACCGCCCGCGCCGCACACTCAGTCGACCAACGCCGAGATGTTGGCCGCCACGGTTGCCCGGGGCGGGGGCGGCGGCGGGGCCACCCGGATGAGGTCGGTGTAGAGGTCCACCTTGGCGGGCATGGCAAAGGGCGCCGCCAGGCCGGCGATCAGGCATTCGCCCGGCATCAGCGTCTGGATCTCCTTGCCGACGGCGCTGATGTCCTGCTTGGAGGAAGACCGCAGGATATTGCGGTCCTTCTCGTCGGCGAGGCCGAGGATGAAGAAGGTGTTGAACTGGCTCAGTAGCTCGTCATCGAGGAGCTTGGGTTGCTGGGTGATGGCGCAGATCCCGACATTGAACTTGCGGCCTTCGCGGGCGACACGAGGGAAGACGTTGGACTCGCGGTCTTTGCTGGCCGACAGCACCCGCTGCGCTTCCTCCAGCACCACCGCCACGACCGGCATCCGCTCGTGCACCTCGGGACGGTCCAGGTACGCCGACTGCCACTCCTCAAGTATCCGGCGGGTCAGGTACGACGCCACCAGGACCTCTTCGGTGGAACCGAGGCCGCTGACGTCGACGAGGACGACCTGGCCGGCGGTCAAGTCGCGCAGGACCGCCCCGCCGACCGACACGTTCGGGTCGGTGGCCACGCACTGCAGTTCCACGATGCGGCGGGCCCGGCGGTGCACCACCTGCAGGGTGCTGAGGGCGATGCGGCCGTTGAGCTCGACGTCACGGAAGCCCGGTAGGTCGTCGAGGCGGGCAAATTCGGCCAGCCAGCCGAGTCCCCCGACGCCGTAGTGGCGTTCCAGCTCGAATAGCGCCTCCTCCTGGGGCCGGCTCCACTCGTACGCCGTGCGGAGGTCGTCGACGTTCAACTCGGCCAGGCTGACCCGCAGGGCGGTGGTGTTGGGGAGGGACCGGGCGGCGTAGGTCCGCAGGCCCACGCCGGCCCAAGGATGGCGGGCCAGGGCGGTGCGGTACTCGCCATGGGGATCGATGATCAGCAGGCCGTAGCGGCCGTTGGCCTGCATGACGCCGGCCGCCAGAACCCGCATCAGGTTGGACTTCCCCATCCCGGTGGTGGCAAAGATGCCGACGTGGCTGGCCAGCGCCGTGCCGGGGATGCCGACGGGAAAGTCGACGACCGTCTCCCCGCTGCGGAGCATGCCGATGGGCAGGTCGCCCATCCGCCGGGCCAGGAAGGCGAAGTCCTCGGGCTCGGGCGCCACGACCCGTGAGAACTGCGTCGGCAGGCTCTTCGGTTTGCGGAACTCGGTGCGGCCGGCGTCGCCCGCCGCCGGCGCCAGGTACCCGAGGCAGCTGCAGGTCGCCACCCGGTAGGTTCGCCGGGACTGCTCGTACAGCGGATGGGCGCCCGCCTCGTCGCGTCCGTCGTCGGCCAGCATGGTCCCCGCCACCCGCTCGGCCCAGCCCGGCTCGCGGTGCTCGGTCCCGTAGGTGACGTCGACCACCCGGAAGAGGTAACGGCGCCCGGTGGCGTCGTCCACTCCCACCAGCAACTCGCCGAGGAACAGGTCTTCGTCCGGCGCCGCCCGGAACGTGGCCTCCAAGACGTTCTTCCCGAACAGGCGGCCCTTGACCTCGCTCGGCTGGCCGGCGGTACTCACGCCCGCTCCATCAGCCGGTGGCGGTCGCTGAACGCCCGCTCGCGGACGTCGAAGGGCACGCCGAAGCGGTCGAGGCCGTCGTCGAGCTGGGCCCAGACGTCGTCTCGGACCCAGGTCGGGCACGCCGCCAGCCGGTCGGCCACGCTCAACGGGTACGGGTAGCCAGGGAAGGCGGCGTCATCGGCCAGCCCCGACAGCGAGCCCAAGGCGATGTCGGGGTCGGCGTCGACTGGCAGGTCGATCCGGAACGAGAACCGGGCGTCGGGATCGAGGCGGGCGGCGAGGATCTGGCGGGTGGGCCCGGCGTCGGGGCGGGTGGTAGCCAGCCGGGCCCACCACATGGCACGGGGGCCGAGGTCCTTCTCCGCCTGGCGTTCGATCTGGCCGAGTAACGGGGCGCCTCCCTTGGCGAGGGACGAGTGCTTGGTCACCCCGAGCAGGGTGACGCCCCGTGCGGCGGCCCGCTGGAACAACGATTCCAGAAACGCCGGCGGGATCCGCCAGTCGGGCTCCAGGTCGCCGTCGACCAGCACCATGGCTCCGGCGTCGGCCTCGTCGACCGATCGGGCCACCGCCTGCCACTCGCCCCAGTCCCGGAGCAGCCCGATATCGATGGCGGCGTCCGGCCGGACGGGCAGCTCGTAGCGGAGTATGGCGGTGCCCTCTTCACCGCAGCCCACCAGTTGCGGTCGGAGCTCGCCCTCGTCTTCGAGGATGATGGCGCCGTCAGCCCACCGGGCCCGGGCGGCTCGGGTGACGACCAGCTGGAGGCAGCGGGCGTCGGCGACCGTTGCCTGGCCGCCGTCGACGGCCCACACGTCGGCGGGCGCCGGCCGGCGGCGAAGCGGAAGCAGCCGGATCTCGGGTTCGAACAGCAGGTCATGGCGCTCGGGGTCCGCCAAGGCGCCGCCGGCGTAGGTCAGCAGGCCGGCCAACCGGGCGGCGACTTCGTCAATCGAGGGAGGGCCCATGGGTCCCATCATCCCAGGCGGGTGTGACCGCCCGGCGGTGCCTTCGGTGGCGGTCCGCCGATCGGCACGAACCAGGCCCGCCACCTCACGGAGGGTACCGCGCGCGATTGAATGGTCCCATGGCAAGGTCCATTTGGAGTGGTGCGGTCAGCTTCGGCTTGGTCAACGTTCCCATCAAGCTGGTCACCGCGACCTCTCAGAAAGACATCCGGTTCAACCAACTGCATGACGAGGACGGGGGCCGGATCAACCAGAAGCGGGTCTGCTCCGTCGATGGCGAGGAGGTGGACTACAACCACATCGTCAAGGGCTACGACCTGGGCGGCGGCCGCTACGTCATCATCGACCCCGAGGAGCTGCGGTCGATCGATCCCGAGGCCAGCCGGACCATCGACATCGAGGAGTTCGTCGACCTCGAGGAGATCGATCCCATCTTCTTCGAGCACACCTATTACCTGGTGCCCGAGGAGCGGGCGGTGAAGCCCTACGCCTTGTTGGTGGAGGCCATGGACGAGACCAAGAAGGTGGCGCTCGGGAAGTTCGTGCTGCGCAGCAAGCAGTACCTGGCGGCGCTACGCGCGAAGGACGGCGTCATGGTGCTGTCCACCATGTTGTTCGCCGACGAAGTGATTTCCACCAGCGACCTCGACGTGCCGGCGGCCGACAAGACGAAGCCGTCCGAGCGGGAGCTGAACATGGCCAAGCAGCTGGTCGAGTCGCTGTCGGCGCCGTTCGACCCCGCCAAGTATCACGACGACTACCGGGAACGGGTCATGGAGCTGATCGAGAAGAAGGCCGAGGGCCAGGAGATCGCCGCGCCCCCCGAGGCACCGCAGGCGGCGCCGGTCGTCGACCTCATGGCCGCCCTCGAGGCCAGTCTGGCGGCGGCTCGGGCGGCCAAGAGCGACAAAGACAAAGAGGATGGAAAAGGGAGGGGTACCCGCCATAAGGCCAGCGCGTGACCGAAAGCGCGGTGGAAGTCGACATTGGCGGGAGGCGGCTCAAGCTCTCGAATCTCGACAAGGTGTTGTGGCCGAAGACCGGCTTCACCAAGGGCCAGATGATCGACTACTACGCCCGGATCGCCCCGGTGATGCTGGGCCACGTCGCCGGTCGCCCCATCACCCTGAAGCGCTATCCCAACGGGGTCGACAAGCAGTTCTTCTACGAGAAGAACTGCCCGTCACACCGGCCCCCCTGGTTACCGACCATCGACATGGGCGGCATCGGCTACTGCTGTCTGGGCGAGGCGGCGGCGCTGGTATGGACGGCCAATCTGGCGGCCATCGAGATCCACCCGTCCCTGGCCCGGTCCGAGAACCTGGAACGGCCCACCGCGATCGTCTTCGACCTCGATCCCGGCGAGGGCGCCGATGTCCTTACCTGCGGCCGGGTCGCCTTCCTCCTGCGCGAGGCACTCGACCAACTGGGGCTGCACTCATGGGTGAAAACGTCAGGGAGCAAAGGCCTGCAGCTCTACCTGCCGCTGAACACCGCGGTCACGTATGGCGACACCCGCACCTTTTCCCGAGCCTTGGCCCAGGTCTTGGAACGCCAGCATCCCGACCTCATCGTGACGACCCAGGACAAGTCCGTCCGGCCCACGAAGGTGCTGATCGACTGGAGCCAGAACACCGCCTCCAAGACGACGGTGTCCGTGTACTCGCTGCGGGCCCGGGACCGGCCCACGGCCTCCACGCCGGTCGAATGGGACGAGGTGGCGGCGGCCATGAAGGCCGAGGACCCGGAACGACTGGTGTTCGAGGCGCCGGACGTCCTGGCCCGAATCGACGAGAAGGGGGACCTGATGGCCCCCCTTCTCTCCGTCGAGCAGAGCCTGCCGGGTGCTAGCTCAGCGTGACGTCGTCGAAGAGGGTGAAGCTGGGGTCGGAACTGTAGTTGTCGTCGTGGCTGGTCAAGGTCAGCGTGTAGCTGTGGCCGGCCGTGACCGTCGCGGTGACCGAGGTCCACGCGTTGGTGATGCAGGTCTTGCCCAGCGGGGTGGCCGTCGTGCCACCGGTGTTGTCCTTCAGGGTGGCCGTCGCCCAGTCGTAGGTGACGGTGTCGGGGCAGGTCATCTTGTACCAGAAGGTGAGCTTGGTGACGCCTGGCGGGGCGGTGAAGGTCTGGACGATGTTGGAGTCACCGTTGGTCGGGGTGGACTTGCCGGCCTGGCCGGCGTCGAGGCCGGTATGGGCTCCCGACGTGGCAATCACCGTGTAGGCGCCGCCGGTCGTCCAGCCGCTGAAGCTCCCCGTTTCGAAGCCACCATTGGTGATGCCGCCACCGCCGCCGACCGTGCCGGTCGTGACGGCGACCGAGTCGTACAGGGTGTACGTGGGGTCGCCGGCGTAGTTGTCGTCGTGGCTCAGCAGCGTCAAGGTGACGCTGTGGCCGGCGGCCGCCGCGGCGTTGACCTGGGTCCAGGCGTTGGTCACGCAGGTTTTCGCCAGCGGGGTGGTTGTGGTGTTGGTCGTGTTGTCCTTCAGGGTGGCCGTCGCCCAGTCGTAGGTGACGGTGTCCGGGCAGGTCATCTTGTACCAGAACGACACGCCAGTGCCGTTGGTGGGCAGGGTGAAGGTCTGGCTGACGGTGGAGTCGCCGTTGGTCGGCGCCGTGCTCCCCACCTGGGCGCAGTACGTGCCGGCCTGACACCCGGAGCTCACGACGGACGCCGTCCCGGTCTTGGTCCATCCGGTCAGCGTGCCGGTTTCGAAGCCGCCGTTGGTGATGGCGCCTCCGCCGGCGCCGCCGGTGACCGTGAGGGTGAAGGTGGCGCTGTGGGTGACCGATCCCGCGGTGCCGGTGACGGTGATGGTGTACGAACCGGAGGCGATCGCGCTCGTGGTGGAGATGCTCAGCGTGGCGCTTCCGCCCGCGGTCACCGAGGTCGGAGACACGGAGGCGGACGCCCCGCTCGGGACCCCGGTGACAGTGAGCGCCACGGTGGTCGCCGTCCCTGACGTCACGGCGGTCGAGACCGTTGCGCTGGTTGACGATCCCGCCGCAACCGAGGCGCTGGTCGGGTTCACGGCGATGGAGAAGTTGTTGGTCGGCGCGCTCGTCACCGTCAGTGCGTAGGCGGCCGTGTGAGTCTTGGACCCTTCGACGCCAGTGACGGTGATGGTGTACGTGCCCGCGGCGGCGGTGCCGGAGTTAATGGTCAGGGTGGAGCTGCTGCCGGCGGCCACGGAGGTCGGGTTCAAGCTGGCGGTGGCGCCACTGGGCAGCCCGCTGACGCTCAGCGAGACGGCGGCCGCCGAACCGGCCGTCACGGCCGTCGAGACGGTGGCCGAGGTCGAGGAGCCCGCTGCCACCGAGCCGCTGGTCGGGTTGACCGACAGGGAGAAGTCATTACTGCTCACTGGGCCACTCACCACGCAGTTGTTCTGCTGGTTGCTGAACTCCTGCTGGACGGTGTAGGCGTGGCCGTCGCCGCCCGTGATCGCCTGCTGCTGGGCGTTGCAGATGTCGCCGATCTCACCGTTGGTGCTGTCGTACCAGGCCAGCGGCGGGGCGTTGCTGGTTGCTAGGCCGACCTCGGGGTCGGTGACCGCCTCGATCATCTCATGGGAGGAGACCGACGTTTCGTTCTGGTACCGGGTGCCACTGCCGCATCCCGAGGTCATGCCGCCGGTCGTGAAGTCGGGCAGCACGCTGTAATAGAATTCCGGCGTGGTGCCGGCGGCGACGGTGCCGTGGTAGGCGCAGAATGCCACTCCGGACGAGGTGCCGCCCTGGGTGATGGTTTGCCCGGCTCGGAAGTACAGCGCGTAGAGGGTGTTGGCGTTGGGAGTCGGGAGGACGCCGGCGGTGATCTGGGCTTGCAGCTCCGCCTGGATCGCCGTGTCATCGACGGTCGAGCCGTTCCGGCTGGCGGCGGGCGTGATGTGGATCTGGCGGGAGAAGCTGCCCCGGCCGATCGACTGCGCTGGGTTGGTGGTGTTGTACTCGCTCAGCCAGTCGAAGTACGTCGAGTTGGTGACCCCGGAGTAGAAACTGGCGATGCTGGTGCCGTCGGTGGTCGACGGGTCGCTCACCTCAGAGGTGTAGGTGCCAGTGCCGTAGAGCACCTGGATGACCTGGATGTTCTGGATCACCTTGCCCCCGTAGTAGGTGAGGTGGGCGCCGGCCGGGGCGGAGGCGGTACGGAGGGCCGGGCCATTGGTTTTCGGTGTGACGCCGGCGGGTAGGTGGGTGTGTGGATTGATGGGCCGGTTGCCCGACTGACCAGGGGGAACGGCGGCGTGGGCGACCGGTGTCCCCGTCGCCATACCGAGGGCGATGGCTCCCAGGGCAGCCATGGTGGCGACGGCGCGCCGGCGCACGGGCGCGGGCCGCGAGGCCGCGCTGGTTGATCGTAAAGGTCGCATTGGTCCCCTTCTGTCTGCCCGCCCGCCCAGGTGCGCGCGCATCAAGTCGACCCTTGGTACAACGCCGCCCGGCGTCTGTCAAGGGCCGTGGCGATGAACGGCCCGGTTCGTGGGCGAATGCGCCCGTCTGTGCCATTTTTCGTGGCCGGCCGCTGACCGCTTAGTTCCGGCTGGCGGGATCGTCCATTCGAGCGTGGCAGCAGTCGTGGCGTGGGGTCGCATCGTGTACATCGGTGGCCCCGGCCGACCGGTGGCCGCCTGGGCGCTCGTGGGGTGCGAGCGACCCGACCTGGCCGCGATCGACGGGCTGGCCCGCATGCAACTCGCCGCCCGCCGCCTCGGAGGGGTCATCCGGGTGACGGACATGTGCCCCGAGCTGGCCGAACTGGTGGACCTCGCCGGCCTACGCCGGGAGCTGACCGGGCAGCCCGAAGAGGGGAAAGATGCGCTCGGTGTCGAGGAAGGAGTGAATCCCGGAGATCCGCTCGCCTGAAACCTCGATGACCTGCAGGGCCCACGGCCGATGACCGCCGTGGCCGTCGGGACGATACTGGGCGAACGCCGGGCGGCCATTGGCGGAGGTGGCCAGCAGCCGTGAGCCCTGGCATTCGATTCCCGGGCCGAGCATCCAACGACCCACGTTTTCCGCTCCCTGGAGCCACATGGCGTAGGGGGGCATGGACTGTACGGCGTCGTCGTGGAGGAGGCTGACGAGGCGGGAGACGTCGAATCGCTCGAAGGCGTCGACGTAGCGGGAAAGAAGCTCCTCTTGGGCCGGTTCCACGGTGGCCGGCGAGGTCTCGTCGAGGTTCAGCGCCGCCAGGGTCGCACGGGCCCGCTGGAGTGCGCTGTTGACCGCGGCCACGGTGGTGTCGAGCAGCTCGGCGGCCTCGGTGGCCTGCCACCGGAGCACCTCGCAGAGGATGAGTACGGCGCGCTGCCGGGCGGGAAGGTGTTGGAGGGCGGTGACAAAGGCCAGGCGGATGCTCTCGCGGTAGGCCGCGATCTCGGCAGGATCGGAATCGAGCGGGAGCACCCGATTGTCGGCTACCGGGGAAATCCAGGCGTTCTCCGGAAGGACCGTCGCCAGGCTGGTGGCCACCGGCGGCATCGACGGGCCGAGTTCCATGGGCCGGGCGCGCCGCTCGCGGCCGCGGAGCATGTCGAGGCAGACATTGGTGGCGATGCGGTACAGCCAGGACCGAACGCTCGAGCGAGCCTCGAATCCCGAGGCCGCCCGCCACGCCCGCATCATCGTTTCCTGGACGGCATCCTCGGCTTCGAATCCCGATCCGAGCATGCGATAGCAGTAGCCGGTGAGTTCCCGCCGATGTTGCTCGATCTGTTCGGTGCCTACGGCGGGGGAGGCGAACGTCACTGCGCCTGATGCTATGGCCGGTGCAACCAGAGATGTCGACACGTGGGTTCGACTCATCCGAGACGCCCGATTCATCGGTGAGAACCGATGACTTCACGGGCGGCCCACGGTCAATACCCCCGAACGCCGCCAGCGAGGTGACACCCGTGCCTCACAAACTCTTTCTCAATCTCCCGGTCAAGAACCTTGACCGCTCCGTCTCCTTCTTCTCCAAACTGGGATTTGTGTTCAACGCCCAGTTGACCGACCAGCACGCCACCTCGATGATCCTCAGTGACGATGCGTACGTCATGCTGCTGGTCGAGGACTTCTTCCAAACCTTCACCGCCAAGGCGATCTGCGACACGCGATCACAAATCGAGGTGATCGTGGCCATCTCCGCCGACAGCCGCAACGACGTCGACCGGGTGGTGGGCACGGCGTTGGCCGCGGGCGGGCAAGCGGCGAGCGAGCCGGTCGACGGGGGTTCCACCTACAGCCGCAGCTTCCACGACCTCGACGGCCACGTCTGGGAGGTCATTTGGATGGACCCGTCGGCGGTGGTGGCGGCCTGAGTTAGAAGTCCAACATCGAGAGCTCGGGGATCCAGGCACGGGCCCGGGTGACGGCCTCGCGCCAGCGGTCACGGTCGAGTCGGGCGGTGGGCTCCACCACCACGCGGGGCTTCCAGGCGGCGGCCACCTCTTCCTCGTCGGCCCAAAGCCCGATGGCCATACCGGCCAGATAGGCGGCGCCGAGGGTGGTGGCCTCGAGGACGGGGGAGACCTCGACGGGCCGCCCGCAGGCGTTGGCCAGCGACTGCACGAAAACCGAGTTGGCGCTCATGCCGCCGTCGACCCGGAGGCTGGTGATGGACCGGCCGGCGTCTGTCTCCGCCGCCTCCAGCATGTCGGCGCCGCGGTGGGCGACGCCCTCCAGCACGGCCCGGACGACCTCGGCGCGCCCGCTGCCCCGGGTCAGTCCGATGAGGGTGCCCCGGGCGCCGAAATCCCACGCCGGCGTACCCAGGCCGAGCAGGGCGGGCACGAAGTAGACGCCGCCGCTGTCGGCGCACTGCCGGGCCACCTCTTCGGACGCCGCGGCGGACGGGATGACGCCCAGGTCGTCGCGGAGCCACTCGACCGCCGTCCCCGCCGAGAGGGTGACGGCCTCGACGCCCCAGACGATCCTGCCGTGGCGGCGCCAGGCGGCGATGGGGAAGCAGCCGCCTTTCCCCCGTACAGGAAAGGAGGGGCGGGGTCCGAGGCACACGTCGAGCATCCCGCCCGTTCCGAACGTCGCCTTGGCCAGGCCCGGGCGGGTGCAGCCTTGGCCGACCATCGACGCCTGCTGGTCGCCGGCGATCCCGGTGATGGGCGGGGCGCCGGGCAGGGCGGACGCCAGGCCCGCCTCGCCCGGTGCGCAGGAGGAGTCGATCATGTGGGGCAACATTCCGGGTGGGATGCGCAGCGCCTCCAGCACGGCGGGGTCCCATTGGGCACCGTCGGTGGTCACCAGGCCGGTGACCAAGGCGTTGGTGGAATCGGTCACGTGCGCCGTGCCGCCGTTCAGCTTCCAGCCGATCCAGGTGTCGATCGTGCCGAACATGAGGTCCCGGGTCCGGCCGTAGTCGTAGGAGTCGAGGAGGTACGCCACCTTGGTGGCGGACGCGCTCGGCGGCACCCGGATCCCCTGGCCCTGCAGCATCAGGCAGGCGCCGACGGTTCGCAGGTCCTGCCAGCCGATGCTCGGGCCGACCGGTTCGCCCGTCGCCCGATCCCAGACGACCGTCGAGGCGCGTTGATTGGTGATGCCCACGGCGTCGACCGGGCCGCCGGCCGTCAGCGACTGGCGGGCCACGTCCAAGGCGGCCTCCGCCATCGCCGCGGCGTCGAACTCCACGAACCCCGCCGATGGAGTAGACGGCAGGGTGGGTCGAGCGTATTCGTGGCCGACCTCACCGGCCGATCCGACGATCGAGGCGCGGACGCTGCTCGTGCCCACATCGATGACCAGGATGCTGATGACGTCCCCCCTTGTCTCGTGGTCGCCGGTTTCGCCCACCACGTCAGTGGCAGGCAGAAACGCCGGGCGGGTCAGGCCAGGCGCTGGCGGCGCCGGAAGCCTAGATACCCACCGAGCATGCCGAGGGAAGTAAACACCACCAGGAACAGCAGGAAGTTGACCGCCTGGGTCGCGGTGAGGGTCCCCTGGCCAACGCCGACGATCACGCGGAGAATCAAGAAGGCGCCCGCGGGCACGGCCACCGCCAAGGCGCCGTGGACCAGCGGAGACGGCTGGGCTCCCCCGGCCACCGCTCCGGCGAGGAGAGGGGCGACGAGGACGAGGGCCAAGGCGGCCACGACCCACAGGTTCGACTCGTGACCGGCCTGGCTGGGGCCACCCAACCACAGCACCAGGCCGCACGGAACGGCCACCGCGAGGTAGGCGACGATGCCCCGCCCGACGGCGCGCCGGTCGATGGCTACGGCCATGGTGGCGGCCCGAACGGTGACGGAAGGCCCAGCTTCCCGGGGTTGAGCACGCCGTTGGGGTCCAAGGCCGCCTTCATGGCCACCAAGACGTCGAAGGCCGGTCCCAGCGCCGGCGCCAGGTGGCGTCCCCGGTTGAGCCCGATCCCGTGGTGGTGGCTGATGGCGCCGCCGCAGGCGGCCGTCGCCGCCATGGCCACGTCCCAGACCTGGCGGTAATAGGCCTCACCGGCCTCGGTGCCGGGGGGTACGTCGCCGGCGAAGGTGAAGTACAAGCAGGCTCCGTCACCGTAGGCATGCGACTGGTGAACGGAGGCGAGAACGGTGCCGGCCACGGCACCGACACCCGCCATCACCTCGTGGTGAAGGTGCGACAGCACCGACCAGCGGGCCGCCACCTCGATGGTGTCCACGGTGAGGCCGGCCCGCAGCGCCTTTTCCAGGGCCCCGACGTCGAGGCGGCGCGCCATCCAACGCTCGACCAAGGCGTCGTCAAGACGGTTGGCGCCGGCGGTACCGGCCTCATCGGCCACCACCGCCATCACGGCGTCGACGATCGCCGGGTCGCCTTCGTCCACCACGATCAGCACGTTCGACCCCTCGGGAGCCAGCCCGGGAAAGCCGCTGCCGCTCTCCAGTGCGTCGTACAGCCGGATCACCGCCGGCGTGGCGCCCCGGCGAAGGGTCCGGCGGCAGGCGTCCAACCCGGCTTCGAACGAGGGGAATCCGTAGGCGGCGCGGCGTTCGGCCGCCGCCATGGGGTGAACCCGTAGCCGCACCGAGGTGATCACGCCGAGGGTGCCCTCGCTGCCGAGGAACACGTGGTTCAGGTCGGGGCCGGTGGCCGAGCGCGGCGCGGCCCCGCCGGTGCGGATGACCCGACCGTCGGCCAGGGCGACGTCGAGGCCGGCCACCATGTCCTCGATCTTGCCGTAGCGGGTGGAGTACTGACCGGCGCTGCGACAGGCCACCCAGCCGCCGACCGTTGACAGCGCCATGGACTGCGGCCAATGGCCGAGCGTCAGCCCGTGGTCCCGGCGGAGGTCCGTTTCCAGGACGTCCCCGAAGGTCCCGGGGCCGACGTCGACGAGCAGCGACTCGTCGTCCACCGCCGCGATGCCGGCCAGGCCGGTCATGTCCAGGAGTACGCCGCCGAAGATTGGGATGGCTCCGCCCGACACGCCGCTGCCGCCTCCCGCCGGGGTCACCGGAATCCGGGCGTGGTCGCAGGCCGCAAGGACGGCGGCCACCTCGCCGGCGGTGGTGGGCCGGGCCACGACGGCGGCCATGGCCGCCGCTTCGCCTGCCAGGGCCCAGCCGGTGGCCAACGGCCACCAGTCCCGCCCCGCATCGTGGCGGCCCTCGACGGACGTGTCGATCACCCGGCACACCGCCCGCAGCCGGTCGATCAGGGTGTCCGGTACGGGGACCGCGGCCGCCGCGAACCGGGCCCGAGCCGCCGCCGGGAGGGTGATGGCCGGCGTCGGTGTGCCGCCGCCGATGGCTTCAGGCACCCGGCGGCCGCCGAGAGCTGCCCATCCTCGGCGCCGCCCCGGAAACGATCACCCGCCCCCCTGCAGGACCAGGGCGTCGGCGCCGGCGCCGGCCGCCGGGAGTCCGGCGGCGTCCCGCGACCGGCGGGCGGCTTCGACGTAGGACGAGGCCTCGTCCGCTACCCGTTCCGGCGACCACCCCAGTTCCGGGGCCAGCAGCCGGGCGACGGCGGTGGCCGCCCCGGCGGCGGCGTCGCGGAGGAGGAATGACGCCCGCGTTCGCCGGTCCAGCACGTCGGCCAACGTCTGGGCCATCTCGTAGCGGGCGGCGTACACCGCCTCGGCCCGCAGGTAGGGGAGTCCGGGGACCAGAGGCCGGGCCAACTCGGGGTCGGCCTCGGTCATGGCGACGACGGTGCGGGCCTCGCTGCCGTACCGCCCGGCCAGGTGGGTCAGGGTGGCGGCCGAGACGCCGAGCCGGGACGCGGCGTCCGCGGCGAGGAGCGACGAGCAGCCGAAGGCGCCGACAAGGGGCAGCCGGCGAGTCGGGCTGCGCCGGGGACCCCGACCAAGCAGGTCGACCACCCGGTCGACGGTGTCGGACGCCATCCGGCGGTAGGTCGTGAGCTTGCCCCCGGTCACCGTCACCACGCCATGGCCGGACACCCGTACCTGGTGGCGACGGGACAGGTCGGCGGTGCGGGCGCTGGTGGCCGAGCGGACCAGCGGTCGCAGCCCGGCCCACGAGGCCACCACGTCACCGGGCGTGAGCGACGAGGAGGTGGCGGCGTTCAGCGCCCCCAACAGGTAGGCAACGTCGGCCGGCTGGCATTCGACCTCGTCGAGCGGCCCGTCGTAGTCGGTGTCCGTGGTGCCGACGTAGGTGAAGTCGCCCCACGGGACGACGAACACCGAGCGGCGATCGTCGGGGACGGGCAGGACGGCGGCGGCGGTGACCGGCAGCCGGTCGGCCCGGAACGTCAGGTGGACACCCTTGGCGGGGCGCAGGGTGCCGAGAGCGGCCGCCCCCTCATCCAATTGGCGCACGAGGTCGGACCACACGCCGGCGGCGTTCACGACCACTTCCGCCCGCACGGTACGACCGTCCCGGAGACGAGCCCCGCTGACCCGCCCGTCCCGGACGATGAGGCTGTCGACCGGCGCGTAGTTGGCGGCCACCGCCCCGTGCTCGAGGACCGCGGTGCGTAGCACGGTAAGGGCCAGCCGGGCGTCGTCGGCGTGGGCGTCCCAGTACAGGAACCCGGCGACCAGCCGGTCCACGTCGAGGGTGGGGAAGCACTGCAGCGCCTCGTCCCGGCCGACCCGGCGGTGGCGCTTGCCGATCCGCAGGCCCCCGGTCAAGTCGTACTGCCACAGGGCGACCGAGTACAGCCGGGCCAATCCGCCCGAACGCATCCCGTCGTGGCCGAACAGTGGGATCAGGAACGGCAGCGGGGTGACGAGATGGGGCGCGTTCTCCAGCAGCCGTTGTCGCTCGGCCAGGGCCTCGTAGACCAGCCGGAACTCCCGCTGCTGCAGGTACCGCAGCCCCCCGTGGATGAGTTTGGACGACTTCGAGGACGTGCCCGACGCGAAGTCCTGCGCTTCGACCAGTGCGGTGCGCAGACCCCGGGCGGCGGCGTCGAGGGCGACGCCGGCACCGGTGATGCCTCCGCCGACGACCAGTACGTCGAACGCGTCATCCGCCATCCGGGCCAGCGCGCCGTCCCGATCGAAACGGGTCCGGGGCGGCATCGAAAGGATCCTAGGTCTGGACGTGGCGGAACCGGTTCGACAAGAATCGCTATTGCCAGCCGAATGCTCACCGGGCACTCTGGGTAGAGGACGGTGACGGTTGGCCACCCCCCCAAACCCGAGGAGTGTCTTGAGCCCGATGAAAAACCTGGCCTGGCGCCAACGGGCCGCCTGCCGAGGCGTCGAACCGGAGATCTTTTACCCGGTGTCCGAGGACGAGGCGGAGGAGGCCAAAGCCATCTGCGGCGGCTGCTCGTGCCGGGAAGCGTGCCTTGAGTACGCCCTGGGCAACCGCGAGCGGGACGGGGTCTGGGGCGGCGCCACCGAGCGCGAGCGCCGGCGGATGATCCGCCAGCGGCGACGGTCGGCCTGACCGGCAACCGCCCGAGCGGGGCGACGGGGCGGGACGGGAATCGGCCCCTTTTCCCCACCTGAACTCCACTACCGTCGCCCCTCGTGGACTGGGACCTGCCCGACGAGCTGGCCCAACTCCAGGCCACGGTGCGGCGGCTGGCCCAGGACAAGGTTCGGCCCCGTGCAAGGGAAATTGACGAGACCGGCGAGTATCCCGACGACCTCTTCGCCGCGTTCCGCGACGCCGGACTGCTCGGTCTCGGGCTGCCGGCCGAGTACGGCGGCGGGGGCGGCGGCACCCTCGGACTCACCATCGCCGTCGAGGAGGTGGCCAAGTACTCGAACACCGCGGCTCTCATGCTTCTGCTCACCCGGCTGCCCACCGGGCCCCTGCTGATCGCCGGCACCGAGGCCCAGAAGCAGCGCTACCTCCCGGGCGTGGCGGCGGGGGAGACCCGGGCGGCGTTCGGGTTGTCGGAGCCGCAGGCGGGGAGCGACGTCGCCGGCATCCGTACCCGGGCGACCCCCGTTGCCGGCGGCTGGCGGCTCAGCGGCGTCAAGTGCTGGATGTCGGGCGTGGCCCAGGCGGACTGGTACACGGTCTTTGCCCGCACCGGTGAGGGGCGGCAATCGATCACTGCATTTATTGTCGATCGGACCGCTCCGGGCGTTTCTGTCGGTTCGCTCGACCGAAAAATGGGTGTCCGTGGCGTTGACACCGGTGAATTGTTGCTGAACGAAGTATTTATTCCGGCTGAAAATGTGATCGGCGAAATCGGCGGGTTCCGGCTGGCCATGCTCGGGCTGAATGCCATGCGGCCGATCGTCGCCGCCCGGGGTATCGGTCTGGCCGAGGGGGCGCTCATGTACGCCACTGCCTACGCCCAGGAGCGGGCGGCGTTCGGGCGCCGCATCGCCGACTTCCAGGGCATCCAGTGGGAGATCGCCAAGCTGGCAACGGAGATCGAAGCGGCGCGCCTCCTGACCTACCGAGCGGCGTCGTACGCCGACCGCGGCCGATACACCAAGGAGTGGGTGCCCTACCTGTCGATGGCCAAGTACTACGCCACCGAACTGGCGGTGCGGGCGTCGGACCTGTCGCTGCAGCTACTGGGCGCGGCGGGGTACATGAAGGACCACCCCACGGAGTTGTATTACCGCGACGCCAAACAGTTGACCATCGTGGAGGGGACGAGCCAGGTCCAGCTGGGCCTGATCGCCCGCGGCGTGCTGGACCGGGACATCTGGTGGGACTAGGGGGCGAAGCGTGACGCTGGAAGAGCTCGGAGGCTGGCCGTTCATCCTCTCCCGGCTGGCGAGCGGGGGCGACCTGTCGGCCGGGGAAGCGGCGGCGGCGGTGGCGGATGTCTTCGAGGGCAACGCCACGCCCTCCCAACTGGCTGCCTTCATCTTCGGGCTGCGCTGCAAGGGCGAGACCGTCGAGGAGATGACCGGCCTGGTCCGGGCCATGCTGGAGTCGGCGGTGTTGGTGCCGTTGCCGCCCGAGCTGGCCGCCCGAGTGGTCGACACGTGCGGCACCGGGGGCGACCGCAGCGGGACCATCAACGTGTCGACGATCGCGGCGTTCGTCGTCGCCGGCGCCGGCATCCCCGTGTGCAAGCACGGAAACCGTTCGATCTCCTCCAAGGCGGGCTCGGCCGACGTGCTGGAGTCGCTCGGCGTCGTCATCGACCTAGGCCCCTCGGGGGTGGCGGCCTGCGTGGTGGAGGCGGGGATCGGGTTCTGCTTCGCCCCCCGTTACCACCCGTCGATGCGCCACGCCGGCCCGACGCGGCGCGAGCTCGGCGTGCCGACGGTCTTCAACTATTTGGGGCCGCTGGCCAATCCCGCCCGGGTGCGCCGCCAGGTCGTCGGCGTGTCCGACCCGGCGATGGCCGAGAAGATGATGGGTGTGCTGGCGGCCAACGGGGCCACCGACACCCTTGTCGTCTTCGGCCACGACGGCCTCGACGAGCTCACCACGACCGACTGCTCGACGGTGCTGTGCCGGCGGGGCGCGGCGGTGACGTCCTATCAGGTGGACCCGGTTGCCCTGGGGCTACCTCTCGTCTCCCGGGCGTCGCTGTTGGGTGGCGACGCCGCGACCAACGCCGACCTCGCCCAGCGCATCCTGGCGGGGGAAAAGGGGCCGCAGCGCGACATCGTGCTCTTGAACGCTGCGGCGGGGCTCGTCGTGGGCGGGGCGGCGGACGATCTGGCATCCGGGCTCGTCATTGCCGCCTCGGTCATCGACGACGGGCGGGCCGGTGCGTGCCTGTCGCGGCTGGTCGCCGTGTCCCAGGCCCACGCCGCCTAGCTGCGCTCCTTCCCTGCTGCTGGCTAGGGGCCGGCCCGGTGGGCCGGCGCGCTTCGGGCGGGCGGCGATCTGTGAAGGCTTTCTGTTTCTCGGCATCGCTGTTGCCATATATGGTGCGAAATGATGCCGAGAACGCTGGCCGCTCACAGTTCCCAGATTGGGGGGCGGGGCTTGGGCGCGGTGGGTTTCAGGAGGCGCGGCGGGTGACCATCGGTCGTCGCGCCTGAGGCATCTGCGGCGCCGGCGTCCCCGTTACGGTGGGCAACTCCCGTAGCGCCGCCTCGACGGCGTCGAGGCGCTCGTGCAGGTTGGGCGGGGGAACGGACAACGCGCTCGCCGCCTCGTCGTGGCGCCGGCGCCAGTCCCCGCTGACCCGGTGAAGCCGGGCGGCGCACGCCTCGATATCGCGGACCTCGGCGGCCAGCTCGGCCACTTGGCCCCGACGCGCCATGGGGTGAAGGCCGCTGGCCGCCACCAGCCCGTCGTCGACTGCCACCGCCCGGGCCGTGATCTCCTGAGCCACGTCGCCCAGCGCCACCGCGGCGGGGGCGATTCGCCGCGCCGAGACGTCGGCGGTGGTCACCGCCCGGCGGAGCCGCCGGTGCAGGCGCGCCGGGGCGCCGGGGGACGCCAGCCAGGACAGCGGCGCGGGTGAAGGGCGCCCCGGGGCCACCTGATTGGCCCGAGTGACCTTGCGGAGCACTGCGAGGAGAACGATGACGAAGGTCGTGAAGGCAACCAGGGCCAGAACGCCGAGGACCAGGAGGAAGTCAGCCACCCCTCAATGCTACGTCCCGAGGTCCCACATGGCTTCGAGATCATGGCGGCTATAGGCCTGGAATGCGACCATCGTGCGGGTGTCGATGATGCCCGGAAGACCCGAGATGCGACGGGTGACCACGTCGGCCAGCTCCTCTTGCTCACGGACTCGCACGATGGCGACCAGATCGGCCTCACCGGCGACCGAATACACTTCGGCCACGCCCGGTACGTCGGCCAACTCGTCGGCCAGATCTGCCACGCGGCTCGGTTCGGCGTCGATCAGCACAAAGGCGTGCACCACCATCACCTGCACGTTAGACGGCCCCCTTTGGCCGCGGCAGGTACGGTCACCCGGCCCACGCGCCAGTTGCACCACCGGTGATCGCGAGAACCCGGCGGGGCAATAAGGTGGCCCAGTGCCCCCCGCCCGTTACCGCTGCGCGGCCTGCGGAAACGTCACCCGCTTCGACGTCACCATGACGCGCCAGACCCGGTCGTTCCATCACTTCACGGTGGGCGGGGAGTTGTCCGTCGAGGAGGAGCAGGTTCTGTCGGAGACTGTTGACTACATCTCGTGTCGCTGGTGCGGGTCAGGAGCGGCGGTGGAAGCCGTCAGCGAACACACCGACAGCGGCGTCTGATCCCCGTATCAGCAGAGTTACGGTCACACCCCCAGGGGATCATGTCGGCATGAGCCTCGTGATCAGTTGCGATGAATGCGTCATGCAGCACACCGGACACTGCCAGGACTGCGTGGTCACCTTTCTGTGGGATGAGCCGGACGCCGTTGTGATCCATCCCGATGAGGAGCGAGCGGTACGAATGCTCGGACGAGCGGGCCTGGTGCCGCACCTCCGCCACCGCAAGCGGAGCCCCTGCGCCTGAATAACCGCTGGTCAGGCGGGGTGCCTGGTGCGCCGAATCTGAAGGCGGAGGTGGTAGCGTTTTTCGGAGGCGTCCGACCGACGGACACCCTGCTACGGGGACCCGGTGCAACAGCTCCACCTTGTCGGATTCACAACCGATCACAAGGGCCTTATTCTCGGAACGCGGCGCGGCTCCGAGGAGGGCAGCTTCGTCGTAACCCTCGATCGTGCATTCGTCGAGCAGATCGAGGAGTTGTTGCGGCTACAGGCGAGTGAAGGCGCCGGCGAATCCGGATCCTCGGCCGCCAACAACGGCGTCGTGCCGCTGCGTCGACCCAAGGCCGAGAGCCGGCTGACACCTCGCCAGGTTCAATCCATGCTGCGCACCGGCCGCAGTGTCAGCGAGGTCGCCGAGGAAGCGGGCATGTCCGAGGATTGGGTGGGACGTTTCGCGCCGCCCGTGCTGGCCGAACAGAACCGGGTCATCGAGCGCGCCATCGAACTCGCCTACAGCAAGCCCCGGCTCGGGCCGTCGACGCAGCCGCTCGGCGAGTCGGTCAGCTGGAACCTGGCCGAGCGCGGCATCGTTCTCTCCGGGCGAGCCGTTGAGGACGCATGGACGGCATTCCAACGGCCCGACGGCAGCTGGGTGGTTCGTGTGTCCTACCTGGCGGAGCGTCGGCGTCAGCATGCCGACTGGTCGGTGGACATGAGCGAGGGCTCATTGAAGGCCCTGAACCGTCTCGCCAACGACCTGGGCTATGTCGAGCCCGGCCGACGCCGGCCGACAGCGCTGCCGCCGCCCACCCCCGTGTCGGTGGCGGCTCAGCGAGCCGCGACGGCCCCACCGCGGCCGACGACACCCGCGCCCCTGCCGCCCCGGCCGTCAGGGCGGCTGTCGCTCCTGACGACGACCAATCAGCCCGCCCGGACGGTTCCCTCGTCTGCGCCCCCCCGGCCGGCGCCGGCCGCCACTCGTTCGCCTGCTTCACCACCGGCTCCCCGGGCCGAGGGTGGCCAGTCTGACCGTCCCTCTGGCCGGCTTGGCCACGGCGACGGTGAGGCGCCGGCCGATTGGTCCGATCGGCCCAAACCCCGCGGCTCCCAAGAGACGGCGTCGGTGGCCGGCGGCGACAGCCTGCAGGAGGCGGTGAAGGAGCGGCCGCCGTTGCGTCTGCCCCGGGAATCCGGAGAGTCCGCAGAGGAGCGGCCCGTCGTGCGTCTGCCGCAAAAGTCGGTGGAGGTGGCGAAGGAGCGGCCGCCGTTGCGCCTGCCGCGCCAGTCGCGGGAGGGGGTGGCCGAGCGGCCCAGGCTGCGTTTGCCGCGGGAATCGCGGGAATCGCGGGAATCGCGGGAATCGCGAGAGCAGCGAGGGCAGCGGGAGCAACGAGAGCCCGTGACCGAGCGGGAGTCGCGGGAGCCGGTGACGCAGCGGGCGCGGGTGCGTCTACGTCGGGAGCCGGAGGCGGTCAAGAAGCTGCCGGCAGTGACTGTGCCCCACGAGCGGGCGGAGCTACCCAAGGAGCGGCCGGCGGTGCGTCTGCCCCGGGAGTTGGGGGAGGCCGCAGAGGTGCGGCCTCGGGACCGCCTGCCCCGGGAGTCGGCGGAGGCCGTAGAGGAGCGGCCTCGGGCCCGTCCGCCCCGGGACTCCGAGGAGGATCCCAAGGACCGGCCGCCGGTACGCCTGCCGCGCGATCCGGAGGCGGTGAAGGAGCGGCCGGCGGTGCGTCTGCCGCGGGAGCCCGGTGAGACGACCGAGCGGCCGCGGATACGTCTGCCGCGGGAAACAAGGGAGACGCCGGGGGAGCGGCCCGGGGTGCGCCTACCGCGCCAATCGGAGGAGTCTGGGGGGGACGCCAAGGAGCGGCCCCCGGTGCGCCGGGAAAGGGGCGAGGAGACGGACAGGCCTCGACGGCTAGTGGCGCGGGAAGAGGATCGCAGTGGGGCGCCCGATCGACCGGCGCGTGCGGAACTTCAGCCGGGGCGCCCTCGACCGATGCAACGGGAGACCGAATCGCCCGCAACCGGCGAAACGGCCCCACCCGAGCCCAAGCCGCGCCGGGAACGACCACTCCGGGCGCCGTCGCGCCAGCTGCGAGCCGAGCCCAGCGCACCGGTTCCATCACCGCCACGGCGGCCCCTCACCGCATCCAGGGTGGAGCGACCGGAAGCGCCTCGGGATCCCTCCGCCTCGTCGTCGCCCCAGCCGCCGAGGCGAGCGGTCCGGTTACCTCAGGTCGTCCCCAACAACCACGGTGTTTCGGCCGTCGACGCGGCGGCGGAGCCACGTCGGCCCCTGCGCGCTCGCCGGATCGTGATCGATGACCTCCGTGACGACCATCTCGCCGAGGTTCAGCCGGCGCCGGCTCGGCGCCGCGGCGGAATCGAACATCAGGACGCATTCGAGTTCCCCGAACAACCGATGGACGATGACCCGATTACTGCCCCGGTGCCGGTGCTCGACATGCTCGACTACGAGTTCGGCGGCGATATCGACCAGGCCGGTGACGACGAGGGCGCGGCGGGCGCGACGGAAGGTGATTTTTCCGGCGACTTCGGCGGCCCGCACGATCAGGTCCTCATCAGGACCGGGCAAGCCGGGGCGCCGCCGAACCCGAATGCCCGTAACGGTGCCAAGGCGAGTGGCGACACTGACGACCGCCGGGGTCGGCGACGGCTGCGCCGTCGGGGCCAGGACCCGTCCTAACGGAGGGCGTCACGCCGGCGGTGCCTCCCGGACTGGCGGAGGAGGTCAGGAAGACGGGGCTGGAGGCCGGTCTCGATGCCGTCGGGGTGGCTCCGGCCCGCCCATTCGAGGACACTCGCCGTCACCTCGAGGAGCGACGCCAGGCCGGGCTGCACGGGGGAATGGCCTTTACCTACCGCAATCCCGCCCGCTCGACCGAGCCGGAACGGATTCTCCCCGGCGCCCAGGCCATCGTGGTCGGAGCTCGCCGCTATCCGTCTCGACGGTCGGTTGCCGGTGGTGAGTCAGAAGGCGGCGGCCAATCTGCCTCTCGTCCCATGGGCGTGGTCGCTCGTTACGCCTCGGCCGACTACTACCAACCTCTCCGCGACGGTCTGGCCGCCGTCGCCGACCGATTGCGGGCGGCCGGGTTCCGGGCGACCGTCGTGGCCGACGACAACGCCTTGGTCGACCGGGCGGCGGCGCACCGGGCAGGACTCGGGTGGTACGGCAAGAACACCAACCTGCTCCTCCCCGGCAACGGGTCGTGGTTCGTATTGGGCAGCGTCGTGACCGACGCAGCGTTGCCCTCGGCGCGGCAACCGCTGGCCGACGGGTGCGGGTCGTGTCGCCGTTGCCTACCCGCCTGTCCCACGGGAGCGTTAGTCGCACCTGGGGTCCTCGATGCCCGCCGCTGCCTGGCCTGGCTCGTGCAGGCACCGGGAGTGTTTCCCCGGGAGTACCGCGCCGCGCTCGGGGCGCGCCTCTACGGGTGCGACGACTGCCAGGAGGTGTGCCCGGAAAACGTGGCCGCAGACCGCGCCGCGGCCGCGGCCGATGGCCGGATCACGGCCCACGACACAAGCGACAGTCCGGCTGTCGACCTGCTCGAACTCCTCGCCGCCAGCGATGACGAACTCATGGGCCGCCACGGCCGCTGGTACATCCCGCGCCGCCAACCGCGCTACCTCAGGCGCAACGCATTGGTGGCGCTGGGAAACATCGCCGACGGCCGCGACCCCGACGTGGAGATGGCGCTGCGCCGGGCACTAGCCGATCCCGACCCGATCCTCCGCGCCCACGCGGTATGGGCCGCGTCCCGGCTCGCCCGCCCCGACCTGATCGCCCCGTTGATCGACGACGACGACCCCACGGTGCGCCAGGAGATTGCCTGGGCCAACGGTGATCTGACGTAGCCGTGCCCGAGGTGAGAGGCTGGCGAGGTCGAGGCCCTCGCCGCCGACTTTTCGCCCTCCCCACCCGACTACGCCAGGCTCCGAGCGCCGTGCCCCACCTCCTTGTCACGAATGACTTCCCGCCCAAGATCGGCGGAATTCAGTCCTACCTCTGGGAGCTGTGGCGCCGCTTGCCCGCCGGCGAGGCCACCGTGTTCACGACCGGCCTCGGCGGCAAGGAACTGTTCGACCAGGGGCAGCCCTTCCGGATTATCCGCACCCGGCGCCCCGTCCTCCTGCCGACTCCTGCGCTGGCCCGCCGGGTCCGCCGTCTGGCCGCCGAGGTCGGCGCCAAGGCCGTAGTCCTGGATCCGGTGCTGCCCCTCGGCCGGGTCGGCCCCTCGCTGGGGCTGCCCTATGCCGTGGTCCTGCATGGCGCCGAAATCACGGTACCGGGCCGCCTTCCCCCAACCCGGACAATGCTGGCGTCGATCGTCTCCCGGGCGTCGCTGGTCATCGCCGCGGGCGGCTACCCCGAGCGGGAGGCCCGCAGAGCGGTCGGCGAAGACAAGCCGTTCCCACCGGTGGTGCAGATTCCGCCGGGCGTCGATATCTCACGTTTCCATCCGCTGGCCGCCATCGACCGGGCTGCCGCCCGGGCCCGGCTACGCCTGCCACCGACCGGCTCGTTGATCGTCAGTGTCAGCCGGCTGGTGCCCCGAAAGGGGATGGACGTTCTCATTCGGGCGGCCGCCCTGCTCGCGCCCCGCCATCCCGATCTCACCCTGGCCATCTCCGGCGCCGGCCGAGATCTCCCTCGCCTGCGTCGCTTGGTGAAGTCCACCGACGCGCCGGTGCGGCTTCTCGGGCGCGCCGCCGACCTCGACCTTCCCGATCTCTACGGCAGTGCCGACGTCTTCGCCATGTGCTGCCGGCGCCGGTGGGGTGGGTTGGAACAGGAGGGGTTTGGGATCGTGTTCCTCGAGGCGGCGGCCTGCGGTGTTCCCTGCGTTGCGGGCGATAGCGGTGGGGCCGCTGAGGCGGTGGCGGACGATAAAACGGGATTCGTGGTGCACGACCCCAGCGACCCTCGGGCGGTGGCCGCCGTCCTCGGGCGGCTGCTTGACGATGGCGAACTGGCTTCGCGGCAGGGCCAGGCGGCTCGCAGCAGGGTCGAGAAGGAGTTCGACTACGACATCCTGGCCCAACGCCTGGAGAACGCCTTGGTCACGCTGACGGGCGGTGTACCGGCGTGAGCGGGCGGCAGAGGAAGGGGGTGGCCGGCCAACGACGCTCGATGCCGGGTGGCGCCGAGGCCGTGCGGGCCGAGCGCCGGGCTCGGGCGGCCGCCGCGGGGGTGGTCGCCGGGGCACCGGGAGCGCCGGCGACGCTCGGCCATGGCGTCCCGGTGGGGGAAGCCATCATCCGCTCGGCGTGGATCGGGACGGCGGTGTTCATCGTGGCTACCGCGGCGGCGGCGTTCATTCCGTCGGCGCGGATCGCGGCAGTGGTGGTCGACCTGGCCCTCCTGCTGGCCGGCAGCGTCATCTATTTTTGGGGGTGGGCGCTGGCCGCCGGGCGCAGTCGGGATGACCAGATCAGCCTGTGGAACCTGATCCTGCTCGAGGACGCGGCGCCGACCCGTGTACGGGCCCGGCTGCTCGGCGCCTTGGCCGTCCAAGTGGTATTGGCGGGAGCGACGTGTTGGATCACCGCGGCGCTCGCCTTCGGTTGGTTGGTCCCGGTCTGGGGGCTGGCCCACTGCGAGCTGTGGGGCGCACGGTATGGGGTTTTCCCGGCCCGAGATATGCCGGCGAAAGGCGAGGCGGACACCAAGTCAGCGGCCCGGGTGCCGGTGCGGCGTGGGGCGGCCCGTAGGGGACGGCGATAATCTGCCGCCACGGTCGTAACCGTCGTGGCGCCCTGAACGGCTGATTCTCGATTGCCCCTACCGGATGGTCCGGCTCCGACATACTGACCCGGGCGGCGATAGGAGAGAGGTCGAGGTGGAGGAACAGGTCGTCGAACGAGCGATGATCCGGGCCACGCCTGAGGACCTCTTTGCGATCCTGACCGAGTTCGAGTCGTACCCGTCGTGGTCCAGCGACGTGAAAGCCGTCCGGGTCCTCGAGCGCGACGACGAAGGAAGAGGGACCAAGGTTGTCTTTCGGGTGGCGGCCTTCGGCCGGAGCACGTCGCCGACGCTGGCGTATGACTACGGCGGCGCCCCTTTCCGGCTTTCCTGGGCTCAGGTTGCGGGCGACCTGACGCGCCGCTACGACGGCTCCTACTCGTTCGAGGCGTCGACAGCCGGCGACGCCGAGACGGAGGTGCGTTATCAGATCACCGTTGACCTTCGAGTTCCTTTGCCGGGATTCGTGAAGCGCCGCGCCGAGAGCCTGGTCGGCGTCAAGGTGCTCCGCGAGTTGAAGGCCCGGGCGGAGGGCTGACCGGCTCGGCGGAGGTGCCCCGCCGCCACCGGGTTCACCGGGAAGGCCGGTGGGCAAAACCTCGGCGGGAGCGCCCAGCACGCTCCGCCGGCGCCGTAGCCTCCGAAGCATGACGATCTACGACATCGATCTCCACGGGCTGAGCGGTGAGCCCCTTGACCTGCACGGTTTCGAGGGCCAGGCGGTGCTCATCGTGAACGTAGCTTCCAAGTGCGGGCTGACGCCCCAGTACACCGGCCTGGAGCACCTCCAGGAGCGATACGGCGACCGCGGGTTCACCGTCCTCGGCGTGCCGTGCAATCAGTTCGGGGCCCAGGAACCCGGGACGCCGGAGGAGATCGCTACGTTCTGCTCGACGACCTACGGTGTTTCGTTCCCGCTGACCGAGAAGGTCGAGGTCAACGGCGAAGGTCGTCATCCGCTGTACCAGCAACTGGTGGTCAATCCCGACGAGACCGGCGCGGCGGGCGATATTCAGTGGAACTTCGAGAAGTTCCTGGTTTCCCCCGACGGCGACGTGGTCCGCCGGTTCCGCCCCACGACCGATCCCGAGGCGGAGGAGGTCGTCGCCGCCATCGAGTCCGTGCTCGCCGGCTAGGCCCGGCGGGTGGGTCCCCTCGTCGCCATCGGGGATCCCGCCGACCCTCGGGTCGACGACTACCGCAACCTCACCGACGCCGAGTTGCGCCAGCGCATCGAGCCCGCGGCCAGCCTCTTCATGGTCGAGGGCCCGGCGACCATCCGGCAATTGCTGGTGTCGTCCTACCCCGTGCGGTCGTTGCTGCTGACCGAGCACCGCCTCGCGGAACTGCGCCCCGAGCTCGTCGCCGCCGATGGCGACTGGCCCGTCTATGTAGCTGCCACCGAGGTACTGCGGGCCATCACCGGGTTCCGCTTCCATCGCGGCGCCTTGGCGGCGGCCCGGCGACCGCCAGCCGCGGCCTGGCGTGAGGTTGCCACCGGACCCTTGTTGGTGGTCGCCGAGGGTATCGGCGACCACGAGAACATGGGCGCCCTATTCCGCAACGCTGCGGCCTTCGGGGTGGACGCCATCCTTCTCAGCCCGAGCGCCGTCGACCCGCTCTACCGTCGCGCCGTCCGGGTGTCGATGGGCCATGTCCTGCGCGTCCCGTGGGCGCGCCTGGATCCGTGGCCGGCGGCGTTGGACGACCTGCGTGCCGGCGGCCACCGGTTGCTCGCCCTGACGCCGGCGCCCGAGGGGCGTTTCCTGCACGACGTGCGCCGCCCGACGGAGCCCATCGCCCTGTTGGTGGGCGCCGAGGGCCCCGGACTGTCCTCCGACGCCTTGGCCCGGGCCGACGAGCGCGTTCGCATCCCAATGGCCTCGGGCGTCGATTCCCTCAACGTGGCCACCGCCGCCGCGGTCGCCCTCCACGCCCTTACCCGTCTCCAGTAGCCGGCCGGCGCCGCCCGGCGCCGACGGTTGGCGTTCTGTGTGGACTCCCGGCGTGCGGGTGCGCCCGGAGTCTGCACAGAATGGCCCCGCCCCGCCCCGCCCGCCCCGCCCCGGCCACCCGGACGAGCCCGCCGACCCCGCCGGCGTCGCCTCGACCCACGTACGCTCGGTGAATGGCCGTGATCGGCGTTGACATCGGGGGCACCAAGATCCTCGCCGTGCGGCTCGGGCCGGACAACACCGTCGTCGCCGAGCAGCGGACACCAACGCCCCCCGAGGGCGATCAGGTGCTCGCCGCCGTCGCATCGGTGGCGCGGAAACTGGGACCGGTCGAGGCGATCGGCGTCGGGGCTCCGGGGCTGGTCGACCGGGAGGGGGTGCTGCGTTTCGCCCCCAACCTGCCGCATGTGGTGGGCCTGCCGGTGCGCCCGGCGCTGGAGGCGTGGTTCCCCGCGGCGGCGGTGGCGGTCGACAACGACGCCACGTGCGCCGGCTGGGCGGAACGGGTCCTCGGCGCCGGCCAGGGCAGCGACGATGTGCTGATGGTCACCCTGGGCACGGGCATCGGCGGCGGCCTCATCAGCGGCGGCCGGCTGCTGCGGGGCAGTAACGGCTTCTCCGGCGAGATCGGCCACATCGTCGTCGACGCCCACGGGCCACCCTGCCCCTGCGGCAAGCGGGGCTGCTGGGAGCGGTTCGCGTCCGGGAGCGGCCTGGCTCGCCTGGCCCGGGAGGCGGCCGAGGCGGGGGCTGCCCCCCGGCTGGTCGAGCTGGCGGGCGGCGATCCCCTCGCCGTGCGCGGCGAGCACGTCACCCGGGCGGCAGTCGAAGGAGACGCCGGGGCGGAGGCGGTGGTGGCCACGTTCGCGTGGTGGGTCGCGGTGGGCCTGGCCAGCCTGGCCAACGTGTTCGATCCTGAGTGCATCATCCTGGGCGGGGGACTCACGGTGGCGGGCGGCCTCTTCCTCCCGCCGGTCCAGGCGGCGTTCGCCGAACTGGTCGAGGCGGCCGAGCACCGCCCGGCGATTCGTATCGTGCTGGCCCAACTCGGCGAGCAGGCGGGGGCGGTGGGCGCCGCCATGCTGGCCCGGGACCGAGACCGCCGCGACCGGTGAACGTGGGATTCGTGGTGCCGGTATTCACCCGCGATCCCGCCGCCGCGCTTCGGGCCGCCCACCACGCCGACGTGGTCGGTATCGACGGCGTGTTCAGTTACGACCACCTTTTTCCCATCATGAATCCCGACCGACCCGCCCTCGCCGCCTTGCCAACGCTCGCCGCCATCGCCGCCCAGACCGAGCGGCTCAGGGTTGGGACGCTGGTCAGCCGGGTGACCCTGATGCCGGTACCGGTCCTGGTCGAGGCGCTGGTGACCCTGGATGAGATCTCCGGGGGCCGGGCCATCGCCGGCATCGGCACCGGCGATCGGATGACCGAGGCGGAGAACGTGGCCTACGGCATGCCCTTTCCGCCGTTACGAGTCCGCCTCGACCTGCTGATCCAGACGGCCCGGGCGCTGCGGTCCCAGCATGTCCACACGTGGATCGGCGGCCGGTCACGGGAGGTGCGGGCCATCGCCGCCGCCGAGGCGGACGGCTGGAACTCCTGGGACGGACCGTTGGAGGAGCTCAAGGCGTTCGCCGCCGCCAACGAGGGCAGCAGCGAGGCGACGTGGGGTGGGCCGCCCCCGCCCGACGGCGACCTGGCCGAGCATCTGCGGCTCCTGGCCGGCGCCCACGTTCAGTGGGCCATCTACGGGCCTCCCATGAGCGTCGACTGGGAGGGCTTCGTCGCCAAATTGGCGGGCGCCGCAAAGTCGGTCCGGTAGCCTCCGACCAATGGAGTTCCGCCGGATCAACGGCCTGCCGCCGTACGTTTTCGCCATCATCAACCAGCTTCGGGACGAGGCCCGCCACGCCGGCGACGACGTCATCGACCTCGGTTTCGGCAACCCCGACATCCCGAGCCCGGACATCGCCGTCGAGAAGCTCTGCGAGGCGGCCCACAATCCCCGCAACCACCGCTACTCGGCGTCGCGGGGCATCCCCAAGCTGCGGCTGGCGGTCTCCAACCTGTACCTGCGGCGCTTCGGCGTCGAACTCGATCCCGACACCGAGGTCGTCACGACCATCGGGGCCAAGGAGGGCCTGTCCCACCTCATGTGGACCCTCGTCGGGCCGGGCGACACCGCCCTGGTGCCGACGCCGAGCTACCCGATCCACATCTACGCCCCGTTGTTCGCCGGCGCCGACGTGCAGCAGGTGCGACTCGGTCCCGACCAGGACTTCTTCGCCAACCTGATGGACAGCTGGGAATCGACCTGGCCCCGGCCCCGCGTCATCGTGTTCTCCTTCCCGCACAACCCGACCACCGAGACGGTCGACCTGGCCTGGATGCAACGGCTGGTCGACTTCGCCCGGGAGCGCGACGTCGTCCTGGTGCACGATTTCGCCTACTCCGACACCGCTTTCGACGGCTTCCAGCCACCGTCGATCCTGCAGGTGCCCGGCGCCAAGGACGTGGCGGTGGAGCTGTACACCTTGACCAAGAGCTTCTCGATGGCGGGGTGGCGGGTGGCCTTCCTGGTCGGCAACCCCGAGATCGTGGCCGCCCTCACCAAGCTCAAAAGCTATCTGGACTACGGAACGTTCCAGCCCATCCAGATCGCCGCCATCGTGACCATGAACGAGGCGCCGGATTATCCCAAGTTCGTCAACGAGATCTACCAGTCTCGCCGCGACGCCCTGTGCGACGGCCTGGCCCGTATCGGCTGGCAGATCGAAAAGCCCAAGGCCACCATGTTCGTGTGGGCCCCCATCCCCGAGCCGTACCGGGAAATGGGATCGCTCGAGTTCTCCAAACTGCTGGTCACCGAGGGCAGCGTCGCCACCTCGCCGGGCGTCGGGTTCGGCCGGGGCGGCGAGGGGTTCGTCCGTTTCGCCCTCATCGAGAACGAGAAGCGCATCGCCCAGGGCATCCGCAACCTCCGCCGGGCCCTGGTCAAGCTGTAAAGGCGCCCGTAACCTCCGCCGGGCCCTGGTCAAGCGGTAGGGGCGCCTTGCCCTAGCCTGGTCACCCAGATGACCTATTGGCTACTGAAAGTCGTGCTGACGCCGTTGCTGCGGTTCTTCTTCCACATCAAGGTGGAAGGGCTGGAAAACGTGCCCCCGGACGGCCCGGTCATTCTGGCCAGCAACCACGTCTCCTTCTCCGACTCCATTTTCCTGCCTCTCGTCCTGCGGCGCCGGGTCACCTTCGTGGCCAAGGCGGAATACTTTGAGAACAAAAAGACGGCGTGGTTTTTCCGGGCCGTCGGCCAGATCCCGATCAAGCGGGACGGGGGTTCGGCGTCGCAGCGGGCCCTGGCCTCGGCCCAGGAGGTGCTGGACGCCGGCGGGGTGTTCGGGATCTACCCGGAGGGGACGCGCTCACCCGACGGCCGGTTGTACAAGGGCCACACCGGTGTCGCCCGACTGGCGCTGGCTTGCCGCTGCCCGGTCCTTTCGGTTGCCATGATCGGTACCCGGGAAGCGCAGCCCATCGGCCAGGTCAAGCCGAACTTCTTCATGCCCATCACCGTGCGCTTCTCCGAGCCGATGCGCTTCGACCGTTTCTACGGCCGGCAGGACGACCCGTTGGTGCTGCGCCAGATCACCGACGAGATCATGTTCGCCCTGCGGGAGCTCTCCGGTCAGGAGTACGTCAACCGCTACGCCAAGCGGGGCGAGGCGGTCGAAGGGGTGGGCGCCGACACCTCGACGGTGGTGGCGGCCCGGCGGGTGCCCCCGGTGCCCGCCACCGCCATTTCGGCCTAACGCACCGAGAAGTAACCGCCTCGTACCTCCCGAGAAACGCTTCGTTTACACCTGGGTCGTATTGTCGAGGTAATGACGACCTTCGTGGTCCGCGTCTGGGTCCCCGACCGGCCGGGTGCGTTGGGCTCGGTGGCGAGCCGCATCGGTGCGGTGCGGGGCGACCTGGTGGGCATCGACATCTTGGAGCGCGGGGGTGGCCGGGCCATCGACGAGTTGCTGGTCGACCTCCCTGACGACGCCCTGGTGCCGTTGCTCATCAGCGAGGTCGCCCAGGTGGACGGGGTGGACGTGGAGGACGTGCGGCCCGCCGCCGATTGGCTGGCGGACCCCCGCCTCGACGCCCTGGAGACCGCCGCCGTCCTCGTCGAGCAGCACAGCGTGGGCGCCCTCCTCGACCGGCTGACTGCCCACGCGACCCATGACTTCACCGCCGAATGGGCGGCGGTGGTCGACCTGGAAGCGCCCGTCCCGCTGGTTACCGTCGGCCCCGTGCCGCCCGCGGCCTGGCTGGAGGCCTTCGTCGCCGGCAGCCGTGCCTCTATGCCGTGTTCCAGCGTGGGCGGCCCCGACGACGTGGCGTGGGCCGAAATGGAAACGGCCAGCCTGGTGCTGGTCGTCGGGCGCCGCGGCCGCCCCTTCCGGGCCCGGGAGCGCCAGCAGCTGTCCGCCCTGACCCGCATCGCCAACCACCGGTGGGTGGAGTTGGTGACCCGGGTCAGCCGGCTGATTCACCCGAGCGCTACTCCCTGACACCCGAAGGTGGGAAAGGGGGCCGGAATGGCTCCCCGGTGGCGTCTGATGCTGGGCGCCCCTGTGTCAGGGGCAGGGCGGTAGCGCCGGCGTCGTCAGCGGCGTCAGCGGACGGCGGACGATGGGGCTTTGCAGGCGCCAACGTCGCTCCCGTGGCGCCTGGTCGGCCGGCACCCGGAAACGTCGCCAATTCTCCGCCTGGCCGCGAAATTCCTGCTGGTGTTGCGCGATAAGCGCGCGGGAAATATACGGGTGCATCAGGCCGCCACCTCGGCGTCGTCGGCGCGGGCAATGAAATGAATGCCGGTGCCCCCGCAGGTGCACCGCCATTGGAGCTCGACGCCGTCGTGGCGGTTGACGAGCCGTTCGATGTGCTCGGGGAAGAGCAGAACTCGACCCTGGTGGCCGGAGCAGTAGACAGCGAACATGCATTTATACTGACGCTGGCGGAGGCGATTGAGAAGTGGCAGAATCGTCACCATGCGCAAGGAAGCTGCCAAGAAAATACCTCGCCATCTGGTTGCCGCTGTGGTATTCGATGGGGTGTCGCCGTTTGAGTTTGCGGTGGCCTGCGAGGTTTTCGGTATTGATCGATCGGCCGATGTCGGCGCGCCCTGGTACCGCTTCGTGGTGTGCGCCGCCGGCCCAAATCCGATTTCCGCCCAGACCGGCTTCACCATTGGTACCAAGCACGGGCTCGAGGCGCTGCGCCGAGCGGACACCATTCTGATCCCCGCCGGCAACGCCGAGCAGAACGAAGCCTTGCTGAGCGAGCTGCGCCGGGCGCACCGCCGGGGCGCCCGCATCATGTCGGTATGCACCGGCGCCTTCGTGCTGGCCGCCGCCGGTCTCCTCGACGGCCGGCGGGCCACCACGCACTGGGCCCACGCCGCCAAGCTGGCCCAGCGGTACCCGGAGATCAAGGTCGACCCGGACGTGTTGTACGTCGACGACGGCGACATCCTCACCTCGGCCGGCACGGCCGCCGGGATCGACCTCTGCCTCCATATCGTCCGCCTTGACTACGGCGCCGAGGCGGCCAACATCGTGGCTCGGCGCATGGTCGTGCCCCCTCACCGCGACGGCGGCCAGGCGCAGTTCGTCAGCCAACCGGTCCACGACCACCCGGCGAACGATCCCTTCACCGAGACGCTCGACTGGGCGGTCGAGCACCTCGACAACGACCTCTGTGTCGCCGAGCTGGCGGCCCGCTCGGCCATGAGCGCCCGCACCTTCGCCCGCCGCTTCGGCGAGATCCACGGGTCCACGCCCCACCAGTGGCTGCTACGCCAGCGCATCCTGCTGGCCCAGCGGCTGCTGGAGACCACCGACCTGTCCGTCGACCTGGTTGCCGCCCGCTGCGGCCTGGGGACTGGTGCCAACCTTCGTCAGCACTTCCAGCGGATCCTGCGCACCACGCCCCAGGCCTACCGCCGCTGTTTCCAGCAGGGCTGTGCCATGCCGGTGGCGGCGCCCGACACCGACATCGACGCCGGCCACGGCGCCGACCGTGAGGTAGCCGTGTAACCGCCTTCCCCTGATGGCGCGGCGTGGCCCGCCGGCTTGCGGCGCGAGCCGGGCCGGGTCGTGGGGCGAGGGTCGTGGTCGTGGTCGGGTTGGGGTTGGGGCGCGAAGGGGTTGTGCGGCCAATCCGTTGTCGCCAGGAGGTCGGGCCGCCGGCGGGGTCGGCGTGGGGCTGGTGCAGGGTTGCGGCGCGAAGGGGTTCTGGGGCCAACCCGTTGTCGCCAGGCGGTCGGCCGCGGGCAGGCGCCGGCGGAGGCCGCCGGCGGGCCGGCGGGCCGGCGGGGCAGCGCCGGCGGCGGGTATCAGCTGGCGTCGCCGGCCCAGCCCCGGGACCGCTCGACGGCGCGGCGCCATTGGGCGTAGCGGTCGTCGGCGCGCCGGCGGGGCTGCGCCTCGGCGTCGGCGCCCCACAGCGTCGCCAGCTCGTCCAGCGAGCTCCAGACCCCTTCGGCCAGTCCCGCGAGATAGGCGGCACCGAGGGCGGTGGTGTCGGAGACCCGAGAGCGGGCGACGGGAATCTGCAGCTGGTCGGCCTGCAGCTGGAGAAGCAGGTCCATGACCGACGCCCCGCCGTCGACCCGCAGACTGGTGACGGCCCGGCCGGAGCCCTCCGTCATTGTCGTCACCACGTCGCGCGTCTGGTAGGCCATGGCCTCGACCACCGCTCGGGCCAGCTGGGCCCGGCCGCTGCCCCGGCTCAATCCGATCACCAGGCCCCGGGCGTAGGGATCCCACCACGGGCTGCCGAGGCCGGCGAACGCGGGAACGACGAAGACGCCCTCGCTGTCGTCGACCGACGCCGCCAGCGGGCCGATCTCGGACGCCTCGGCGATGATGCCCAGGCCGTCGCGGAGCCACTGGATGGCGGCGCCGGTGACGAAGATGGCGCCCTCCAAGGCGTACGCGGTCGCGGCCGGCCGCTCCAGCGTCCAGGCGACGCTGGTAAGCAGGCCCGCCACCGGCGCCGGGCAGGCCGGCCCGACGTTCATCAGGACGAAGCTTCCGGTGCCGTAGGTGTTCTTCGTCATCCCGGGCTGGAAACACGCCTGGCCGAACAGCGACGCCTGTTGATCGCCGGCTACGCCGGAAATGGGCACACCGTCCAGGCCGGCGACGACGCCGGGTGCGGTGACCCCGATTCGCCCGCTCGAGAACCCGACCTCCGGGAGGCAGCTCGCGGGCACCCCGAAGATGGCCAGCAGCTCGTCGCTCCACCCCCGCCGACCGATGTCGTAGAGGAGGGTCCGGCTGGCGTTCGACGGGTCGGTGGCGTGGACTGCGCCGCCTGTCAGCTTCCAGATGATCCAGCTGTCGACGGTGCCGAACGCCAAATCGGGCGATGCTTCGACCTGGCCCTCGGTGAGCAGCCACTCCAGCTTGGTCGCCGAAAAGTAGGGGTCGAGGACGAGGCCGGTCAGTTGGCGGACCCGGTCGAGGTACCCGCCGGTGGTCAGTTCCTGGCACCGCGCCGACGTGCGGCGGTCCTGCCAGACCACCGCACGGTGGAGGGGCCGACCGGTCCCGCGATCCCAGACGACGGTGGTCTCGCGCTGGTTGGTGATCCCGATGGCGGCGATGGGGGTTTGAGCCTCGAGCAGGCGCTGGGCGACCGTCGTGACCGTCTCGACGACCGCCGACCAGATCTCCTCGGGGTCGTGCTCCATCCAGCCGGGCCGCGGAAAGTACTGCGGAAACTCCCGGTAGGCGCTGGTGATCACGTCGCCGGTGTCGGCCACGGCGAGCGTCCGAACGCCTGTCGTCCCCGCGTCGATTGCAAGGACTGCTGCCATGGCGCGGCCACGGTAGCGGGTTGCTTATCCCTAGCGCGGCCCCCCGTCGAAGGGGCGGGGACAGGGGGGCCTGCGCCAGGGTGACACCGCCGAGGGGGCAGCTTCGGCGGCTCTCTAAGCGATACCCCACGACCCGGCGAGGCCAAACCAAAAAAAGTCTGAAGGTTCCTTAAGGCTGGTTCCCCGGCCGGACTGTGGACAACTTCGGCAATTCACAGCCTTGTTCCCCTCGTTGTTCACAGCGAGCGTTCCCTACGGTGAGACGACCAGGGGGCGACCGCAGGTGTTGCCGATTTCGTGTCGAATCGATTGACAGCCATGGAACTACGATGATGTAATATAACCCACATCTCGCGTCTCCAGCAGCGTACGGGAGGCGCCACCACAACAGCTTGTGGTTGGTGACGGGACCGGCCCGGACCGGCGGAACGAACGCAGGGGAGGACTTGGACAATGGCAATGGCGCCCGAACGGATCGGGATCGGCATCCGCCGACACTTCACGTCGGCGGGGACGGATCCCTTCGACACGGTGCGGTGGGAGCGGCGTGACGCACGTATCGCCAACTACCTCACCGGTGCCGTCGCCTTCGAGCAGCTCGGTGTCGAGGTTCCCGCCGGCTGGAGCGTCAACGCGACCAACATCCTGGCCCAGAAGTACTTCCGGGGCACCTTGGGCACGCCGGAGCGGGAGTGGTCGCTGAAGCAGGTCACCGAGCGGGTGGTCCAGACGATCACCGACTGGGGCCGCAAGGACGGCTACTTCGTCGACGAGGACGAGGCCGAGGCCTTCCGGGACGAGCTGGCCTACCTCGTCATTCATCAGCGGGCCGCCTTCAACTCGCCGGTCTGGTTCAACATCGGCGTGAAGGGGGTCCCCCAGCAGGCGTCGGCGTGCTTCATCCTTTCGGTCGATGACTCGATGCACTCCATCCTCAACTGGTACGTCGAGGAGGGGACGATCTTCAAGGGCGGCTCGGGGGCAGGGATCAACCTGTCCCGCATCCGCTCCTCCAAGGAAGGGCTCCGCGGCGGCGGGACGGCATCGGGTCCGGTGAGCTTCATGCGGGGCGCCGACGCCTCGGCGGGGACCATCAAATCCGGGGGCAAAACCCGCCGGGCCGCCAAGATGGTCATCCTCGACGCCGATCATCCCGATATCGAAGACTTCATCTGGTGCAAGGCGGTCGAGGAGCGCAAGGCCCGAGCCCTACGAGACGCCGGCTTCGACATGGACCTCGACGGCAAGGACAGCCACTCGATCCAGTACCAGAACGCCAATAACTCGGTGCGGGTCACCGACGAGTTCATGCAAGCCGTTCTCGACGATGAGGACTGGCACCTGCGGGCCGTCACCAACGGTGAGATCCTCGAGACCGTCAAGGCCCGTGACCTGTTCCGACAGATTTCCAAGGCGGCGTGGGAGTGCGCTGATCCCGGAATGCAGTTCGACACGACCATCAACAGATGGCATACCGCGCCGAACACAGGCCGGATCAATGGAAGCAATCCGTGCAGCGAGTACATGCATCTAGACAACTCGGCGTGCAATCTGGCCTCCATTAACCTGCTGGCCTTCTCGCAGGAAGATGGGACGTTCGACGTCGAGGGATTCAAGGTGGCGACCGAGGTCCTGTTCACGGCCCAGGAGATCATGGTCGGCAATGCCGATTATCCGACGGAGGCGATTGCCGAGACGTCGCGCCGGTTCCGCCAGCTCGGCATCGGGTACGCCAACCTCGGGGCCCTGCTGATGTCCCGGGGACTGCCGTACGACTCCGATGAGGGACGCGCCTGGGCGGCCTCCATCACCGCCCTCCTGACCGGCCAGTCCTACGCCACATCGGCGCGCACCGCCGCCCGGATGGGACCGTTCGCCGGATTCACGGAAAACCGCGACGCCATGCTGAACGTCTTGCGCATGCACCGCGACGAAGTGGCGTCGATCAACGAGGAGCTCGTACCCACGGAGTTATTGAGTGCGGCCCAAGAGGCCTGGGACACCGCGGTCGAGACCGGCGAACAGTACGGCGTTCGCAACTCCCAAGCGAGCGTCCTGGCACCAACGGGGTGTCTGGTCGGGGGGTCGCTGGTGCCGACGGCGCGAGGCCTAGTCCGCCTACGGTCGCTCGGCGACCCCCACGGAGCCACGTGGCAGCCGCTGGCTCTTCAGGTCGGCACCGACGAGGGCCCCCAGGACGCCAGCCAATTCTTTATCAACGGCGCCGAGGCCACTGTTCGCGTCGAGACGACGCGCGGCTACCGGATCCAGGGCACACCCACCCATCGCGTCAAGGTGGTCGACGAAGCCACCGGAGAATGGCGTTGGAAGCGGTTCGGCGAGATCGGCGCCGGCGACCTGGTCCCCCTGGCCCTCGATCAGCTGATCGGGCGACCTCAGTCCGTGCCGCTGCCGCCGCTGCCGCCGCTGCCGCCGCTGCCGCCGCTGCCGACGCAGCCACGGTTGACGGAGGCCGACAACACGGCAGAGGACGAGGCTGCGGTCACGGCCACGATTACACCGGAGTTGGCTGAGCTCGTCGGGTACTTCATGGGTAACGGGTCGCGGCACGGTGGGGGCCTGCGGTTCGGCGTTACGGCCGGGGATTTTGACGTGATGGAACGGATCGTGCAGCTCGGCAAGGAGGCGTTCGGCCTCGTCGGCCAAGCCACGCCGGAGACGGGCTTCAGCGAGGTCCGGTTTGATTCCGTCCGTCTGGCGCGCTGGTGGGAGGCGTGCGGCTTCGCGCCGCATCCTCCGACAGGTTCTCAGGCGGTTTCCGGTGAGACCGCCCACATTCCCGATGCGGTGCTTTCCGCCAACGATCCCGAGGTCTACGCCGCCTTCCTCCGTGGTTTGTACGAAGCCGACGGCGAAGCCGGCGCCGGATGCCCGACGTTGACGAGCCGCTCCACCGCCCTGGTCCGGGATGTGCAATCCCTGCTGCTGGCCCTCGGGTACCCGTCGACCCTCAGCCTTCGGGAGGGGACCGACGCGTCGTCCGAGCGCCCGGCCAGCCTGCGACTCATCAACGAATCCGTCAGCACCCGCTGGCTGGAGCAAGTTGGGTTTATGGGCGCTCGAAAGAACGGGCGCATCCTGACAGCGGCCTGGGATGACACGGACGCCGCCGGCCAGACCGTCCGGCGCGACGACATCCCCCTGACCCGGGAACTGGTCGACCGGCTGGGCCGAGGCGACGACGGGTTGCCGCCGGCGGTGGCGACGGAGCTGCGGATGTCGAGGCGACTGGCCAGCGAGCTGTTTCTCCGATCCGGCGATGCCGAACTCGGCCACCTCCTGTCGTTCTTCTACGACCGCGTGGGCAACGCCGAGCTCGTCGACGAGGAATTGACCTACGACCTGTCGGTCCCGTCCAACGTGACCTATATCGCCAACGGCTTCATAAGCCACAACACCATCGCCCTGCTGATGGATTGTGACACCACGGGAATCGAGCCGGATCTCGGGCTGGTGAAGACCAAGAAATTGGTGGGCGGCGGGACGATGTCGATTGTCAATCAGACCGTCCCCCGGGCCCTGCGCCGCCTCGGCTACAACCCCTCCGAAGTGGACGCCATCGTCGCCTACATCGACGAGCACAAGTCCATCGTCGGGGCGCCGGCACTCAAGGCCGAGCATCTCCCCGTCTTCGCCTGCTCCATGGGGGACAACACCATCCACTACCGGGGCCACGTGCGGATGATGGGCGCCGTCCAGCCCTTCATCTCGGGCGCCATCTCGAAGTGCGTGACCGGCGAGACGCTCCTGACCACCGCCGAGGGGCTGGTGCGTATCGGCGGCCTGTACCGGGGTGAGAAGCCCGACAGCTACCGAAGCGACGTGCGGGAAGTGGCGTCGCTGAGCGGGCCCCAGAAGACCGACGCCTTCTACTACGGCGGGATCCGCCCGGTGACCTCGGTGGTGCTGCGCTCGGGGCATCGGGTGACCGGCACCGCCAACCACCGCCTGCTGGTCTCCGGCGGCGACGGGCTCGAATGGCGTCGCCTCGACGAGATCGCGGTGGGAGAGTACGTGGCCACCCAGTACGGCGACGAACTGTGGTCGGTCCTGCCCGCCCGGTTGGAGACCGACGACGGGAGCGAGAGCTACCAGGGGCCGGCGGAGATGACCGTCGATCTGGCCTTCCTGCTGGGGGCCTACGCCGCCGCCGGCCGGGTCTCCGGCGCGGCCTGGGCGGTCAGGATCAACTGTGACAGCCGCTCGGTGCTGCAACGACTGGCGGAGGCGGCGGGGCGGGTCTTCGGTGTCACGGCAACCATCGACCTCCCTACGTCGCACCCGAGTTCGCACCCCGGCGCGGGTCGGGTGGAGTTCCGCTCCCAGGCCATCGTGGAACTCTTCGATCGGCTCGGTTGCGGCCAGTGCGCGGTGCACAAGCGCATCCCCGACGCCGTCCTGCGCTCGCCTCGGGAAATGGTGCTGGCCTACCTGGAAGGTTTGACCCTGGCCGCCGAGGTGACGATGTGCGGCACCGCCAAGTGGTCCATCACCTCGGAATCGCCCGGACTGCTCGACGACCTGCAGGCCATTCTGACCAACCTGGGCATCGTCCACGAGCGGGCCATCAAGTTCGCCCGGACCACCGGCCGGCCCTATGACGAACTGTTCGCCGTGGGCGAGCAGGCCAACGACCTGCTGGCCCTGGTTCCCTTCGCCGAGCAGCGCAAGGCGGCGTTCGCCCAGGCGCTGCAAGGCCTCGGCCACCACCCCAACCGCAACGGCGCCGACGTCGTCCCCGGCATCTCGCCGTACGAGCTGTACCGGATCGTCCCCCGGGCGCTTCGCGGCGACTTCGGCTATCTGAGCGACCCCCGGGCCATGTGCGTGAGTCGCCGTTCGCTGGAGCAGGTGGCAGCGGTGGCCGGCGCCCGACTGCCGCAGTGGCTGCGGACGGTGCTCGAGGACAACCTGCATTTCAGCCCGGTGGAGTCGGTTGGCTCGGCCGGCGAGCGGGAGGTGTTCGACCTTTCCGTTCCCGCGACCCAAGCCTTCGTGGGCAACGGCATCGTCAACCACAACACCGTCAACCTGCCCGAGCAGGCCACCATCGAGGACGTCGAGCAGCTCCACATCGAAGCCTGGCAGCTTGGCCTCAAAGCGGTCGCCATCTACCGGGACAACTGCAAGGTGGCCCAGCCCCTGGCCACGACCAAGAAAAACGCCCCGGCGATGTCGGAACCCGAGGCCCACGACGCCGAGCTGGCGGTGAAGGTGGCCGAGCTGGAGAAGGCCCTGCAGCGGCAGACGGTCGTGGTCAAGCAGCCGGTGCGGGAGCGCCTGCCCCGCAAGCGCCGCTCCATGACCTTCAAGTTCCGGGTGGCGGACTGCGAGGGCTACGTCACCGTCGGTGAGTACGACGACGGGCGGCCGGGCGAAGTGTTCATGCAGGTGTCCAAGCAGGGCTCGACCTTGGCCGGGATCATGGACGCCTTCGCGGTGGCGGTCAGCCTGGGACTGCAGCACGGCGTGCCGCTGGCGACGTTCGTCAAGAAGTACACCAACATGCGCTTCGAGCCGGCGGGCATGACCGACGATCCCGACCTGCGCATCGCCTCCTCGCTGGTCGACTACATCTTCCGCCGGCTGGCGGTCGACTACCTGAGCTACGACGAGCGAGCCGAACTGGGCATCCTCACCACCAACGAGCGACTCCAGCCCACCCTGCCCGGCGTCGAGGAGGCCACCACGGCCAGCTCCTCGGTGGTGGAGGAGTTGACCGAGGAGGCCCGGTCGCCGCGGACCGTCGGGCACTCACGCCCCCTCGACGCCCCGTATTGCTACCAGTGCGGCGTCCAGATGCAACAGGCCGGAAGCTGCTTCGCCTGCCCGTCCTGCGGCAGTACCAGCGGCTGTTCGTAGCCGCCTCGAGCTGGTGTTCCGCTCCGCATAGAGGCGCTGGGAGCGGGACACAGCCACGAGGCGAGCCGGGCCGGCGCATACAGATGCGCAGGTAGGGTCTCGCCATCACCCTCGGCATCCTCATCCTCTGCACCGCCAACCAATGCCGCTCGGTGATGGGCGAGGCGTTGTTACAGGCTCGTCTCGAGGAGCGGGGGACCGACGCGGTGGTGGCGTCGGCCGGGTTCCTGGAGGGCGGCGTGCCGCCCACCGAGGAGGTCATCGACACCATGGCGGCGATGGGATTGGACGTCAGCGCCCACCTCAGCCATCAGGTGACCCCGGAGCTGCTGGACGCCGCCGACCTGATCGTGGCCATGACCCGCCAGCACGTCATCGACGCCACCCTGATGGCCCCCGACGCCTGGACCCGCATCTTTCAGCTCACCGACCTGGTGCGCCGGGCTGAAGCGGTTGGGCCCTGGCCCCCCCAGCAACCGTGGTCCGAGTGGCTCGATGCCGTCGGCGAGGGCCGGACGCGGACAGGCATCCTGTCCGCCAGTCTGAGCGACGACATCGCCGACCCCATCGGGCAGTCGGCGGCCGTCCACACCGCGTCGCGCCTGTTGCTCGACGACCTGTTCACCCGCCTCGCCGACCTACTGTGACCGGCCGATCAGGAAGCGTCGCCGAGGTGCTTTGAGCGGCCCGATCAGGAAGCGCCCGGCACCGGCGCCCCGGCCTCGGCCACGTCGGCGGACGGCAGCGGCCCGAAGAGGCTGAACATCGGGAAATACGGCGTCGGGTCGCCCTCCCACCGGTAGGTCAGGATCTGGCTGGCGGAACGCCGGCCGAACAGGGCCCGGAACCACTCCATCGTCGGGGCCGTTCCCGCCACCGCCACCCCCGCCGAGCCGCACACCCACTCCCCGTCGTCGGCGACCAGGCGGAGGCCGGGGAGGTCATGCTTGTCGACGAGGTGGTTGAGCCGCCCGGTGACCCGCGCGGTCACGGCCGCCGCCGCCGCCGGGTCGCTCGCGCCGGCCAGCCCCAGTGCGCCCCGGAGGTCGTGCTCGTGGGTCAAGATGTCGAAGGCCGCCGAGTCGGCCCGCCCCGGTGCGGCCAGCATGGTGAGCAGCGCCGGCGTGCGGTCCCGCCACTCCGCCAACAAGGCGGGCAACGTCCGCCCCTCCCGAGCCGCAACCTGGCGCGCCGTCCACGGCTCGGTGGCGGCTCCGTCCACCTCGCCGCTGCCGACGTCGTGGCACACGCCGGCCAAGTGGGCGACGAGCTGGACCACCGTCCAACGCGGCGTGCCGGGCACCGGTCCGGCCAGCGCCGGCGCGGAAAGCGGCGTGACCAGGTCGACGATCCGGTCTTGGGTTTGGGTGTACAGCGCCACCAGGTCCATTACGCCGACGCTACCGATGCCGATCCCACCGCCGCCGGGGCGAAGACGCCGTTCTCGGTGATCACCGCGGTGATGAGCTCGGCGGGCGTCACGTCGAACGCCCGGTTCTCGGCGGCCACGCCCGCCGGGGCGATGCGCTGGCCGGCGATCTCGGTCACCTCGGTGGCGGCGCGACGCTCGATCGGGATGTCGGCACCGGTGGGACAGGCCAGGTCGATGGTCGACGTCGGGGCGGCCACGTAAAACGCCACGCCGTGGTGGCGGGCCAGGATGGCCAGGCCGTAGGTGCCGATCTTGTTGGCCACGTCGCCGTTGGCGGCGATCCGGTCGGCCCCCACGATCACGCAGTCGACCTGGCCGGAGGCCATCAACGACGCCGCCATCACGTCGGCCACGAGCGTGGCCGGTATCCCCAGCCGGTCCAGCTCCCACGCCGTCAGCCGGGCGCCCTGGAGCACCGGGCGGGTCTCGCCCACCCAGACGGTTGGCTCCAGACCGCCCTCGTAGGCGGCACGGATCACGCCGACCGCGGTGCCGTAGCCCGAACAGGCCAGGCCGCCGGCGTTGCAATGGGTGTACACCCGGGGCCCGGCCGGCAGGAGGGCGGCACCCCACGCCCCGAGGCGGCGGTTGGCGGCGCCATCCTCGGCGACCATCCGCTGCGCTTCGGCCACCGGGTCGGCGGCGGCCGCCGCCCGGCGGACCCCCCACGCCAGGTTCACGGCCGTGGGCCGGGTGGCGATGAGCTGCGCCGCGGCCGTCTCCAGCGGGACACCGGTCACCGCGGCCAGCGCGATCCCGAGCGCGCCGGCCAGCCCGATGGCCGGCGCCCCCCGCACCGCCAGGGTGCGGATGGCATCGCAGACCTCCTCGACGCTGGTGAGGGAAAGCTGCTCCAGCGCGCCGGGAAGGCGACGCTGGTCGATCATCACCACCCGGCCGTCGCGCCAGCCGATGGTGGGCGGGATGGGGTCGTCCACGTCAACCACCCTGTCCGCCGAGCCGGTCGACCGCCGCCCGCACCGCCGCCTCGAGGCCGCCGGGATACCCGTAGGCCTTGCTACCGAGCACCATCACCATCCCCTCCCCGCCGGCGAGCGCCGCCTGCTCGGCCACCCCGTCGGGGCCGAGGCCGCCGCCGAATAGCGCGACCGAACGTCGCTCCGACCGGCGGGCGGAGCGGAGGGCAGCCAGGTTGTCCCGCACCTCGTCGTCGGATTCGAACAGCCCGCCCCCGAAGGCGCCCACGATCCAGTAATCGGCGCCGCAGGAGCGGGCCAGACCGGCGAGGACGGCGCCCGTCGCCCCGAACCGGTCGTTCCTCGTGATGGCGCCCGAGCCGGCCCGGTGGCCCAGGATGGGGACGCCGAGGTCGGCCTGGCGGAGGGCCACCACCGAGTCGAGGCCCTGGGCGAAGGCGTTGACCATCACGCCGGTGGCGCCGAGGGAGACGACCCGGCGGGCCCGCTCAATCAGCCCGGCTGTGGAGCCGGTGATGTTGGCGCAGTAGACGACGCCGGGGGCCAGGACCTTGGCCACCGCCTCGACCCGTTCGTCGAGCGGGCACCACGGCGGGTCGCCCAGGATTTCGTCGTCTTTGATGAACGTCGCCCCGCCGGCCACGGCCGCCCGGGCCACCTCCGCCGCCTCGGTCGGGGTCAGCCCGATCGACGGCTTGACGATAACCCCGACGCTCACCGGGGCCGGTTGGGCGGCGACGCCGAACGCCGGCCCGGGCAGCAAGCCGTCGGGAATCTCCAGGTCGACCAGCCGGCAGCGGGTCACCGCCCGCCCCTCCGCCCCTTCGCCGGCGACGAGGGCGGAGACGAGCAGGGTGACGTTGGCGCCCCAGTTGGCGTCGGGGAAGTCCAGCACCGCCCGGCGACCCTCGGCGGCGACGACCCGGGCGCGGGCCCAGTCGGGACCGCCCTCCATGCCGGTCGAGGCCCGCAGCGCCAAGGCTTCAGCCGCTTCCAGGGGCTCGATCTCGAAGGTCGCCCGGATCATCGCGCTGAAGACTATGAGGGAAAAGGGGCCCCGGTGGGCTGCACCGGGGCCGCCCACCCCGACGCCGGCGGCTGGGGCCGGGAGCTGAGGCTCCTCCGGTCGGGAATCGACCCGAACTGTGAGCCGCCAGCGTTCTCAGCATCACCGCGGCCACATATGGTCGGAAACGGTGCCGAGAACCATGGCGGCTCACAGTTCCGCGCCCCGTGCCAGAGTGTGCGCCATGAATGGCTTCCGGTTGGGGATCTATGTGTTCAAGGATGTCGAGATTGTCGATTTCGCCGCCCCCCACGGCGTGTTCTCGGTGGCCCGGCGCTTCGACCCGGAGTTGGAGGCGTTTCTCGTGGCCGACGCCATGCGGCCGGTGCAGGCCCAGGCCGGCTTTACCGTGCTGCCCAACTATGCCTTCGCCGACCGGCCGGCCATGGACGCCTTCCTGATCCCGGGAGGTTTTGGCACGCGCCAGGAGATCCGCAACGGCCGGCTCCACGAGTTCGTGCGCAGCCAGCCAGCGGAAACATTGCTTACCAGCGTGTGCACCGGCTCATGGGTCTACGGGAAGATGGGGCTGCTCGACGGCCTCCCGGCCACGAGCCGCAAGGAGCCCGACCGGGTCGAGGCCAAACCGCCGGGCAAGGTGCCCATCGACCGGCTGGCCGACCTGGCGCCGGCGTGCCACATCAGCCGGGCCCGGGTCGTCGACGCCGGGCGGATCATCACCGCCGGGGGCATCTGCTCGGGGATGGAACTGGGCTTCCACCTCCTGCGCCGGGCCGGCTACCCCGAGGACTTCATTGCCGAGGTGGCACGGGTCATGGAGTACACCGCCGCCTACGACCTGTACCGGGACGACCGCGAGACGGTCGGCTGACGACCCTAAAAGTCGACCCTAAAAGTCGACCCTAAAAGTCGGCGAAGCGGCTGACCGCCGCTTGGGAGGTCGGCCCACTTACTCCCCGGGTGCCGGGCCGGCGGGGACGTTCTCTTCCCAGTACTCGGTGTCCAGCAGCCCGTTCGCCGCGGCCAAGGCGGTGGCCGCCCGGACGGCTTCCTCGTAGACCGCATCCAGGTGGCGGCGGGCGGTGGCCGGGCTGACGGCCAGCGGTGGGTTGCCCAGCGAGCGGTGCATGGCGCCGGGGTCGGGTGTAGGGCGGATCTTGCTGGCCGGGGCCGGTTCGTGGTCCTCGCGACCCCAGAACCGCCCGTCGGCGGGCGGGACGCCGTTGGTGCGCCGCCGCCGGCTCATGCCGCGTCCTCCTCGTCCCGGCCGGCCACTTCGGCGCCCGTCGGTTCGTCCTCGACCAGGGCGTCGGTCCGCAGGCCCAAGGCGGCGCGGAGCTGATCGGGCGCCAGGTCGGCGAGGGTGCTCTGCTTGGGCAGCACCAGATCGGCGATCTGGCGCTTGCCGGCCACCACTTCCTCGACTCGCTCGTCGACGGTGCCGGGACAGACGAGGCGGTGCGAGACCACCGTCCTGGTCTGACCGATCCGCCACGACCGGTCGCGGGCCTGGTCCTCGGTGGCGGGATTCCACCAGCGGTCGAAGAGGACCACGTGGTTCGCCGCCGTCAGGTTGAGGCCGGCGCCGCCGGCCTTCAGGGAGAGCACCAGCGCCCCGGCCCCCTTGCCCTCTTGGAATTCGCGGACGAGCCGGTCGCGCACGCCGGCGGCCAGGCCGCCGTGGTAGCAGGCGACCCGCCGGCCGGTCCGGTTGGTGAGGTAGCCGGCCAGCTGCTCGCCCCAGCGGGCGAAGTGGGTGAAGATGAGGACCCGCTCGCCGGCCGCGAACACGGCGTCGACGATTTCGTCCAGCCGGGTCAGTTTCCCGGAGCGCCCGTCGAGGACGGTGCCCTCGCCGCTCTCGGCGTTGAGGTAGGCGTTGGGGTGGTTGCAGATCTGCTTGAGGGCGGTGATGGCGGCCAGGATCTGGCCCTTGCGGGCGTTGGGATCCTCGTCGAGGCCCTCGTTCAGGAGGCGGTCGAGGACGGCCTGGTACAGGCCGATCTGCTCCTGGGTCAGCGAGCAGTGGTCCAGCTGGTCGATCTTGTCCGGCAGCTCGGCGGCGATCGCCGGCTCCGCCTTGGTCCGCCGGAACACCAGCAGGCCGTTCAGGGCCCGCAGGGCATCTTCGCCTGCGGCTTCGGGGCCGTTGCTGGTGCGCGACAGGTGGCTGACGAACGCCGGCCGGGCCCCGACCAGGCCGGGGTTGGCGTAGTCGAGGATGGCCCATAGGTCACCGAGGCCGTTCTCGATGGGCGTGCCGGTGAGGGCCAGGCGCGAGCGCGACGGGATCCGCCGCAGGCACTGGGCGGCGTCGCTGGAGGGGTTCTTGATGGTTTGTGCCTCGTCGACGATGGTCCGGGTCCAGTCAATGGCGGCCAGGTCGTCGACGTCGCGCACCGCGGTGCCGTAGGTGGTGAGGAGCACGTCGGTGCGGGACACCAGCTTGGCCAGGGCCTCGCCCTCGGCCCGGCCGGGGCCGTGGTGGATCACGACCTCGAGGGCGGGGGCGAACCGCGCCGCTTCCGCCGCCCAGTTGCCGAGCACCGCTGGGGGCGTGATGACAAGCGCCGGGCCGTCGCCTCGGTTGGCCAGCAGATGGGCCAGCACGGTCGGCGTCTTGCCGAGGCCCATGTCGAGGGCCAGGCAGCCGCCCAGGCCGGCGGAATCAAGGAACGACAGCCATCCGAGCGATTGCGCCTGGTACTCGCGGAGCTTGCCCCGGAAGCCGGCGGGCTCCTCGGCCGGCAGGAGCGGCTGGGCGGTGGCCCGCAGGAGGTCGGCGGCCCAGCCGCTGCCTTCCACCGTGACGGGGCCACCCATCACGCCGCTCTCGAGGCCGAGGGCGTGGCGCAGCACCGCGGCGCCGGAAAGCTGGGTGTTGGTGGCCCGCTCGGCCAGGGCGGCCGCCGCCTCCTGCAGGTCGGCGCGGTCCAACTCGATCCATCGCCCCCGCGACTTGACCAGGGGTCGGGCCTCGGCGGCCAGTTTGGCGATGTCTGCGGCGTTGAGCTCGACGTCGTCGAAGACGACGGACCACCGCACCTGGCACAGCTGCTGGGCGCCGACCGCAGTCTGATGGGGGACGGCGTCAGCGAACATCCGCAACGCCGGGCTCGGTCGGCGACGGGAGAGCGGCGGCACCTGGACGTCGAAGCCCGCGGCTTCCAGCACCGGCCCGGTCACGCTCATGAGTGTCCACGCCTCATCGGTGGAGAGCGCCACCTCACCCCGCCGTTGGCCGCCCGGCCGGCCGAGGATGGGGTACAGCCGCTCCAAGCGGGTCAGCTGGGGTTCCACCGCGATCCGCTTGGCCCGGCCGGCGGTGACCATGGCCACCTCGACGGGGACAAGCGACGACTCGACACCCGACGCCAGGACCGACAGGAGCCACACGCCTTCGCGGTCGGGCGGGGCCAGGCGGACGACCAAGCCAACGCCGGTCTCGGCGGTGACGGGGCGAGTCCAGCGGTCGATCCGGCCGGCGAGGTCCTCGCCCAGCGCCACGGCGGCGTCGAAGCGGGCCCCTCCCAGGGCGGCCAGGACCCCTTCGGCCAGGTCCACCGGCGTCTTGGCGCTCGGTGGGGCGGCCGGGAGGACCAGCCGGGTGGCGCCTTCCCGGCAGATGGCGTCGACCATGCCGGCCAGCACGGCGCGGCTCATGCCGTCGGCCGGCTGGCTGCTCGAGCAGGCGCTGACCGCGCCGGGCATGCGGGCGATCACGGAGGCCATCCGGTCGCCGTCGACCAGGGCCGGAACCCAGCGCACCGAGAACGAGCCGGTCGGGCCGTTTTCCCGGGATCGGGTGCGCCGCAGGCGGGGCACCATGCGACCCTCGGCCACCAACTCCGTGGCCCAGGTCGCCATGTCCGCGAGCCACCGGGTGCTGGGGCCCACGTCGTGGCCTACCTGGCCGCTGCCGACCCCGACCAGCCAGCCGAGTGCCTGACCGGCGGGGGCGGTCACGGCGTCGGCCCGGGCGCCTCCGGGGAGCGGAACGCCACCGTGGAGTTCCCACCGCACGGGCTTGGCGCCGGCGTCGTCGATGAGCTCGACCAAGGCCTCGGCCGAGACCGGGGCGGCGCCGGGGCCACCGCCCCATAGTACGACCCGTCCCGCCGCCCACGACGCCTGGAGGGTGGGGGGACCGGTGGCGAGCAGCTCCTCGGCATCTCCTGCCGCCTCGGCGAGGCGGAGACCGGGCTTATCCGGGTGGCGGCCGTCGCCGTCTTGGTGTGGGCCGTCGCCGTCGAAGACGTCGTCGTCGAACTCGATGGCGTAGTCGTCGCCGCCGATTCGGTGCAGGGCGGTCGAGACCCGTTCCCGTTCGTCGATCAGGTCGGCAACGACCTGGTCGCGCTCCGGACCGGTCAGTCGGCGGGCCCGCAACAGCGCCTCGTTCGTGTCGACGGCGAGGCGACGCAGGGTGGCAATCCACGCCTCGTGGTGCGCCTCCAGGCGCGCCACCTCGGCCGACGTGGCTTCACCCGCCGCGTCGGTTGCGACGAGCGCCTCAAAGTCCAAGGACAACGCTTCGAACATCACCACGCCTATTCACCAAGAACGCCTCGCGCCACGACCTCGGCCATCAAGCCCCTGCCGGTCAACTCACGAGGACTCCAACAAAACCCGGACTGCGGGCTGCCATTCAGCCTACCTGCCGGCATTCCCTCGCCCGAGGATGCTTACCCCACGTTAGGGGATATCAACACATAAACACAACGCAGGCGGACCGGGAGATGTTCCCCGTCGTGGCCGGCACGGCTGCTGGCGGCCCCGGGCCGATTGCGCCCGGGGACCACTACCCTCGATGTCATGTCTGACGCCGACGAGACGGTCCAAAAGTCCGAGGACCAGTGGAAGGCCGAGTTGTCGCCGGAGCAGTACAACACGCTGCGGCGCAAGGGTACCGAGCGACCCTTCACCGGCAAGTACGTGAACAACCATGACGACGGCAGCTACCGCTGCGCCGGCTGCGGGGCGGTGCTGTTCGAGTCGGGCACCAAGTTCGACTCCGGGACCGGTTGGCCGAGTTTCACCTCGCCGGCGGTGGCCGATGCCGTCGCGCTGCACCAGGACCGGTCGTACGGGATGATCCGAACCGAGGTCACCTGCCGGCGATGCGGCGGCCACCTGGGCCACGTTTTCCCCGACGGCCCCGGCCCCACCGGCCAGCGGTACTGCATTAACTCGGTCTCACTGGAGTTCGAGCCGTTCGACGTCGGCTGATCGCCGCCCTGCGGCGTCGGTTCTCGTCGCACCCCGCATCTAGCCTCACTCGGGTATGAGCGTTCCCGGGCCCGCCGCGTTCGGGCGGGGCGTCATAATCAACGCCGGCCAGGCGGTCCCCGCCGCCTGGGAAGGGGCGGCCGTGGTCCAGGTCGACGACGAGGCCTTGGCCGAGCCGGCGGCCGTGGTCGAGGCCCTGCACCTGGCGTGGTCCTCGCGACGGCCGGTGGTGATTGCGCTCGGTGTCGACCCGGCCAGCTTTCGCGAACCCCGGGGTTTTCCCGGCGAGCCGTGGTGGCTCGGGGCCACGTTCGACCCGTGGTCGGACCGGCTGCACTTTCTCGTCTGGGCCAACAGCTACGACGCCCGCAACCCGGCCGCACCGCCGATTTGGTGGTGGGGCCGCAAGGCGGCCCACCTCGCCGGCGTGCACGAGGCCGCGGCCGAGGGCGACGTGCTGTTGGCGGACGGGTTGGCCGCCTGGATCGACGGCGGCCCGCGGGCGGGGTTTGGGCCCGACGAGACGGCCGGCCTGGTGGTCATCCATCGCGAGTCGGTCGAAGCCGGTTCGCTGGCGCCGCTGCCGCCGCTGCGGCCGCCCCGGGCGGAGCTGGCCCCGGACCAGCTGGCGGCGGTCGGCCACCGCAGCGGGGCGGCGAGGATCATCGCCCCCGCCGGATCGGGAAAGACCAGGGTGCTGACGTCGCGGTTGCGGCACCTGCTGGCGGACCGCGGGTACGAGCGCGACGGTGTGCTGGCGCTGGCCTACAACAAGAAAGCCCAGCAGGAGATGCAGGAGCGCACCGCCGACGTCCGGCCCCGCATCCAGACCCTCAACGCCGCCGGGTACCGGCTGCTGGCCGAGGCCCGGGGCGGGGCCCCGCGGCTGCTCGACGAGCGAGAGGTGCGCCGGCTGATCGAGCGGTTTGTGCCCATCCGCCGCCAGCGGGCCAACACCGATCCTGTCGGCCCCTACCTCGAAGCGCTCGGGACGATCCGGCTTGGACTTTGCGACCCGGAGGACGTCGAGGAGTGGCGCGACGACGTGCCGGGGCTGGCGGCGGCGTTCGATCCCTACCGGGCCGCCCTTCGCGAGGCGGGCGCCGTCGACTTCGACGAGCAAATCTACGGGGCTATCGAGGCGCTCCTGGCCGACGGCGCCTTCCGGCGGCGGGCCCAGGCGGGATGCCGGCACCTGCTCGTCGACGAGTTCCAGGACCTCACGCCGGCCCATGTGCTGCTGCTCCGCCTCCTCGCCGCGCCGCAGCTCGACGTGTTCGGCGTCGGCGACGACGACCAGGTCATCTATGGCCATGCCGGCGCCGATCCGGCGTTCCTGATCGACTTCGGCCAGCTCTTCCCTGGCGCCGGCGACCACCCGCTGGAGGTCAACTACCGCTGCCCGGCGACCGTCGTGGCGCAGGCGGCCACCCTGCTGTCGCACAACCAGCGACGCGTCGCCAAGGCCGTTCGCCCGGGACCGCACGCCTCGCCGGCGCCCGACGCGGTGCGGGTGGTCCACCATCCCGCCGCGGGCGGCGCCGCCGCCCTGGTCGAGGTCGTCCGGGCCTGGCTGGACGCCGGCGTCGAGCCGGCCGGTGTCGCCGTGCTGACTCGCGTCAACGCCCTGCTCCTCGCCCCGCAGATCGCCCTGTTGGAGGCGGGTATCCCCGTGGACTCCGCCCTCGGGCTCGAGGCGCTCGGCCGCACCGGCCTGCGGGCCGCCCTCGCCTACCTGCGGATCGCGGCGGCCGCCGATGGCCGCATCGCCGCCGAGGACGTGATGGAGATCGTGCGCCGGCCCAGCCGCGGCCTGCCGCAGTGGTTCGGCGACCGCATCCGCCGGCGCACCTGGTGGAGCCTGGGTCAGCTCGGGGCCCTCGCCGCCCAGGTGCCGGAAAAGGAGATCAGCAAGGTCGAGTGGCTGGTCGGCGACCTCGAGATGCTCGTCCGCAAGGCCCAGGCCCCGGGCGCGACCACCCGATCGGTGCTCGGCGTGATCAAGGAGGGCATCAGCCTGGGCGGGGCCATGAGCCTGCTGGACAACTCCCGCGGTGGCGAAGGCTCGAGCCATCTCGACGACCTCGACGCCCTGGAGCAGGTCGCCGGGCTTCACCCCGAGCTGGAGAGCTTCGAGACGTGGCTGCGGGACAAGCTGGCGGCCAATGACCGCCCCGGTGACCGGAGCGGCGTCACCCTTTCCACCGTCCACCGCGTCAAAGGCATGGAGTGGCCGCGGGTGGCGGTCTTCGGTGTCAACGGCGGGATCGTGCCCCACCGCCTGGCCGCCGACGTCGAGGAGGAACGCCGGGTCCTCCACGTCGCCCTCACCCGTTGCCGGGAGCAGGTCGTGCTGCTGGCCGACGCCAGCCGGCCGTCGGCGTTCCTTCCTGAGCTAACCGAGGCGGCTGCCACCACTGCGGCGCGGCCGCCGGCCCGGGGCGCCGCGGCGTCGGGACCAGGCGGGGCGGCCCCGTCAGGTGGCGGCCGAGTCGGCGCCCGCCCGGCGCCGGCGGTCGGAGGCCGAGGACGGCCGGCTGGGGGCACGTCCGAGGCGCCCACCGGCCCCGTCGACCCGGTGGTCGAGCAGGCCCTGCGCACCTGGCGTACCGAACGCGCCCGCCACGACCGGGTCTCGCCCTACATCGTGATGCACGACACCACCTTGCTGGCCATCGGCGCCGCCCGGCCGAGGACCCTGGTCGCCCTCCGGCGCATCGATGGCATCGGCCCGGCCAAGCTGGAGCAGTACGGCGACGAGATCCTCGCCGTGCTGGCCACCTTCGACGAACCCGTCGTCGCTCGCGCCGACGGGTCGCCATGACGGCCGGTCCCCGGGTGCTCTGGGGGACGGCGTGACCGCCGGCCGCGAGGCGGCGGACCCCGACTTCGAGATGCTGGCCGACAACGCCGCCGAGGCCGGCCTGCCCTGGAAGGGGCCTCCAGTGGTGCGGCGAGTCGAGGTCGAGGTGGCGCCGGGGCGACCCGTGAGTGCGCTGCAGTGGGGAAGCGGCCCGGCGGAGATGGTGCTGCTCCACGGCGGGGCCCAGAACGCCCATACCTGGGACACCGTCGCCCTGGTCGTCGATCGGCCCCTCGTCGCCCTCGACCTACCCGGCCACGGCCACTCGGGATGGCGGGGCGACGGCGACTACCAGGTGGCATCGCTGGCGACCGACGTCGCCGCCGCGATCGGCAGGCTGGCGCCGCGGGCGGAACTGGTCGTCGGAATGTCGCTCGGGGGCCTGGTCGCCCTGGCGGTGGCGGCCGAGCACCCCGAGCTGGTCCGCCGGTTGGCGCTGGTCGACATCACCCCGGGAACCGACAGCGCCAAGACGGAACCCATCCTGGCGTTCCTGTCCGGCCCCGAGTCGTTTGCCAGTTTCGAGGAGATGCTGGCCCGGACGGTCGCCTTCAACCCGAGGCGCTCGGTGTCCTCGCTGCGTCGGGGGGTCGTCCACAACGCCCGCGAGGGTCCCGACGGTCGGTGGCGCTGGCGTTGGGATCCTGCTGTCGCCCAGCGCAGCCGGCCGGCCGCGGCGGGCTTCGGGTCGCTGTGGCCGGCGGTGGATCGCCTCGGCGCCCCGCTGGTGCTGCTGCGCGGGGAGCGCTCCCGCGTGGTCACCGACGACGATGTCGCCGAACTGCGGCGCCGCCAGCCCACCGCCCAGGTCGAGGTGATCGCCGGGGCCGGCCACAGCATTCAAGGCGATCAACCCGTGGCCTTGGCCGAGGCGCTGGCCCGTGTTGCCGCCGGCCGAGCGCGCCGGCCCGGATCGGGAGGCGGCGCACCTTCGCTACCGTGACCGGGCGTGGGGACACACGGGTTGGCGTTGGTCCCACCGGGGGCGGGTCGGCGGTTCACCGCCTCGCGCAAGGTGCGCCTGGGCGACGTCCTGCCCAATGGTGACGCCCGCCTGGACGCGGTGGCCCGCTACCTCCAGGACGTGGCGTCCGACGATGGCAGCGACGCCGGGATCGACACCGAGCTGGTCTGGCTGGTGCGCAAGACCATCCTCCAACTGCACCGCCGGCCCCGCCTGGGCGATCAGCTCGACCTGGTCACCTGGGCGTCGGGTAGCGGGGCGCGCTGGGCGGAGCGGCGCACCGCCATCTCCGTCGCCGACGAACCGGTCGTCGACGCCGCCTCGTTGTGGGTGAGCGTCGACCCCACCACCATGCGGGCGGCCCGTCTGCCCGATCGGTTCTGGGCCATGTACCGCGAGGCGGTCGACGATCGGGTGGTCAGCCCCCGGCTGACCCACGCCGACGTTCCCCGCGTTCCCCGGGCCGACGCCCGCCCCTGGCCGCTGCGGGTCAGTGACCTCGACGTCATGGACCATGTCAACAATGCGGTGACCTGGGCCGTCGTGGAGGACGAACTGGACCGCCTGGGCCTCGCCCGCCGGGTCGCCCTGGCGGAACTCGAGTACCGCGAGCCCGTCGACCGCTCCCACGAGTTGGCCGTCACCAGCCAGGTCGACAACGACGAGGTGCGGATGTGGCTGACGGCCGGGGCCGCGGTGCTGGCCTCGGCGAAGCTCAGCCTCCTTGCACCGCTCCCGTAGGCCTATCGGCCGTCCGGTCCGGTGCCGGCAGGCGGGCCCACGCCTCGCCTCGATGCATCGCCAGGTCGATGCCCGACCACAGCGTCTTGGAGAACGGGTAGAAGGCGATCGGGACCAGGACCGCCACCGCCACCGCGGCCGCCGCGGTCAGGGCGATCGACCGGTTGGACCCCGAACCGGCGAGCACCGCGATCAACACCCCCATCATCACCGCCACGCCGGCGATGGTCACCCCGAAGTTGATGACGAACGCCCCGAGGAAAAACCCTTCCTCCCGAGCGAAGCGGTACCCGCAACCCTCGCAGCACTCCACCATCTTGAACCAGCCCCGAAACAGGTGGCCGCCACCGCAGCGCGGGCAGCGACGAACGGCGCCCCGGGCGATCATGCGCGCCGTCGAGGCGGCGGCGCCGGCCTGGGGATCACTCACCCACCTCAGCCTAGGGTGAGGGAGCGGCAAACGTCCCGAAGGCGCTACTGGACGCGCTGGCGTTCCGGGGCGATCTGGAGAATCACCCGTTCGCTGGTGATCGGCGCCCCGTAGGGCGTGTCGAGGTACTTCTGGCTCAGCTCGTCGATATGGGCGCGGGCTGCCGGGCCGGTCACCTCGCCGACCACCCGGCCCCGCACCTCGGCGTAGTGGTACGGGTTCGCCATGTCGATGATGGCCACGGTGACGCGCGGGTCGAGCTGGACGTTCTTGTACTTCTGGCGGTGGGTCTCCGTGTTGATAAGCACGTGGTCGTCGTCGGCGTCGATCCACATGACGTGGGTCATGGGCTGGCCGCCAGGCAGCATGGTGGTGAGCGTGGCGTAGTTCTTGGCCTGGGCCAGGGCCTTGACTTCCTCGTCGATCATCGGGGGGACCCTAGTGGGACCGCCGGCGGTGCTCCGGCTCCAGCCACGGGGGCTGCCATCCGGTGTCGGCGGCGTTGAGCGTCGTCCCCGGCGGCACGATCTGATCGATGCGATCGAGGATCTTCTCGTCCAGCGTGACGTCGGCCGCCCCCAGCTGCTCCTCCAGCTGCTCCATGGTCCGGGGTCCGATGATGGCCGCCGAGACGGCGGGGTGCTCAAGGACGAAGGCCAGCGCCAGGTGGATGAGGGGCATCCCCGCCTCTTCCGCCAGCTGGGCCAGCTGCTCGACCACTTCCAGCTTGCGCTGGTTCTCGGGACGAGAAAGGTCGTATCGGCCGGGGATGCGCTCGGCGCGGGTGCTGCTCGGGACGTCCTGGCCGACCCGGTAGCGCCCCGACAGCCAGCCGCCGGCCAGCGGGCTCCACGGGATGACGCCCATCCCGTACTGGCGGCAGACGGGAAGCACATCGGTTTCGATGCCCCGGGCCAGGAGGGAGTACGGCGGTTGTTCGCAGACGAAGCGCTCGCGGCCGCGGCGTTGCGCCACCCACTGCGCCTCGACGATGGCGTGGGCGGGGAAGGTGGAGCTGCCCACGTAGCGCACCTTGCCGGCGTGGACCAGGTCGCTCAGCGCGCCCAGGGTCTCGTCGATGTCGGTGAAGGGGTCGGGGCGGTGGATCTGGTACAGGTCGATCCAGTCCGTGCCCATCCGCCGCAGCGAATCTTCGCAGGCCCGCAGGATCCAGCGGCGGGAGTTGCCCCGGTGGTTCGGATCGTCGCCCATGGCGCCGTGGCACTTGGTGGCGATGACGATGTCGTCGCGGCGACCGGCGATCGCTCGGCCGACGATCTCCTCCGACTCACCCTGCGAGTAGACGTCGGCGGTGTCGATGAAGTTGACCCCCGCCTCGAGGGCCCGATGGATGATGGCGATCGAATCGTCGTGGTCACGGTTCCCCCACGCCCCGAACATCATGGCGCCGAGGCAGAAGGAGCTGACGTTGAGGCCGGTACGGCCCAGGGAGCGATAGTTCACGAGTGTCGAAACTAAGCGCGTCCCCGGACAATGTGGCCCGGGGCGTCGGCAGTACCGTGGTCGGGTGCGCCTTGCCATTCCCCTCACCTACGCCGCCAGCGCCAAGGAAGGGGCCGACCAGGTCGTCGCCTTCGAGCGGGCCGGTGCCGACATCGTGTGGGTCGCCGAGGCCTACGGCTTCGATGCCCCGAGCCAGCTGGGCTACCTGGCGGCGCGCACCGAGCGCATCCAACTCGGCGCCGGGATCCTGCCGATCTATTCGCGTACCCCCGCCCTGATCGCCCAGACGGCCGCGGGCATCGACGCCCTCTCCGGGGGGCGGATGATCCTCGGGCTCGGCGCTTCGGGCCCCCAGGTGATCGAGGGCTGGCACGGCGTCGCCTACGACCGTCCACTCGAGCGGACCCGGGAGATCGTCGACATCTGCCGGCGGGTGTGGCGCCGTGAGACGCTGACCAACGACGGGGTGTACCACTTGCCGTTGCCGCCGGGGCAGGGAACCGGACTGGGCAAGCCGCTGAAGCTGCTGACCCGACCGGTCCGCTCGGCCATCCCGATCTGGGTGGCGTCGCTCGGACCGAAGAACGTGGAGATGACCGCCGAGGTGGCCGACGGGTGGCTGCCCATCCTCTACATCCCCGAGCTCGCCGGCCGGGTTTGGGGCGAGTCGCTGGCCAAGGGGAGCGCCAACCGCTCGCCCGAACTGGCGTCCCTCGACATCTGCGCCGGCGGCCTGCTGGCCGTCGGGGACGACGTCGAAGGCCTGCGCGACCTGGCCCGGCCGACCATCGCGCTCTATGTCGGCGGCATGGGCGCCCGGGGGCGGAACTTCTACAACACCCTGGTCCAGCGGTACGGCTTCGAGGAGGAAGCCGCCCGCATCCAGGACCTGTATCTCGCCGGCCACAAGGAGGAGGCGGCCGCCGCGGTGCCCGCGGAGCTGCTGGAGAAGACGTCGCTCGTCGGCTCCGAGGGCTACGTCAAGGACCGCATCGCGGCGTTTCGGGACTCGGGCGTCACCGTCCTCAACGTGGTGCCCTTCGACGCCGACCCGGCCGGCCTGGTCGCCCGGGTCAAGGAGTGGCTGGCCTAGCTGCTAGATGATGCCCTGGCGCAGGGCCAGCGCAACGGCGTGGGGGCGGTTCCTGGCCTTCAGCTGGTCGAACAGCCGCTGGATCGCGTTCTTGATGGTCGGCTCGGAGTAGGCGAGCGCCTGGGCGATCTCGGTGGTGTCACACCCGTCGGCCAGCAACCGCAGGACCTCGCGGTCGCGGGCGCTCAGGATCGGGCCGGCCGCGGGCGTGACCGGGGGTTCGGCCGCGGGCGCTTCGAGACGCTCGTCGCCGATGACGAGGGCCAGGGCATCACCACGATGGACCTTCTGGATGACCCAGGTCAGCCGACGGCTGTCGGCCATGGCTCGGGGAAGGACGCCGTTGGCCCCGGCGTCGGTTGCCCACGCCGCGGCCTGACCGGTCACGGTCGCCACCACGACGATCCGCGACATGGTGTGCCTGCGAATGGTGCGGATCCAGCCCAGCACCGCCTCGTCGATGACGTCGGCGACGACCAGGGCGACGTCGGGGTGCGCCTTGGCGCCGCTCGGGCTGAGCACTGCGATGTCCCGGGCGGCGTGCAACTGCCGTTCGACCCCGGCGCGGGAGATGGGGTCCTTGGCGACGATCAGCACCGAAATCGGGGCGTCGCGGGGTTCGGGACGGGGATTTGCGGCCTCGGCGAGCAGGGCGGGCATCAGCGGTCACCTCCGGTGGACATACTGCGTATATAGAGCGAGGTGGAGACACGCTGATACGTGTTTCTGCAAGCTTTTTTGTCCGACTTGCCGGCGCCGGTCGTCGGAGCGGGTCGCCGCCCCCTCGACGTGGCGTTCCCCGGGCTATTCGGCTTCGAAGAGCTGGCGCTGGCGGGCGTTGCGCTCCGCCCACATCTGGCTGCGCCGCTTCCAGAACGGCGTCTTCCAGACCTTGAAACCCCCACGTTGTTCAGGGTGGCGGGGGAACGGTGGTCGGGGCGAGGGGTGCCGACCGAGGTCGTGGCGCACCACGGGGAGTACCGCCCCCTCCAAGGCATCGGAGTCGCGGACCATCGTCATCATCTGGGTGTGCGCGGCGTGCCGGACCTGCCGGGCACTCAGGCGCCTCCTCGATGTGGCGTCGTCGACAACGGCGTCATGGGAACGGCTCATGGCCAACCTCCCTTGCTCGACCTGTCGCAGGTGCCTTCTATCTTGCCACGCCGCCGGGCCGGTAGAGCGACGATTTCCGTTACTGCTTCTTGAACAACTCCTGGCGGTAATAGGCCAACTCGGCCACGCTTTCCCGGATGTCGTCCAGGGCGCGGTGGCCCCCGGACTTTTTGGGTGCGCCGGCGTACACCTCGGGGTACCAGCGTCGGGCCAGCTCCTTGATGGTGCTGACGTCGATCGACCGGTAGTGGAGGAAGTCCTCGACCGCGGGCAGGTAGGCGGCCAGGAACCGGCGATCGGTGCCGATGGAGTTGCCGCACAACGGGACCGTCTTCGGTTCGGCGATGTGCTGGCGCAAGAAGTCGAGGGTGGCCTGGCCGGCATCGGCCAGCGACGTGGACGAGGCTCCGATGGCGGCGAGGAGCCCGGAGCGGGTGTGCATGTGGCGGACGATGTCGCTCATGCCGGCCAGGACGCCGGGGTCGGCGGCGACGACCAGGTCGGGCCCTTCGGCGATGACGTTGAGGTCGTCGTCGGTCACCAGAGTGGCGATCTCCACGATGACGTCGTTTGCCGGGTCCAGACCGGTCATCTCGAGGTCCATCCAGGCCAGCATCGGCTGACCTTACCGGCTGCGGTCGGCGGCAACCGGGGTCGATCCCCGGTACCGTGGCGGGGTGCTCGAGGTGCCGCTCATCCGCCTCGACACCGACCTGCCGCCGCCTGGCTACGCCCGCCCCGGTGACGCCGGCGCCGACCTCGTGGCCCGGGAGGCTGCGGTCCTTTTGGCCGGCGGCGGCCGGGCCGTGGTCTCCACGGGCGTGGCGGTGGCCATCCCGGAGGGCTACGCCGGCTTCGTGCTGCCCCGCAGCGGGCTGGCGTGGCGACACGGTGTCACGGTGCTCAACACACCCGGCCTCATCGACTCCGGTTACCGCGACGAGCTTCGCGTGCTGCTGGTGAACCTCGACCCCGTGGCGGACTACGAGGTGCTCCGCGGCGACCGGATAGCCCAACTGGTGATCCTGCGGGTGCAAGAGGCGACGTTCCTCGCCGTCGAGGAACTGGCGGCGTCGGCCCGGGATCGGGGCGGCTTCGGCCACACCGGGCGCTGATCCCATTGCCCGAGCTGCCCGAAGTAGAGGCCCTCGGCCGGTTCATCGCCGAGCGGGGCGCCGGCCGAACCATCGTGCGGGCCGACCTGGCCACCTTTTCCGCCCTCAAGACCTTCGATCCGCCGCTCTCGGCGGTCATTGGCCGCGCCATCGGCGGTTCTCGGCGTTGGGGCAAGTATCTCGGGATCGACCTCGACGGGCTGTGGATGGTGATGCACCTGGCCCGGGGCGGCTGGGTCCACTGGCGCGACGAGTTGCCCCCCGCCCGGCCCAAGCTGGGCAAGGGCCCGTTGGCGCTGCGGGTGGCGCTCGACGACGGCGCCGGGTTCGACATCACCGAGCAGGGCACCGAGAAGCGGCTGGCCATCTGGATCGTGACCGCCCCCGAGAGCGTGGAGGGCATCGCCCGGTTGGGGCCCGACCCGCTGGCCCCGGGCTTCGACGTGGCCGCGTTGGCGGCGGCCCTGGCGGGGCGGCCCGGCAACCTGAAGACCGTCCTCACCGACCAGTCGGTCCTGGCCGGGGTGGGCAACGCCTACTCGGACGAGGCGCTGCACGTGGCCAAGCTCTCGCCCTACAAGTCGACGGCCAAGTTGACCGCTGACGAGACGCAGCGGCTGCACGCCGCCCTCGTCACCGTGCTGGGCGAGGCGGCCGCCCGCTCGTCGGGGCTGCCCGCGTCGGGCCTGAAGTCGGACAAGAAGACCAACCTCCGGGTCCACGGCCGGGCCGGCCAGGCGTGCCCGGAGTGCGGCGACACCATCCGCGAGGTGTCCTTCGCCACCAAGGCGTTCCAGTACTGCCCCACGTGCCAGACCGGCGGCAAGCCGCTGGCCGACCGGCGGCTGTCGCGGCTACTCAAGTAGAGACGCGCTAGTCTTCTCAGCCGCACTGCGGACGTGGCTCAGTTGGTAGAGCACAACCTTGCCAAGGTTGGGGTCGCGGGTTCGAATCCCGTCGTCCGCTCCACGTAACCAGACGGCAACGTCGCCGCCAGGGGGCCAGGCGCAGCGCAGCTCCCCCAGTGGCCGCTCACCACCCGCCGGCGTTGCCGCAACGTTACCTAATGGTCAGTCGCCGTTTTCCTGAATGTCGCAAATCGGCCATTTTCTGCCGATAGACACCCAAGGGTCCCTGGCGCACGAGGGACACGTGGCGCGTGCACGCCCTGACCCAAGGAGGATCATGAGAATTCGTACCCGACGTTGGACGGCCGGTGCCTTGAGCACATTGTTGGTGACGGGGGTGGCGGTCACCGCCGGCCCGGTGCTGGCTTCGGCCTCGACGCCCGCGCAGCACGTGCTGCTGATCAGTGTCGACGGCCTGCACGCCTCGGACGTGACGCAGTGCATCCACGACCACTTGTGCCCCAATCTGACCAACCTCACCCTCCACGGTACGACCTACGCCAATGTCCAGACCTCGCAGCCGTCGGACTCCTCGCCCGGCCTGATGGCGCTCATGACCGGTGCCACCCCGGCACTGACGGGCGTGTACTACGACGACAGCTATGACCGGACGCTGTACGCCCCGGCCGCCCAGACGGAATCGGGCACCCAGACCTGTACCGGCTTGCCGGGAGCGGAGACGATGTACGCCGAGAACATCGACAAGAACGCCCCGAGCGTCGCCAACGGCGGGGTGGGAACCCGTCCCATCCTGGGCGACACCATCGACCCGACCCAGCTTCCCTACGGCGTCGTCAACGGCAAGTGCGTCCCGATCTGGCCCAACGACTTCCTCCGGACCAACTCCATCATGAGCGTGATCCACGCCGCTGGGCTGCGCACCGCCTGGGCGGACAAGCACCCCGCCGCCATGCAGGAGATCAGCGGCCACGGCACCCCGAACACCGTCGACGACCGGTTCCTGAGCGAGATCAACGCCGACATCATCCCGCCGTCGCTGACCGACACCCGAGGGCGTGTCGTCTCCTTCCCGCTGCCCAACCCGACCGGGACCGGCCCCTTCTTCATCACCGACAGCGTCGGCGACACCGAGTCGTACGACCAGACCAAGGTTGACGCCGTGCTCAACGAGATCGACGGCCTCAACTCGGGCGGCAAGGTCCACGTCGGGACGCCGGCGATCTTCGGCATGAACTTCCAGACGGTGAGCGTGGCCGAGAAACTGGTCGACCCGATGCAATCCTGCGTCCGAATCACGCCCAGCCCGGCGGGATGCGACCCCAACTACGTCCCGGGCGGCTACGAGCCGGGCACGTTGAAGTTCACCCCGCAACTGGCGGGCGCCATCGCCTCGGTCGACAACGCCCTTGGTTCCATGGTGGCCGAGCTCAGCGCGCAGGGCCTGCTCAGCAGCACCAAGATCATCGTCACCGCCAAGCATGGCCAGTCGCCCATCGACCCGTCCTCGCTGGCCAAGATCGGCCACGCCGAGGACACGGTCCTCAGCAACGCCGGCATCAACGTGGCCCAGACGACCGACGATGACATCTCCCTGCTGTGGCTGAAGAGCCAGTCGCAGACCCCGGCCGCCGTGGCGGCCCTGAAGGCGAGCCAGGCGAACGGCAACCCGGCCCGGATCAAGGACCTGTACTACGGCCCGAGCATGATCGCCAAGTTCGACAACCCGTTGTCGGACCCGCGGACACCGGACATCATTATCCAGCCCCTCCACGGCACGATCTACTCGACGAGCAAGGCCAAGGTGGCCGAGCACGGGGGATTCCTGGCCGACGACACCCATGTCGAGATGGTGATTGCCAATGGGTCGGCGCTCGGCGTACCCGGGCACGAGATGACGGTGACCAACCACGTGACGACCATGCAGGTGGCGCCGACCATCCTGTCGACCCTCGGCCTCGACCCCGCGGCGCTGGATGCGGTGAAGATCCAGGGCGTCCAGGTGCTGCCGCAGTCGTAATCTCTGTCGATTCGGGAGTGCGGATGCCTGGGCCCCGGCCCAGGCATCCCGCATTTCCGGGGTTCTGCCGGCGAGGCGTTTGTCGGCCGTTGGGCTCGGGTAGGCGCGCGTCGAACCGATTGCACTGGAGGGTTGTCATGGCGGAAACCGACCTCATCGAACTATTGCTGCAGGACCACAAGGCGGCCGAGGAGCTCTTGGGCCAGGTCGGCCAGCCGGGCCGCGACCAGGCGGAATTGTTCCACGACATCGTGCATGACCTGGTGGGCCACGAGGTGGCGGAGGAGGAGATCGTGTACCCGGCGGTGCGCTCCGAGGTGCCCGGCGGCGACGTCCTCGCCGACGCCCGCATCGGCGAGCAGCAGACGGCGGAGGAGCTGATGGCCAAGATGGAGGACATGGACACCAGCAGCGCCGAGTTCAGCCAGTCGCTTACCAAGCTCCGCGACGAGGCGCTGGCGCACGCCAAGGCCGAGGAGGCCGAGGTGTTTCCGAAGCTGCGAGAGGCGCTCAGCCCGGACCGGCGGCAGCAGCTGGGCGCCGCCTACCAGACGGCGAAGGCCACGGCGCCGACCCATCCGCACCCGCACGCCCCCAACACCCCGCCGGGCAACGTGGCCGCCGGGTCCATCGCCGCCATCGGCGACCGGGTACGCGACGCCGCCCGTTCGGCGATGCAGAAGCTGCACTCGCACCACTAGGCGCCAGGCCAACCGACGACTCGTCCGGATTTACCCGTCGTCGAGGTCGGAACCGAGGATTTCGCCGTCGTCGGTGGCGTGGGCCCGAAAGTGGTGCTCCACGCCATCGGCGGTGGTCACCGTTCCGATGATGTCGTTTTCGTCGATGTCGTCCGACCGGACGACGACGCCCTCACCGAGGCGGCCCCGGAGGTGAGCCACCAGGTTGGCGAAGGCGTCAGCTCAGAGGCTTCATCAGAAGTGGAACCAGACCCCGTCGATCTCCTGGTTGAAGTCGCCCCACGTGGAGCCGCACAGGGCACACCCGGCGCCGGTCATGACACGCTGTCTCCCACTACCTGCGCCAGGTCCCACATGCCGTCCATCATGCGGCGCAGCTGGCTGATCGAAGCATCCAGCACGTCGAGGACCTCCTTTTCCCGCCCGGAGTCGGTGTACCGGGCGATGATCTCCACTGCCTCGTTGCCGTGGGCGGCGTCGGCTTCGTCGCTTACCCGGAAGAACTCCAGGGCGTCGGCGTCGAGGCCGGCGTTGGTCCACGGTTCGACCGCCAGCCCGGTGCCCTGACCGACGCCGTAGCGGCGGGGAAGGTTGCGGTCTCCCATGATTTCCAGGCCGTTCACCGCGGTGAAGCCGAGGAGCCAGTCGGGCTGGTGGGCCATCTGGTTCCAGTGCTTGAACGCCTCGATGGCGGCGGGGGAGGGGTGGTGGCGTTCGATGGCCTCCCGGTCCAATCCCGCCCCCGCGCCCAAGCGGATGAGGAGCTCGTAGTGGTTGGTGCCCGCCGCCGGATCGCGCACCACCTCCGACATCAGGTTCTCGACCTCGAACGCCAGCACGTCGAACTGCGGGCAGTTGGCCATCACCGCGCCGACCCACCGGGGGAACCAGCGGGAGAACTTGGTCCATTCGAGGACGAAGGCGCGGGCGATGGCGGTCGTCGGGGCCGCCGCCATGGCCCGGAGGAACGGTGGCGGGTCGCGGAACCAGGCGTCGACGACGAACTCCTCGATTTCCGTCGCGAAGGCGTCGCCGCTCACCGCGCCACCCGCCCGGCACCGCTCGGCCCATGGTCGGCGTAGTGGCGCAACAGCACGGTCAACTCGCCCGCCGCCACCTGATACTTGGTCACGTTGCGGTTGAGCCACATCACGTGGGCGATGTCGCTGTCGTCGGCTTGGGCGACGAAGTGCTCGGCCAGCCCCTCGACGCTGCCGGGCGCCGCCCCGCAGACCGGGCACACCGAGTCGGTCTTGTTCACCCACCCATATTCGCACCCGTTAGCGTTGTGAGCGTGAGCAAACCAAGCATGCGCGCCACGATCGCCAACTTCCGGGAATATGACGCCCCGTTGGCCACCAAGCTGAAACTCTTCGTCGCCAACAACCTGATCAAAATCCGGACCCACTCCAGTTGTTGCGGCAACCACGGCCAGCCCGGCTGCTGAATGCGGGCTGACGGGTCCCGTGAGGGCCCGCACGAGCACCACCACGACCACTGAGCCGAGGTCCGGCGGCGGCCGCCTCAGCGCTGGTTGATCACCCGGCTGCGCTGCTCGACGCCCGGGCCGCCATAGGGGTAATCGGCGGCCGCCGGGTCGCTGGCCCGGTCGAGGGCGGCCGTCTCGTCGGCGTCGAGCCGCAGCGACGCGGCGCCGAGGTTGTCCTCCAACTGGGGCAGCGTCCGGGCGCCGAGGATGACGGACGCGACCGCCGGCCGGGCGGCCAGCCAGGCCAGGGCGACCTGGCTCATGGAGACGCCCCTCGCCGTGGCGATCCGCTCGACGCAGTCGATCACCTCCCAGGTGCGCTCGACCCGTCGCCGTCGGTCGTACGCCTCCACCCCCCGGTCCGGGTTCTCGCCCAAGCGGGTGGCGCCGCTCGGCCGTTCCTCGCGCCGGTACTTGCCGGTGAGCCACCCGCCGCCGAGCGGGCTCCACGGCAGCACGCCCAGACCGGTTGACTGGCAGGCGGGGATGATCTCCCACTCGACTTCCCGCACCAGCAGGTTGTACTGCGGCTGCAGGCTGACGGGGCGGGCCACTCCGACGCGGTCGGCGGTGTCGACCGCCTTCTGCACCTGCCAGCCGGTGAAGTTCGAGAAGCCGGCGTAGCGGATCTTGCCGGCCCGCACCGCGTCGTCGTAGAAGCGCAGCGTCTCCTCGATCGGCGTGAGCGGATCCCAGGCGTGGGCCTGGTAGAGGTCGATGACGTCGGTCTGCAGCCGGGCCAGCGACGCGTCGAGGGCCTCGGAGAGATGCCGGCGCGACAGGCCGGCGCCGTTGGGGCCGTCGGTGGTGGGGAAGCGGCCCTTGGTGGCCAGCACCATCCGGTCCCGCACCGCCGGGGCGACCTTGCGCCACCACCGCCCGACGATCTCCTCGGCCCGCCCGGCGCTGTACACGTCGGCGGTGTCGATCAGCGTGCCGCCGGCGTCGACGTACCGGTCTAACTGGGCGTGGGCCTCCTCTTCCTCCGTTTCCTTTCCGAAGGTCATGGTGCCGAGGGCGTACGCCGACACGGCGCACCCGCTGGCGCCGAGGGTCCGATATTCCATGCCGCGGTTGTACCCAATCGCCCCGGCCATGCCCCCGGTGGTGCCGTTGCGGCGGGATCCCTTTAGAGTCGGCTCCCATGGGTGAGCGAACGTGGGGATTCCAGACCCGGGCGTTGCACGCCGGCAACCGACCCGACCCGACGACCGGCGCCCGGGCGGTTCCCATCTACCAGACCACCAGCTTCGTGTTCGAGGACACGGCCGACGCCGCCGACCTCTTCGCCCTCCAGAAGTACGGCAACATCTACACCCGCATCGCCAACCCGACCGTCGCCTGCTTCGAGGAGCGCATGGCCAGCCTCGAGGGCGGCATCGGGGCGGTGGCGACCGCCAGCGGGATGTCGGCCGAGACCCTCCTGTTCACCGCCGTGGCGGGCGCCGGCGATCACATCGTGTCATCGGCCGGCCTGTACGGCGGCACGGTGACCTTGCTCGACGTGACGCTGCGCCGCCTGGGCATCGACACGACGTTCGTGGCGCCCGACGACCCCGCCGGCTTCGAGCGCGCCATCCGCCCCGAGACCAAGCTGCTTTTCACCGAGGTGGTGGCCAACCCCTCCGGGGTCGTCGCCGACTTGGCCGCTCTGGCGGAGGTGGCCCACGCCGCCGGCGTGCCGCTCGCCGTCGACGCCACCACCGCCACGCCCTACCTGTGCCGGCCGTTCGAGCATGGCGCCGACATCGCCGTCCACTCGGCCACCAAGTTCATCGGCGGCCACGGCACCTCCCTCGGCGGGGTGGTGGTGGAGAGCGGCCGCTTCGACTGGGGCTCGGGGCGCTTCCCGACGATGACCGAGCCGGTGGCCAGCTACGGCGGCCTCAGGTTCTGGGAGAACTTCGGGGAGTACGGGTTCTGCACCAAGCTGCGGGTCGAACAGCTGCGCGACCTCGGGCCGGCGCTGTCGCCGTTCAACGCCTTCCTCCTCCTCCAGGGCCTGGAGACGCTGCCGCTACGCATGGACCGCCACGTCGCCAACGCCGCCGCCGTGGCCCGCTTCCTCGCGGCCCACCCGCAGGTGAGCTGGGTCCGCTACGCCGGCCTGCCCGACCATCCCCAGCACCCCCTGGCCCAGCGCTACCTGCCCCGCGGGCCGGGAGCGGTGTTCGCCTTCGGGGTGCGGGGCGGCCGGGCGGCGGGGGCGGCGTTTATCGAAGCCCTCCAGCTGTGCAGCCACCTGGCGAACATCGGCGACACCCGCACACTGGTGATCCACCCGGCCTCGACGACCCACCAGCAACTGACTCCTGCCGCCCTGGAAGCGGCGGGCGTCGGGGCCGACCTGGTGCGGATCTCGGTCGGGCTGGAAGACCTCGACGATCTGTGCTGGGACCTCGACCAGGCCCTGGCCCACGCGGCCAAAGTGGTGGGGAAAGGGGGCCCGGAATGACCCACGCGAATCGCCCGACCACGCTGCCCCCGGTCCGGCCCGACGCCGACGGGTGGCAGGAGCCGTCAGCGGCGGAACGGTTGGGGATGCTGCAGGCCGCCCGGACCATTGCCGTGGTCGGCGCGTCGTCCAACCCGGCCCGGCCCAGTTATTTCGTGGCTACCTACCTGCTGAGCTCGAGTGCCGACTACACGCTGTGGTTCGTCAACCCGAGGGAGAAGGAGATCCTCGGGCAGCCGGTGTACCCGACGTTGGCGGACCTTCCCGGCCGTCCCGATATCGTCGACGTGTTCCGGCGCAACGACGACCTGCCCGGGGTGGCCGAAGAGGCCGTGGCCGCCGGCGCCCAGACACTGTGGATCCAGCTGGGCCTGTGGAATGAGGAGGCCGCTGCCATCGCCCACCGCGCCGGATTGGGCGTGGTGATGAACCGCTGCGTCAAGATCGAGCATGCCCGCTTCCACGGTGGCCTCCACCTGGCCGGGTTCGACACCGGCGTGATCTCCGCCCGCCGCACCCTAAGGCCGGCGACGGGGTAGGTGACGCGGAGCCCGTCCCGCCGGGCGGCCTAGTTGGCGGTGGAGTGCCCCACCACGCTGTTGATGTACTGGAGCATGGCGCCGCCGGCGCCGTTGCCGCCCGGGGGATAGAAGCCGACCTCCAGGTGGGGGCCGGTGGAGTACCCCACGATGCCGTAGCCCACGATGGAGATCTGCTGGCCGGCGGCGACCGTCGCCCCGACGGGGACCAGGTTGGGTCCGGCGTGGCCGTAGTACACGGTCTTGCCGGCGAGGGGGCCGGCGGTGATCTCCAGTACCGGGCAGTTGGGGCCGAAGCCCGACATGCCGGCCCGGATGATCTTGCCCGGGCCCATGGCATAGAGGGGGGTGCCGCCGGGGGCGGAGTAGTCGACGCCCTGGTCGACGCTGCCGCCGTGGAGGTACTGGGCGGGCAGGGGAAGGGCCGACAGCCCGGTGACCGCGGCGGGAGCGGGCGCGGGAGCCGGCGCCGCCGCCTTGGGCGCGGCCACGGCGGGTGCGGGTGCCGGTGCGGCCACGGTGGGCGCCGGCGCCGGTGTGGCCACCTTGGCCTGGACCACCGCCGCGGCCACGGGAGCTGCGATGCTGGGCGCGGCGGGGGTGGCGGGGACCACCACGACCTGGCCGGGCAGGATCTGGTTGGGATTGGCGATGCCGCTGGCCGACGCCAGTGATGCGACCGTCGTGTGGTAGCGGCGGGCGAGGGCCTCCATGGTGTCGCCGGTACGGACGACGTAGTGGCTGGTCGCTCCGGTCACCGCCTTCTGCACCGCCGCCGTCTTGGCGGCCGCAGTCCCGGCCGCCGCGGTCGCGGGGGCCGCAGAACCGACGACGGCTGCGGGCACCGACAGCACCTGGCCGACCAGGATCAGATTCGGGTCGGACACCCCGTTGGCCTGGGCCAGGGCGGCGACGGTCGTGCCGTGGCGGCGGGCGATGGAGTACAGGTCGTCGCCCTTCTGGACGGTGTAGGGAGCGGTAGGACCGCTGGCCCGGGCCGCTACTGGCCCGGTCACGGTCAGTGTCTCGCCGGGCAGGATGAAGTTCGGGTTGGCCAGGTGGTTGGCCGCCGCCAGGTCGGCGACCGACTCGCCGGAGCGGGCCGAGATGGAGCTCAACGTGTCGCCGGCCGCAACCGAGTACGTCAACGGCGCCGCGGACGGCTGGCGGGCGACCGAAACCGCGGCCACGGTGGTGGAGGCGCCGGCGGTGGCGGTCAACCCCCCGACGGCGGTGAGGGTCACGCCGGCGGCCGCCCCGACGGTCAGCAACCGCAGCGACTGCGACCGCCCGTACCGCTGCCACTTCACGATGCGGCGGGCCAGGCCTTGGGACAGGTCGCGGCGGACGAATCCCAAGATGGCCACCACCGGCGTCAGCAGCCAGCCGAGGGCCCAGCAAATCAGGAACCGGCCGATCGCCCGGTTGTCGACCTCGACCGGCGACCGCATCGCGGCGTCGTCGTGGCCGCTGGGGCTCAGGCGCAGGTCGTGTTCGAGGGCGGCCCAGTCGAGCTCGTGGCCGGCGCGGCTGTCGGCACCGAACGCCGAGTCGAACTGCCGGCGCACCTGCTGGTGGCGCAGCCGGGCAACGAGGGTGAGGTAGGCGGCGCCCAGGACGACGAAGAGGGCCGCCAGCAGCCAGCCGGCGCTCAGGCCGGCCGAGCCGAGCAGCGCCGAGCCGATGGCGGCGCCGGAGAGCGCCGCGACCACCCGCCGGCGGCGCACGACGACCTGCACCGGCGGTCGCGGGTGGGTAGACGGCGGGAGGGATTGGACATCCCCCGCCTCAGCAATCGTCGCGGTCAACACACCGGCCTCCTCCCTCCCGGGTGAGGTCAGCGCGTCGGCCACCCCGGGGCTCCAGGTAGGGCACGGAGGCTAACACCGATGGGTGACCATCCACCAGCCGCCCCAGAAGATGTGTTATGCCCCATTGGTCACATCAGCAACAACAGCCCCAGGCTCCTCCGGCCTCGGGCTGGCAAGATAGACCCATGGCGCTGACCCGGCTGGTCCATGAGGTCACTGCGGTGGCATTCGGGGAGAACTCGGCCTACGCCGGTGGCCTCTTGACGGTCGCCGCTGCCGAGGCGACGGCGCTCCTGGCCGACCCGGCCCTCGCCGACATCCGACTGTCCTGGGTCTCACCGGGGGACAGCGCCCGTATCGTCAAGGTGCTCGACGCGGTGGAGCCGAGGACGAAGGGGCCGGGCGGGGCGGGCATCTTTCCCGGCTTCGTGGGACCGGCCCGCCCCCAGGGCGACGGCGAAACCCACGTGCTGCGGGGGACGGCGGTCGTTACCGCCGGCTACCTGCCGCGGGCCCAGGAGGCACTCGTCGATCTCGTCGGGCCGGCGGCGCCGCTGTCGCCGCTCGGCGCAACCCACAACCTGGTCGTCGAGTTCACCCCCGCCGCCGGTGCGGGCTGGGACCAGGTGGACAGCGCGCTGCGGCGGGGATCCCTCCGCCTCGCCGCCTGGTTGGCGGGCGCGGCGCTCGACGCCGAGCCCGACGCCGTTGAGGAGCTGCCCGGGCCGACGCCGGGGCGGGCCGGCGGCGAGCGGCCCCGGGTGGGGGCCATCACCAACCTGCAGACCCAGGGCCTGTTCAAGGACGTGTTCGTCTACGGCCGCAGCTTCGGCGCCGGCCTTCCCACTTTTTTGGACCCGGGGGAGTTCGACGACGGTGCGGTGGTGAGCGGCCAGTTCGGCCATCCCGCCCTCAAGAACCCCACCTTCATGCACCAGAACCATCCGGTGGTCAGCGAGTTGCGACGGCGTCACGGGCGCGACCTCGACTTCGCCGGCGTGGTGATCTGCCCCGAGCCGGTCGACCAGGCGGCGAAGGAACTGATCTCCGCCTTTGCCGCCAAGCTGTGCGCGGCCGCCGGGTGGGACGCCGCCGTGGTCACCAAGGAGGGTGGAGGCAACGCCGACGCCGACATGGCCCTGAAGATGGACGCCCTGGCCGACCTCGGTGTCGAGGCGGTCGGCCTGTACGCCGAGATGGCGGGCACCGACGGGACCGGGCCGCCGGTCGTCGTCGCCCCCGAGCGGGCCACTGCAATGGTGAGTACCGGCAACTACGACCACCGCCTTGCCCTTCCCGAAGTGGAAAAGGCGTACGGCGGCGCCGAGTTCACCCTGCTGGCCGCCCCGGCCACCGCCGCCCTCGAGGTGCCGACCGCCGTGGTGTACTGCGCCCTCAGCCCGCTCGGCTGGGGCCGCGTGACGGCCCGGGTCGGCTGACATTGATTGCTGTCACTGCGGCGCGGGAAGCTATGGGCTAATGGCGCGGATCGTGCACTACATCAACCAGTTCTTTGCCGGGATCGGCGGGGAGGACTCTGCCGGTGCCGGGCCGGAGCTGGTGGACGGTCCGACTGGCCCGGGGCGGCGGCTGGCGGAGCTCCTCGCCCCCGACCACGAGATCGTGGCCACCGTCTGGTGTGGGGACGACCTGGCCGCTGGCGTGGTGCCCGCCATCATCGACCTGATTCGCTCGGCGTCGCCGGATCTGGTGGTCGCGGGACCGGCGTTCACCAGCGGGCGGTACGGCCTGGCGTGTGCCCGAGTCGCGGCCGCCGCCCATCAGGCCGGCCTGCCCGCCGTGGCCTCCATGCACGGGGACAACCCCGGCCTCGACGAGGCCGGGTCGGCGGTCGTGGTGGCCAGCGGCGAGGTGGCCCGGCGGATGGCGGCGTCCCTCGACACCTTGGCGGCGGTGGCGCGCCGGATCCTCGCCGGTGAGGCGGTGGGTCCCGCCGACGGGCGGATCGGCAAGCTGGCCCGGCTCACCGTCATGGCCGATGCCAACGCCGCGGTGCGCGCCGTTGACCTGGCGTTGGCCCGGCTTGGTGGCGACGGCGACGCCACCGAGATCCCACGGGCCACGTTCGACCAGGTGACGCCGGCCCCGCCGGTCGAGGACACCAGCACCGTCATGGTGGCCCTGGTCACCGAGGGCGGCCTGGTGCCCGACGACAACCCCGGCGGCCTGGAGTCGGCCCGGGCCACCCGGTGGCTGCGCTACCCGGTCGGCGATGCCCTGGCCCCCGGTTCCTTCCGGTCGGTCCACGGCGGGTTCTCCACGGTGTGGGCCAACGAGGATCCCCACCGCATCCTGCCCCTGGACGTGGGACGGGAACTGGAGGCCGAGGGGGCCGTCGGAAGTCTCTTCGGCGAGTACTTCGTCACCACCGGCAACGGGACGTCGGTGGCCAACGCCCGGCGTTTCGGCATCGAGTGGGCCGCCGATCTGCGCCGCTCCGGCGCCCGGGCCGCCATCTTGACGGCCACGTGAGGGACGGGCACGCGTTGCGGGGCAACGCTGGCCAAGGAGTTGGAGCGGGCGGGCATTCCGACGGTCCTGTTGTGCAACCTCATTTCCATCGCCGAACGGGTGGGGGCGCCGCGGATCGTGCCCACGAGAGGGATTCCTTTTCCCACCGGCGACCCCTCCCTCGGCCCGGAGGCGGAAAAGCAGTGGCGCCGCCAACTGCTGGACCGGGCCCTGGAGGCCCTGCAAACCTCGGTCCACCAACCGACCATCTTTCCTGTGGAGGCGCATGCCTGACATCGTGATCTCGGCCGCCAGCCAAGTGCTGGCCCACGTCCCCTCCCTGGCCCGGCACGGCTCCAAGCCCCGGCGGGAGCTGGCCAAGGACCCCGAGGTGGCGGCGGCGTTCGCCTCGTCGCTGCGGTCCTTCGACCAGGCCGTGGCCTACCCCGCCAACCAGGCGTACGTGAACGCCGTCCACCCGCGCGACCTGCCGCCCCGGCCGTGGTCGGCCCTGGCGGGCGCCGGCCGTTTCACCGCCACCGGCGAGATCATGCCCGAGGCGGAGTTCCTCGGCCTGCTGGCCGCGGTCGACGACTTCGACCTACTCACCCTGTCGCCCGCGGCCGCCGCCGGTGCGGCGGCGGCGCTGGCGGGCCACCCGCTCGCCAAGCGCCTCAACCTGGAGAAGGTCGACCGGGCCCAGGGCGACGTGTCGGCGGTGGCCGCCGAGGCCGGGGCCCTCTCGGTGGTCGATGGGGAGGCTGCCTTCCGATGCGGTCAGGGCGACGACGAGGCCCTTTCGGCCCACGTGCTGCTCGACAACCTGGCGGCCAAGGCCACCGCCACGCTGGCACTCCTGCACCTGCTCGAGCGCCACGGGATCGACCCGGCCTCGGTGGACTACGTGCTGGGCTGCGGCGAGGAGGCGATCGGGGACCGCTACCAGCGGGGCGGGGGCAACCTGGCCAAGGCGGTGGCCGAGGCCGCCGGCCTGAGCAACGCCTCGGGAGCCGACATCAAGGACTTCTGCGCCGCTCCTGTTCCCGCCCTGGTCATCGCGGCCAGCCTGGTGGCCGCCGGCGTCTTTTCCCGGGTGGCTGTGGTCGGCGGCGGGTGCATGGCCAAGCTGGGCATGAAGTTCCAGGGCCACCTGAAGTCGGGCATGCCGGTACTCGAGGACGTCCTCGGCGGGGCGGCGGCGCTGATCGAGGCCGACGACGGGGTGTCGCCCCGGATCCGCCTCGACGGCGTGGGCCGCCACAAGGTGTCGGCGGGGGGCAGCAACCCGGCGGTCATGGAAGCCCTGGCCGTCGAGCCGCTCTCGCGGCTTGGAGTGGCGATGACGGCGGTGGACGACTACGCCACCGAGCTGCACAACCCGGAGGTGACCGAACCGCAGGGTTCGGGGAACGTGCCGGAGCGCAACTACCGCACCATCGCCGCCCTGGCCGCCCGCAAGGGGGACATCGCCAAGGGCGACATCGCGGCGTTCGTCACCGAGCGCGGCATGCCGGGGTTCAGCCCCACCCAGGGCCACCTGGCATCGGCGCTGTGCTACCTGCCTCACGCCGTGGATCGGCTCACCACGGGCGAGGCGAATAGAGTCATGCTCATCGCCAAGGGAAGTTTGTTCCTCGGGCGGGTATGTCAGTTGTCCGACGGAATGAGCGTTCTGCTGGAAAGGAACGGACTGGGTCAATGAGCGACACTTCGACTATCGCGGTAGCCACCAAGGAGAACTTCTGGGACCTGGTCGGCACCGGCACGGTGCTCGTGGACGTGTGGGGCCCAGACTGCCGTCCGTGCCTGGCCCTCATGCCCGCGGTGGCGTCGCTGGCCGAGCGCCAGGCGGACTGGCTGTCAGTGGTGAAGCTGGAGGCGCCCACCGCCCGCCGCCTGTGTATGGAGCTCAAGGTGATGAGCATGCCGGCGTTCATCCTCTTCCAGGATGGGAAGGAAAAGGCCCGGCTATCCGACCCGGCGCTCAACGTCATGCAACTCAACGAGTGGGTCAACGAGCAGAAGGAGGAGGTGAGTTGAAGCGTGCTTAAGGACCGCAAGGTGATCGCCCTCGGCGAGCGCGACGGGATATCGGGCGTCGCCATCGCCGCCTGTGCCCAGGCGGCGGGGGCGGAGGTGGCCTTCGTGGCCACCGAGTGCTTCGTCTGAACGGCGTCAGGAGCCATGGACCTGCAGAGCCAGGAGGCCATCCTCCGGCTCGCCCAGGCCAATGATCCCAAGGAACTGGTCGTGCTGATCGGCGCTCCCGACCCGGAGGCCGCCGAGATCACAGCGGAGACCGTCATCCAAGGGGATCCGGCCTATGCAGGCGCCCTGGCCGGGGCCCAGTTGGGCCTCGACGTGTACCACGTCCTCGACGACGAGGTGAAGTCCGAAGTACCCGAAGCGGTGTGGGAGGAGCAGATCGGGCTGATGGCCGACGTCCTCGACGCCGAGGCCCTGGTGGCCGCGGTGCGCGCCATGAAATCCGTCGCCGGCTGATCGCTCGGCGGCCGGCGGCTACCCGGTCGGTCGCCCAATGCGTTGGTAGGTCGACGGCATGAACGTCATCGGCTCTACGCCCGCCGGCGCGGGCCCAACGCCGCCGACCCGCCGGGTGGGCCAACTCGGGGCCGTGCTCGCCGGCCCGGGCGCCCTGCTCGCCCGGCTCGACGGGCGCAGCGGTCGGCGAGGGTCCTCTGCTTCGGGCTAGGCGATCACGTCGATGGGGGTGCCGACTGGGACGGCCTTGATGGCGTTGATGGTGTCGGGGCTGGAGCGCACGCAGCCGTGGGACGACGCCACCCCCCGAGTGGAGGCGGGGTCGGACGGGTAGCCGTGGATGGCGACGGTGCCGTCGCCGCCGTCGAACTCGGTGAACACGTCGGAGTGGGCGCCCATGATCAGCACCGTCGGCCCGTAGATGTACTGCTGGTAGCGGGGCGTGTTCACGATGGCGTCGACGAACGTCGGCCCGACGGGGGTCGGCCACTGCGGCTGGCCCACCCCGACGGGCGACGAGTACACCGCCGTCCCTCCTTGGAACAAGGTGAGGGACCGCTGGCAGACCGAGATCACGATGCGGTACGGGGTGGTGCTGAGGGTCACGCTGGACGGCGGGAGCCAGGCCATCGACCCGTTGGGGCGGGTGTTGAGACGAACTTCGACCCAGCCGTTCTGGACGTCCACCACCGGACGGGTGGAGGGACCGCCCCAGCGCTCCTTCAGGTGGCCGACCGCCGGGCCGCCGGGGGCGGCCGAGTAGGCGGCGGTCGTGGAGAGGGGGGTGGCCAGCTGCGTCACCGTCTGGCCGGCGGCCACGGACGGCTGGGGGCAGGGCGGCACGGTGGTTGTCGTCGACGTCGAAGTTGACGTGGTCGTGCTCGCCGGCGGCGCCGCTCCCTCAAGGATCCGTTGCGAGGAGCCGCAGCCGGCGGCGAGGACCACAACCGCCGCCGCCGCCCCCAGCCACCGTCGCATCGGGAGGGAAATTACTCGGCGCCGGACGTCGAGGGGGCGCGCCGGGCTCAGCGGTCGACGTCGCCCATGACCGGGTCAATACTGGCGATGACCGGCACGGCGTCGGCGATCAGGCCGCCCCGCAGCATGGGGGGCAGCGTCTGCAGGTTGGTGAAGCTGGGGCCCCGGATGTGGAGCCGGTACGGCTTGTTGCCGCCATCGGAGACCAGGTAGCAGCCCAACTCGCCGCGGGGCGACTCGACGGCGGTGTACGTCTCGCCCACGGGGACCCGGAATCCCTCGGTGAAGAGCTTGAAGTGGTGGATGAGGGCTTCCATGGACTCGTCGATGCGCGACCGGGGGGGCGGGGTCACCTTGCGGTCCTGGACCCGGTAGTCGCCCGACGGCATCATGTCCATGATCTGGCGACAGATGTGCACCGACTCGCGCATCTCGTTCAGCCGGATCAAGAGGCGGTCCCAGCAGTCGCCGGCGCTGCCCACGATGACATCGAACTCGACGGCGTCGTAGGCCAGGTAGGGGCGGTCCCGGCGTAGGTCGGCGGGGACGCCGGTCGAACGCAGGACGGGCCCGGTGGCCGCCAGGGCGATGGCCTCCTCGGCGGTGATGGCGCCCACCCCGGACATCCGCTGGTGGAATAGGGGCTGCTGGGCGACGAAGGTGTTGTACTCGTCGAGACGGCGGTCTATGACGTCGCAAATGGCCAGCACGTCGTCGCGCCAGCCGTCGGGAAGGTCGGCGGCCACCCCGCCGGGGCGGATGTAGTTGTGGTTCATGCGCAGCCCCGTCACCTTCTCGAAGAAGGCGAGGAGCAGCTCGCGCTCACGGAAGCCGACGATCATCACCGTGGTGGCGCCCAACTCGGTGCCGCCGGTGGCGATGGACACCAGGTGGGAGCTGATGCGGTTCAGCTCGCACATGAGCATTCGGATCCAGGTGGCCCGGGGCGGTATCTCGGTGCCGAGCAGGGTTTCCACCGCCAGCGAGTACACCACCTCGTTGAAGAACGGTGAGAGGTAGTCCATCCGGGTGACGTTGGTCCCGCCCTGGATGAACATGAGCTCCTCGGCGGTCTTCTCCATCCCGGTGTGGAGGTAGCCGATCACCGGCTTGCTGCGCAGGATGGTCTCGCCTTCGAGCTCCAGCATGAGCCGCAGGACCCCGTGGGTGGACGGGTGCTGCGGCCCCATGTTGATGATCATGGTTTCGTCGTCGGGCCGGAACTCGTAATCCACGTCGTTGACGTCGAGCACGTTGCCCTCGGCCAGCCGCAGGACGCCGCCGACCTCCTCGGTCAGCACCGGCGGCGGGGTCTCCGACCGGGGCGCCAGCTCCTGCGCCCCCTCCCAGGTCAGCCGGGAGGTGACGCTCGGTGCCTTCGTGGCGTCGCTCATGGCTCGGATGCTACCGCCGGGGCGTCGAGGTGGGCAGGTGCGGCGGCCCCGTTGCCGGCACTGGCCGGTGCCGGCTCGGGCCGGCGTCGCGAGGGCAGCCACACCGTGAATGTCGCCCCCCCGCCGGGCGTCTCCGAGGCGGCCACCGAGCCCCCGTGGGCGGCCACGATGGCGGCGACGATGGCCAGGCCCAACCCGGCGCCGCCGTTTTGGCGGGACCGCGACGGGTCGGCCCGGTAGAAGCGCTCGAACACCCGGGTGCCGCTTTCGCCGGCCAGGCCGGGGCCGTTGTCGGACACCTCGACCACCCCCGATCCGTCGCGGGCGCCGACCCGCACCGCGGTCGAGGTGCCCGGCGGGGTGTGGGCCCGCACGTTGGCCAGCAGGTTGTCGAGCACCTGGCGGAGCCGGGCGGCGTCGCCGGTGACCTCGACGGTCTGGTTGGCCTCCAGCCGCACCGGCCAGGCCGGCCCCACCGCGCCGGCCGCGTCGACCGCTTCGGCCGCCAGGCCGACCAGCTCGACCGGCTCCTGTTCGAGGGGGCGCCCTTCGTCCAGCCGGGCCAGCAGGAGCAGGTCTTCCACCAGCTCGCCCATCCGTTCCGTTTCGCTGCGGATGCCGGAAAGCACCCGGGCCAGATCCTCGGGCCGGCCCGAGGCGCCCCGTTCGAACAGCTCGGCGTAGGCGCCGATGGCGGCGACCGGTGTCCGCAGCTCGTGCGACGCGTCGGCCACGAAGCGCCGCAGCCGTTCTTCGGACTGCCGGAGCGCGTTCTCGGTGGCGTCCCGGGCGGCGAAGGCGTCCTGGATCCGGGTCATCATGACATTCAGCGTCCGCGCCAGCCGGCCCACTTCGGTCGCCTCGGCGTCGCCGGGGATGCGGCGACCGAGGTCGCCTTCGGCGATGGCGGCGGCGGTCGCCTCCATTTCCCCGAGCGGCCGCAGGCTGAGCTGCACCAACCAGAAGCCGAGCACCGCCACCCCGATCAGGGCGAGGAGGGTGACGGCCAGGTCGACCTTGGCCTGGTGGTGCAGCGTTCGTTCCACGTCGCTGAGGGGGACGGCGACGATCACCTGGGTGCCGTCGTAGAACACCGCCCAGCTCACCCGGAAGGTGGGACCGCCCGGTTCCTCGGCGGGAACGTTGAAGTGGATGACCCGTTCGCCTTGGGCCGGCGCGGTGACGGCCACCTGCGCCGGGAGCCTGGGGGTGACCGAGTTGTCGGTTCGCGGTGCGACCAGATGCCGATCGGGATAGCGCACCTCGATGTAGGCCGAGCCGAGGACGCCGCGGTCCAAGGCGGCGCCGACCCGGGTCTGGTTGGCGTCGAGGTTGGCGTCGACCTGGTTGTAGAGATAGGAGCGCAGCTGCGAGTAGGTGGCGACGTCGGTCGCCACCAAGGCGAGCAGCACCATTGCCGCCGCGGCCAGCAGCAGGCGGCTGCGGAGCGACACGCTAGGGCCCCGGCTCCCGCAGGGCGTAGCCGACCAGCCGGATGGTGTGAATGAGCGGCGGGCCGAGGGCGTCGAGCTTTTTGCGCAGGTAGCTCACGTAGGTCTCGACCACGTTGGAGTCGCCGCCGAAGTCGTAGTGCCACACATGGTCCAGGATCTGGGTCTTCGAGAGCACCCGCTTGGGGTTCTGCAGGAAGAACCGCAGCAGGCTGAATTCCGTCGCCGTCAGGTTTATCGGCGTTCCGGCCCGCCAGACCTGGTGGGTGTCCTCGTCCATGACCACGTCGGCGAAGCGGAGGGAGCGCACGTCGGCGTCGCCCTGGGTGCGGCGCAGGATGGCCCGGGTCCGGGCCACCACCTCGGCGAGGGAGAACGGCTTGGTCACGTAGTCGTCGCCGCCGATGGCCAGGCCGGCCAGCTTGTCGTCGATGCTGTCGCGCGCCGTGAGGAACAGGATGGGCACCTTGATGCCGTCGGAGCGCAGCCGGCGGGTGACCTCCAGGCCGTCGAGGTCGGGAAGCATGACGTCGAGGACGATCAGGTCGGGGGGCGCCTCCTGGGCGGCGGTCAGCGCCGAGCGGCCCGTCCCCGCCACCCGTACCTCGAAGCCCTCGTAGCGCAGGGCGGTCGCCACGGCGTCGACGATCGATGGTTCGTCGTCGACGACGAGCACCTGCTGGGTACGGCTCACGTGGTCTCACCTCTCGGGCGGAGGGCGGCTGAATACCCGTTTACCATCCCACAACACGCTTTGCCATAACTGGGAGTGCACTGTGGGCGGGCTGTGAGCAGTTCTCGCCTAGGCGCCCATCAGGTCCATGTCCAGGTGACGTCCGGGTCCACGCCGCCCGCGTCGGCCGTCACAGCACCGCCCGCTCGACGTAGCGGCCGAACACCTCGGCCAGGGCGGCCATGATCTCGCCCACGGTGGCGTAGGCCCGCACCGCCTCGATCACTGCGGGCATCACGTTGGTCGCCGGCTCCCGGGCGGCCGCCTTCACCGCGTCCAGCGCCGCCTCGACCGCCGCCGCCGAGCGGTGGAGGCGAACCTCGGCCAGGCGCTTGCACTGCGCCGCCTCCACTTCGGGGCCCACGGCGAGGAGCTGCTGCGCTTCGCCGGGCCCGCCGTCGGTGAAGCGGTTGACCCCCACCTGCACCTTGCGGCCGGTGGCCAGATCCCGCTGGTACTGGTAGGCGGCCTCGGCGATCTCGGACTGGAACCAGTTCGATTCGATGCCCGCCAGCACCCCTTCCAGGACCGAGCCGTGGCCCCAGCCGAGCAGCTGGGCGAAGATCGCCTCGGCCTGGCGCTCCAGCTCGTCAGTGAGCCACTCCACGTAGTACGACCCGCCGAGGGGGTCGGCCACGCTGGGCACGCCCGTCTCGTGGGCGACCATCTGCTGGGTCCGCAGGGCCAGCCGGGCCGCCTTCTCGGTCGGCAGGGCCAGCGCTTCGTCGAAGGCGTCGGTGTGAAGGCTCTGCGTGCCGCCCATGGCGGCGGCCAAGGCCTGGACGGCGACGCGGGCGATATTGAGTTCGGGCTGCTGGGCGGTCAGCGACACGCCGGCCGTCTGGGTGTGGAAGCGCAGCTGCCACGACCGGGGGTTGGCCGCCCCGTAGTGGTGGCGAAGCCAGCGGGCCCAGATGCGCCGGGCGGCCCGGTACTTCGCCACCTCCTCGAGGAAGTCGATGTGGGCGTTGAAGAAGAAGCTGAGCCGGGGCGCGAAGTCGTCGACCCGAAGCCCGGCGCGGGTGGTGGCTTCCACATAGGCGAAGCCGTTGGCCAGGGTGAACGCCAGCTCCTGAGCGGCCGTCGAACCGGCCTCCCGGATGTGGTAGCCGGACACCGACACGGGGTGCCAGCGGGGCATCTCGGCGGCACAGAACCGGATGACGTCGGACACCAGGCGCACCGACGGCCGGGGCGGGAAGGCGAACTCCTTCTGCGCCTGGTACTCCTTCAAGATGTCGTTCTGGAGGGTGCCGCCCAGTCGGGCCCGGGGGATGCCGGCGTCTTCGGCGGTGGCGATGTAGAGGGCCAGGGCGATCGGTGCGGGGGAGTTGATGGTCATCGACGTGGTGACCGCGGCCAGGTCGATGCCGGCGAAGAGGTCCTGGAAGTCGGCCAGGGTGTCGACCGCCACGCCGGCCCGGCCCACCTCGCCGGCGCTGCGGGGGTCATCGGAGTCGCGGCCCATCAGGGTCGGCAGGTCGAATGCCGTGCTCAGCCCGTCACCACCGGCGCGCAGGATCTCCTTGAACCGGGCGTTGGTGTCGTCGGCGGTCCCGTAACCGGCGAACATCCGCATGGTCCACAGCTTCGAGCGGTACATCGAGGCGTAGGGGCCCCGCGTGTAGGGGAACACGCCGGGGAACTCGCCGTCGTCGGGTCCGTACACCGGCTCGAGGGCGATGCCGGAGAGCGTCTCCCGCGGTTCTGCGGGACCTGTCTGGTCGAAGGCCCGCTCCCAGGCCCCCCGGTTGGTGCCGCCCTCGCCCATGTCATCCATCGTACTCGGACGTCCTACTATCTGGCTACCGACCTTCGGGTATCCTAGCTGTCGTCATGGCGCCCCTCGATGCGGTCGATCCCATTGCCGAGGCGCGCCGCCAGTGGGAGCAGCGCTGGCCGGGCGGCGCCAGCATGGCGGCGGCCACGTCCATCATGCGGGCTCAGCAGATCGTTCAGTCCTCGGTCGCCCACGTACTCAAGCCGTTCGGCCTGACCTTCGCCCGCTACGAGGCCCTCGTCCTGCTGGCGTTCAGCCGCCGGGGTGCCCTGCCCATGGGCAAGATGGGCCAGCGGCTCATGATCCACCCGACGAGTGTGACCAACATCGTGGACCGGCTCGAGGCCCAGGGCTTCGCGCGCCGCCTGCCCCACGACCATGACCGCCGCACCACCATGGTGGCCATCACCCCGGCGGGGAGGGCCGTGGTCGACGAGGCGACCGATGTCGTCGTGGGGTGCGCATTCGGCCTTGACGGCCTGTCGGATGCGCAGCTGGACACCCTCACCGCCCTGGTTCGGGACCTGCGGGTGGCCGGCGGCGAGGTGCCGGCCACCCCAATTACCTCCATGGCGGACGTGCCGGCCACCCCGTAGCCTCCACGGCCGGCCACCCCATGACCTCCACGGCGGAGGTGCCGGCCAGCTCTTGATGAGTTGCGGGTCCTAGAGACCCACAACTCATCACAAGCGGCGTCAGGCGCCGATGTGGTCGGTGGGAATGGTGCCCAGCCGGCCGGCGCGGTAGTCCTCGAACGCCTGCTCCAGCTCCCGCTGGGTGTTCATGACGAACGGTCCGTACCAGGCGACGGTTTCGCCGATGGGACGGCCGCCGAGGATCAGGACGTCCAGGGCGGGGGAGCGGCTTTCCTGCGCCGGCGAGGCGGCGAGGACCAGGGCGTCGCCCGAGCCGAAGACGGCCAGTTGGCCGGTGGCGACGGGCCGGCGCTCGTCGCCGACGACACCCTCGCCGCTCAGGACGTAGGCGAGGGCGTTGAAGTCGCGACGCCACGGGAGGCGGACTTCGGCGCCCGGCTGGATGGTTGCGTGCACGAGCGTGATCGGCGTGTGGGTTACCCCCGGGCCCTCGCGATCGTCGACGGTGCCGGCGATGACCCGCACCAGGGCGCCCCCGTCGGGCGACGTCAACAGCGTCACCCGGCCGGCGTCGATGTCCTGGTAGTGGGCGGGCACCATCTTGTCGGCGGCGGGCAGGTTCACCCACAGCTGGATGCCGTGGAACAGGCCACCGCTGGCAACCAGGGCGTCGGGTGGCCGCTCGATGTGCAGGATGCCCTGGCCGGCGGTCATCCACTGCGTGGCACCGTTGGTGATCAAGCCGCCGCCGCCGGTCGAGTCCTGGTGCTGGAACGTCCCGTCGATCATGTAGGTCACGGTCTCGAATCCCCGGTGGGGATGCCACGGCGTGCCCTTGGGCTCACCGGGGCCGTATTCGACCTCGCCCATCTGATCCATGTGGATAAAGGGGTCGAGCAGACGCTGATCGACGCCGGCGAAGGCCCGGCGTACCGGGAACCCCTCGCCTTCGAAGCCGCGAGGGGCGGTGGTCACGCTGCGCACGGCGCGCACGCGGGCGTCCGGGCCGGGTCCCGTGATCCTGGGCAGCGTCAGCACATCGTCAACCATCACTGCGGGCATGGCAATCCTCCTTGGTGTCTCTTCCATGCAACAAGTTGAAGCTTCAAATATTCCGTTTCAGTGCATAGCTCCAGCCTATGAAACGGATAGGAAGTTGGTCTTGGACTTCTAGGAAGGGCCGGGTTGAATGGACGAGTGGACTGGTGGGCGATCGCGGCGGTGGGCATCGCCGTCGGGTTCCTGGCCGGTCTCTTCGGCAAGGGCGGATCGGCCGTCGCCACCCCCATTCTGCACGCCGTGGGCGTCCCGGCGATCATGGCCGTGGCCGCGCCGCTGCCGGCCACCATCCCCTCCACGCTGGTGGCCTTCCTGGCGTACTGGCGCCAGCACCTGGTTGATCGGCAGGTGCTGTGGTGGAGCGTCGCGGTGGGCGTCCCAGCCACCGTCGTCGGCGCGCTGGCGACCCGCTGGATCTCGGGTGGCACCCTGGTGACCGCGACCGACGTGGTCGTCGCCCTACTCGGCATCCGCTTCCTCGGCTGGCCCGACGCCCCTGACGAAGTGGCGCGCGACACGCCGGGGTACCGCAGCCGGTTGGTGGCCGTCTCGGCGTTGGTCGGGGTGGCGGCCGGGCTGCTGGCCAACAGTGGCGGTTTCCTGCTGGCGCCGCTCTACCTCAGCGTGCTCCGCATGCCGATCAAGACGGCGTTCGCCAGCTCGCTGGCGGTGTCGGCGATGCTGGCGGTTCCCGGTACGGTGGTCCACGCCGCCCTCGGCCACATCGACTGGACGGTGGTGGCGGTCTTCGGCGTCGCCAGCGTCCCCTTCTCCTACCTGGGAGCCCAGGTGGCGGTGCGCAGCCAGTCCCGGCACCTGGAGCGGGCGTACGGGGCGGTCTTGACGCTGCTCGGCGTCGGCTTCCTGGCCTTCGCCCGCTGACACGCCGGCGCCGGCGGCGTGCGACGGCACCCGTGCTTGCAGCCGGGCCGGCATCTCGGGGAGGCTGGGACCCATGGCGATTGAGGTGCGTCCGGTGGCGGGGCGGCGAGGCCGGAGCCGGTTCGTCGACGTCCCGTTCCGGCTCTTCGGCGACGACCCATCCTGGGTACCGCCGCTGCGGATGTCGGTCGCCGACCGGATCTCCCCCAAGAATCCCGCCAACGACCATCAGGTCACCCAGCTGTGGATCGCCTACCGCGACGGCGACCCGGTCGGCCGCGTCGGCGCCTGCGTCGACCAGTTCTTCAACGACTACCAGGGCGTCTCGTGGGGATGGGTCGGGTTTTTCGAGACGTTCGACGACCCGGCGGTGGTCGAGGCGCTGTTCGAGGTGGCGTGGCGCTGGCTGAAGATGAAGGGCGCGACCACCGCCGTCGGGCCGGCCTCGTTCACGACCAATGACGACACCGGCCTCCTGGTGGAGGGGTTCGAGGATCCGCCCACCTTCCTCAGCACCTGGAACCCCCGGTACTACGAGCACCACTGGCTCGACCACGGCTGGGAGCAGGCAATGGACCTGTGGGCCTGGAAGCTGGTGCAGGGCGGCGTCCACCTCGACGAGCGGCAACGCAAAACCTTGGCCCGGCTGAAGGAGCGGGCCAACATCACCATCCGGCCGATGCGCATGAAGGACTTCGACGCCGAGATCAAGCGGCTGTTCGAGGTCTACAACGCGGCATGGAGCCGCAACTGGGGCTTCGCCCCCATGCCCGAGGCGGAGATCAAGCATCTGGCCAAGTCGATGAAGCAGCTGGTCGACCCGGACATCACCCTCGTCGTGGAGAAGCCCGACGGTGAACCGGTCGGTGTCGCCATCATCCTCCCCGATGTCAACCAGGTCATGGCGAAGCTGCGGTCGGGACGGCTCCTGCCGTTCGGCTGGTACCACCTTTTACGCGGCGTGCCCAAGGTGACCCGCTGCCGTTTCTTTGCCCTCGGGATCAAGCCCGGGCAGCAGAGCCTGGCCCTGGGGCCGCTCATCTACCAGGAGGCGCTGGACCGCATGAACGCCCGGCCGCAGTACGTCGAGTCGGAGTGCTCGTGGATCCTGGCGACCAACCACCGCATGAACTCGGCCATCGAAGCGCTGGGCGGCACCCGCTCAAAGATCTGGCGGCTGTACCAGCATCCGCTGTGATGCGTCGCTGGGCGGCCCGACGGCGGCGCCGGCGGGTTCGTCCAGGTCGGGCAGCGCCAGGACCCGCAGGTCGAGCAGGGCGTGGATGATCATCGCCGGCACGAGGCTTCCCGTGGCCAGGACCAACCAGGTCAGGTAGCCGCCGACCAGACCGGTCAGGACGATGCCGCGCCCGCCCTGGTACAGGTGGGCCAGGCCGAAGGCGGCGCCCACGATCACGATCATCGCAGGCCGGGGGGCGGCGGGCCACAGCCAGCGCAGGTAGGCGACGCCGAAGCCCCGGAAGACGAACTCCTCGCAGATGCCCGCGGTCACCGCCAGGCCCGCGAACGCCCATCGCTCGCGTCGGTCGTGGGGGAGCAGGGCGGCGAAGCCCCGGGCCTGGCGGCGCAGGGCGGCCCGGACGCCGGCGCCCCCGAAGCGAAAGACCACGGCGCTGATGGCGAGAACCACTGCCACCTCGGCGATCAGCGCGGTGTTCGCCCCTGGGTGGGTTCCCGCCGCCAGGCCTATCGACGCCGCGCTGCGCCCGGCCGCCACGCCGACCAGGACGATGATCGCCGACGCAACCCATTCGCCGCCGATGCCCCGCAGGTAGTGGCGGAGCCGGGCGTCGGGTTCGGTGGTCACCCGGTCCAATAGGCGCCGGTACCGTCGCCGCCCCGCCCAGGGCTGCACCAGCACCATGGCCGCGGCCAGCGCCGAGGCGAGCACGGCGGCCACGGCATGGGACACCAGGCGACCATATCGCCGCCCCGGCGGCCTTAGACCAGCAGGCTACGCAACGCCGGCTCGAGCTCGGGGTAGCGGAAGGTGTAGCCGCTGCCCAGGAGCCGCATCGGCATGACCCGCTGGCCGGCCAGCAGCATCTCGCTGACCAGTTCGTGCCCGAGGACCGCCGACAACCCGAACTTGGGGGCGGCGACAACCGTCGGCCGGCCGAGCACCGCCCCGAGCGTCTTGGTGAACTCGGCGTTGGTGACGGGATGCGGCGCCGTCAGGTTCACCGGCCCGGAGAGCGACTCGTTCTCCAGCGCAAACATGATGGCGCCCACCTCGTCGTCGAGGGCAATCCAGCTCTGGTACTGCCGACCCGATCCAAGCCGGCCGCCGATGCCGAGCTTGAACAACGGCAGCTGTCGCTTGAGTGCCCCACCTTCCGGTGAGAGCACGATGCCGCTCCGCGCGTGCACCACCCGGATGCCGGCGTCGGCGGCCGGCGCGGTGGCCGCTTCCCACTGCCGGCACACCTCGGCCAGGAATCCCGCGCCGGCGGGGCTGTCCTCGTCGATCACCACGTCGCCCCGGTCGCCGTAAATGCCGACGGCCGAGCCGGATACCAGGACCGAAGGCCGGTGTCCGGCCGCCGCCAGGCTGCGGGCCAGGAGGTCGGTTGACGCCACCCGGCTGTCAACGATCCGCCGCTTCTGTTCCGATGTCCACCGCTTCTCGGCGATGCCTTCCCCCGCCAGGTGCACCGCGGCGTCGATCTTGTCGGTGCCCGAAAGGTCAAGTTCGCCCGCGGCCGGGTCCCAGTGGACCTCACCGGGGCCGGCCGGACCGCGCACGACCCGCACGACGTCGTGTCCCTCCCGCTCGAGAGCGGCAACAAGGGCCGAGCCGATCAGGCCATGACTGCCGGTTACGAGAATCCGCATACGCCCAGTGTTACGTCCTTCGCCCTCCTAATGGATGAGCCGGACCGCCGGTCGTCGCCTGGCTGCGCTCAACTGCCCGCCTCGCCGTACGGCTCGTTGGCGTCCTGGTAGCAGTCGGCGTGGTAATGCTCCACCCGGACCCAGACGCCGTCGCGGTACACGTTGGCGATGACCTGGCGGGCCTGGGTGCGGGCCGCAAACTTGATGGGTGCTCCGCAATGGGCGCAGTGGGCGGTATTGCCGGGTTCCACCTGTCGGAGCACCGCTCGGCTGATCATGGTCCTAGACGTTCCCTGCATGGGGAGAGCGTCGGCGTTCGCGGCCGGCGTCTGAAGCAAAAGTCGGCTCCCCGGCGGGACCGAGGGTCCGTCCGAAGCGCACCGCCTCGCCCACCAGTTGCCGGACCGGCTCTTCGGCGGCGCCGGCGGCAATGACGACCTCCACCTGGCGTTCCAGCAGTTCCGCCAGGGTGTCGAGGTCCCGAGCGCCGACCGCTCGGGGGTCATCGCCGCCTCCCGGGCGACCCCCGCCGAGGCGCCGCTCGGTATCGGCGGCGACCGCCTTGGCGACCATGGAGCACAGCACGGCCACCGCGCTGAACAGCCCGAAGGTCACCGCCGCGCCGTTGTGATTGAGGATCGAGGAGACGATCATGCCCGCGATCCCGGCCACGCAGACCACCAGCGCCAACGTCCTCACCGTGCCGACGCTGAGCACGACGGCTACCCCCGGACCAAGGGCTTGTAGCGGATACGGTGCGGCTGGTCGGCGCCGGCGCCCAGGCGCTTGCGCCGGTCGGCCTCGTAGTCCGTGAAGTTGCCCTCGAACCAATGCACGATCGAGTCGCCCTCGAAGGCCAGCACATGGGTGGCGATGCGGTCCAGGAACCACCGGTCGTGGCTGACCACCACGGCGCAGCCGGGAAAGGCCAGCAGCGCCTCCTCCATGGCCCGCAGCGTGTCGACATCGAGATCGTTGGTCGGTTCGTCCAGGAGGAGGACGTTGCCGCCGTCGCGCAGCACTTTGGCCAGCTGCACCCGGTTGCGCTCACCGCCCGAAAGGTCCCCGACGCGCTTCTGCTGGTCCGAACCCTTGAAGCCGAACCCGGCGACATACGCCCGGCCGTGGAGCTCGCGGCCGCCGACCACCAGGAGGTCGGAACCGCCGGTCACCTCCTCAAACACCGTGTGGTCGGGGTTGAGGTCGTCGCGCGATTGGTCGATGTAGGCGAGCTTGACGCTGGCGCCGATCCTGAGGGTGCCCCGGTCGGGGTCGTCGGATCCGACGATCATGCGAAACAGCGTCGTTTTTCCCGCCCCATTGGGACCGATCACACCGACGATGCCGCCGGGAGGAAGGGAAAAGGAGAGCTCGTCGATGAGCAAGCGGTCGCCGAAACCCTTGACGACGCCGTCGGCGATCACCACCTCGTCGCCCAGCCGCGGTCCTGA
>DATARN010000088.1:0-33870 GCA_036264135.1 Acidimicrobiales bacterium
GGACTCGACGGGTTCCGTCTCGACGCCGTTCCCTACCTGTTCGAGCGGGAGGGCACCAACTGCGAGAACCTGCCAGAGACCCATGAGTATCTGAAGCGCCTGCGCAAGGAGGTCGACTCCTTGTACCCGGGGCGGGTCCTCCTCGCCGAGGCCAACCAGAGGCCCGAGGACGTCGTCGAGTACTTCGGCGACAGCGACGAATGCCACATGTGCTTCCACTTCCCGGTGATGCCCCGGATGTTCATGGCCGTCCGGCGCGAGCAGCGCTACCCGGTGACCGAGATCCTCGCCCGGACCCCCGGCATCCCCGGCGGCTGCCAGTGGGGGATCTTCCTGCGCAACCACGACGAGTTGACCCTCGAAATGGTTACCGACGAGGAACGCGACTACATGTGGAGCGAATACGCCAAGGACCCGCGGATGAAGCGGAACATCGGGATCGCCCGGCGACTGCGGCCCCTCGTCGAAAACGACCGCCGGGTGGCGGAGCTGCTCCACGCCCTGCTGTTCTCGTTGCCCGGTTCGCCGATCCTGTACTACGGCGACGAGATCGGCATGGGCGACAACATCTACCTCGGCGACCGAGACAGCGTCCGCACGCCGATGCAGTGGTCGCCCGACCGCAACGCCGGCTTCAGCCGGGCCGACTTCGCCCAGCTCTACCTGCCCCCGCTCATGGACCCCATCTACGGCTACCAGGCCTGCAACGTCGAGGCCCAGACGCGCGACCACAGCTCGATGCTGCACTGGACCAAGCGGATGCTGGAGGTCCGCAAGCGCCACCCCGTGTTCGGCGTCGGATCCTTCGAGACCATCTCCACGGAGAACCCGTCGGTGCTGGCCTACGTCCGCTGTAGCTGCGACAACTGGCGGGAGGGTGACACCGTGCTCGGGGTGTTCAACCTGTCCCGCCTGGCCCAGCCGGCCGAGCTGCCGCTGCAGCAGTACCGTGGCGCGACACCGGTCGAGTTGCTCGGGCGGGTTCCCTTCCCCAAGATCGGGGACCTGCCGTACTACGTGACGCTGCAGCCCTACAGCTTCTACTGGTTCCAGCTGGTGGAACAGTGAGCGGTGGGGCGCCTCCCGGCGTGTCGCTGCCCGAGGGTGTCGTCCAGTTCCTCCCCGAGTATCTGGGCCGCCAGCGCTGGTTCAAAGGCGACGTCGCTCCCCGCCCCGATTCGGTGACGGTGGTCGATGTCGATCACCTGGCCAGCACCGCGGGGGGCGCCCACCGGCTCCTCTGGGTGATCGTCGCGGTGGCGGGCGCCGGGTCCGACGGCGCCGACGGCGGCGGCGAGGAGGCGCGCTACCAGCTGCTGATCGGGGAGCGCCCCAACGGCGAGATCGCCGACTTCCTGAACGGCCACGAGAGCGGCGTCCTCGGCTCGGCCGGCGACCGCTACTACTACGACGCCACCCTCGACCCCGAGCTGTCGCTGGCGTGGTTGTCGTTCGTCACGTCCGAGGAGCTGCTGGCCGAGCGGGTGCGCCCGGTGCAGGCCGAGCAGTCCAACACGTCGCTGGTGTACGACAACAAGCTGATCGCCAAGGTGTTCCGCCGTCTCCATGAGGGCCGCAACCCCGACGTCGAGGTCACCGAGGCCCTGACCAACGTGGGGTTCGAGCATGTCGCCCAGCCGGTCGCGGTGTGGCAGCGCGACGGCACCGATCTGGCCTTCGTGCAGCAGTTCCTCGCCGGCGGCACCGAGGGGTGGGCGCTGGCGCTGGCATCGCTGCGGAACCTGTACTCGGTCCGCGCCGAGGATCCCGGCGACGCCGGCGGCGACTTCGCCCACGAGGCGGCCCGTCTCGGCCAGGTCACCGCCGAGATGCACCTGGCCATGGCCGAGGCGTTCGGCGTCGACCGCCAGCAGTTCCGCAACCGCGGCTGGCCGGCGGTCCTCGACGAGGTGGACGACCAGTTGCGGGCCGTCGCCGGGGCCAGTGGCTCCGGCCAGGAGCTGATCGAGCGGCTGCGCGCCGTCGACGACCCCGGCCCGGCCATCCGGGTCCACGGCGACTACCACCTGGGCCAGGTGATGCGCACCGACGGTGGCTGGTACGTCCTCGACTTCGAGGGGGAACCGGCGCGTGCCAAGGCGGAGCGGCTGGTCTTCACCTCGCCGTTCAAAGACGTGACGGGGATGGTCCGCTCTCTGCATTACGCCTCCCATTTCGTGCTCCTCGAGCAGGAGGCCCATGAGCAGGAGCAGCTGGCGCCCCTGGCCGAGCGGTGGGAGCGGCGCAACCGGGACGCCTTCCTCGACGGCTACTTCGGCACCGACGGCATCGCCGTCCTGCTCCCCGAACGCCCCGAGGTGCGCGACGAGGTGTCGCTCGCCTTCGAGCTGCAAAAGGCGCTGTACGAGCTGAGCTACGAGCGGGCCTACCGCCCCGGCTGGATCCCGATCCCCACCGCAGCCATCCAACGCATGCTGGCAGGGTCGTACTCGGGGCTGGAAGGGTAGGGAAGAACCTATGGTTGACGCCCGTCCCGCGACCCGAGCCATGAAGCCTTCGGACCCCGAGATCGAGCTGATCGTCGCCGGCGAGCACGGCGACCCCCACCGTGTCCTTGGCCTGCACGACGGCGTGGTGCGGGCCTACCGCCCCGACGCCCTCGCCATGCGGTTCATCCCGAGCGGCGGGTCGCCGGCCGAGGCGCGGGAGATGACGCGGATCCACCCCGCCGGGGTCTTCGAGGTGGCGGTGCCGCCCGAGACGGACCACTACCAGCTGGCCGCCGACTACGGCCGCCCCGGGTTCGTCACCACCTTTGTGTTCGACGACCCCTATCGGGCCTGGCCCACCCTGGGCGAACTGGACCTGCACCTGATCGGCGAGGGTCGCCACCACCGGCTGTGGACGGTGCTCGGGGCCCATCCGCGGGTCCACCAAGGTGTCGCCGGGGTGTCCTTCGCGGTGTGGGCACCCAACGCCCGAGCCGCTCGCGTGGTCGGCGACTGGAATTTCTGGGACGGCCGGGTCCACCAGATGCGCTCGCTCGGCTCCTCGGGTGTGTGGGAGCTGTTCATTCCCGGGGTGGAGCCGGGCGCCCGTTACAAGTACGAGCTCGTCACGCCGGACCGCCACCTGTCCCTGAAGGCCGACCCGCTGGCCTTCGCCACCGAGGTACCGCCGGGCACGGCCAGCATCATCGCCGCTCCGCCGGGCCACGCCTGGTCGGAGGCGGACGAGCGCTGGCGAGCCGAGCGGGCCGCGGCCCGGGCCCACGAGCGGCCGCTGTCGGTGTACGAGATGCACCTCGGGTCGTGGCGCTGGGGCCAGGACGCGCAGGGCCACTGGCGGCCCCTCACCTACCGTGAGCTGGCCGACCGGCTGCCGGACTACGTGGCGGACATGGGCTTCACCCATGTGGAGTTCATGCCGGTCGCCGAGCATCCCTATGGCGGCAGCTGGGGTTACCAGGTCTCGGCCTATTACGCCCCGACCGCCCGTTACGGCAGCCCAGACGACTTCCGGGCCCTGGTCGACGCCCTGCACCAGCGGGGGATCGGCGTGATCGTCGACTGGGTGCCCGCCCACTTCCCGCGCGACGAGTTCGCCCTGGCCCGCTTCGATGGCACCGCCCTCTACGAGCACGAGGATCCGAGGAAGGGCTCCCACCCCGACTGGGGGACCCTGGTGTTCAACTTCGGGCGCAACGAGGTCCGCAACTTCCTGGTCGCCAACGCCCTCTTCTGGCTGCAGGAGTACCACATCGACGGCCTCCGGGTGGACGCAGTGGCGTCGATGCTGTATCTCGACTACTCCCGCAACCCGGGCGAATGGATTCCCAACGTGTTCGGTGGCCGGGAGAATCTCGAGGCCGTCAGCTTCTTAAAGGAGACCAACGAGTCCGTGTACGCCGAGCACCCCGGGGCGTTGATGATCGCCGAGGAATCGACCGCCTGGCCGGCGGTGTCCCGGCCGACCTATCTGGGCGGCCTGGGCTTCGGGTTCAAGTGGAACATGGGCTGGATGCACGACACCCTCCAGTACTTCTCGCGCGACCCCCTGTTCCGGCGCTATCACCAGAATGAGTTGACCTTCGGGCTGATCTATGCCTGGACCGAGAATTTCGTCCTTCCGCTCTCCCACGACGAGGTCGTCCACGGCAAGGGCTCGCTGATGACCAAGATGCCCGGCGACCGTTGGCAGCAGCTGGCCGGGTTGCGGGCGCTGTTCGGCTGGATGTGGGCCCACCCCGGCAAGCAGCTGATCTTCATGGGCTGCGAGCTGGCGGACGACCACGAGTGGTCCCACGAGCACAGCCTCAACTGGGACCTGCTTCACAACCCTGAGCACGCCGGCGTCCGTGCTGCCGTCCAGGCCCTCAACCGGGTGTACCGCAGCAGCCCGGCCCTTTGGGAGCGCGACACGACCGGCGAAGGGTTCCGCTGGATCGACGCCAGCGACACCGACAACAGCGTTCTGTCCTTCCTGCGGTTCGGCGCCGGCGGCGAGGCCGGCGTGGAAACGGGCACCCCCGTGCTGGCGTGCATCGCCAACCTGACCCCGGTCCCCCACGAGGGGTACCGGGTGGGGTTGCCGCTCGCCGGACCGTGGCGCGAGGTGGTCAACACCGACGCCGCCTTCTTCGGTGGCAGCGGCATGGGGAACGAAGGTGAGGTGGCCGCCACCGCCACGCCATGGCACGGCCTGTCGGCATCGGCGGAGCTCACCCTGCCGCCCCTGGCGGTAATCTGGCTCGAGCCGGTTCGTTAACCGGCACCGGACATGTCACCTTTTGGATATTTGGTGACGTGAGATATGGCGCCGATTTACGTATCCTCGACGCGATGGCCGACACGCCAGACGCGGTATCCGACCAGCGTTCGACCCCTGATGCACCGGCGCCGTCCGTGAAGGCGCCCTTCGGTCGTTCGAAGCTGACGGTGGCCATCGTCGTGGCCGCCGTTTTCGTGGTCGCCGCCGCCACCGCCCTGTATGTCACCACCTCGAATTCGTCGTCCTCATCCGGGGGCGGCAACGGGCTGGCCGGGGCCACCACACCGACCACCGCCGAGGCGGTGCACGTCTTGGTCCAGCCGCCCGACGGGGCGACCAACGTGGCGCTTGACACCATCGTGTCCGTGACCGCCGCCACCGGCCGCTTGAACTCCGTCTCGGTGACCGCACCGGACGGCACCGCCGTCGCCGGCGCCCTCGATCCCGGCGGAGCGGCGTGGCGCTCGACGGGCACCCTGGCCCTGAAGACCGCGTACACGGTGACCGTGGATGCCAAGATGCCGAGCGGCCACTCGGCCCAGCAGGTCAGCCACTTCCAGTCGTTGGTTCCCACCGCCGTCCTGTCCGCCACGGTCACGCCGGCCGCCGGGTTGACGGTCGGGGTGGCGCAGCCGATCGTGTTGCGCTTCAACCACAGCGTGACCAACAAGGACGCCCTCGTGGCCCAACTCCACGTCACCGAGTCGACGCCGGTGGCCGGCGGCTGGCACTGGTTCAGCAGCCGGGAGCTGCACTTCCGGCCCCAGGTGTACTGGCCGTCGGGGGAGAAGGTCTCGATCACCGCCAACCTCAATGGCTTCGACGCCGGCGGCGGCGTCTGGGGTGAGGAGACGACCACCAGCAATTTCGTGGTGGGCGACGCCCACGTCACCACCGTCAACGTGGCGACCCACGTCATGACCGTGACCAGCAACGGCCAGCCGGTCGCGACCTACCCGATCAGCGCCGGGCGCACCAAGTACCCGACCATGAACGGGATCCACATCGACCTCTACCGCCAGCAGGACGTGCACATGGTGTCCTCGACGGTGGGTATCCCGGTCAACTCGGCCGACGGCTACGACGAGCATGTGTACTGGGACGTCAACATCTCTGACGGCGGGGAGTTCGTCCACGCCGCGCCGTGGTCGACCGGCGCCCAGGGCAACAGCAACGTCTCGCACGGTTGCGTCAACCTGAGCGTGGCCAACGCCACCTCCTTCTACAACTTCAGCCGCATCGGCGACGTCATCCAGGTGGTCGGCTCGCCCCGGCCGCCCGACCTCGGCGACCACGGGACCATGGACTGGAACCTGTCCTGGGACCAGTGGACCCCGGCGGCCACCTCGTAGCCCTCCCCCGCACCGCCCCTTAGCCGGCGACGAACCGCCGGCGCAGGTTCTCCAGGTTGTGGCGCCAGATCCGGGCCAGTACCGGCCGGCCGACGACCCCGCCCAGGGCCCCTCCCATCCACGGCGGGAAGTGGAGATTCTCCTCCCAGGTGAGCCGGGTTCCCTCCCCGACCGGCTCAAGGGTGAACCGGCCCGTTCCGGTGACGATCCCGGTGTGACGGATCCCCATGACCCGCGCCGCCTCCCACTCGGTGACCACCATGACGTCGTTCAGCCGGATGGGTCCGACCTTGGTGGCGGTCACGAAGGCAGTGCCCACCCCCTCGGTCTGCTCGCCCTGGAAACGGATGGCGTCGGCGTCGGCCATCCAGTCGACGTGGCGGCTGATGTGGCGGAGGTCGTCCCACACCCGCTCGGGCGGCGCCGCGATGACCGTACTGACCGCGATGGCGGTCAGGCGAAGGCCTTGAGCTCGGTGCGAAGCTCGCCCGCCGCCCGTTCCGGGGCCATGACGTTGATGAGCACACCGGATCCCAGCTCGAAGCCGCCGCGCGTCGTCGCCTTGGGCAGGATGTGGGCGTGCCAGTGGTAGTCGCCGCGAACCCGGTACGGCGCCGAGTGAAACATCACGTTGTAGGCGAGGTCCCCGAGGCGGGCCCGCATGGCGGCCAGCGACAGCCGGATGGCCCGCCCGGTGGCGGCCAGGTCCTCGGCCGAACTGCGGTGGAGGTGGGGGTTGTGCGCCCGCGGTAACACCAGCATCTGGTACGGCGTGCCGCTCCAAAAGGGGCACACGACGACGATGTGATCGTCGGCGTACACCAGTCGGTGGCCGGCGTCTTCCTCGGCGTCGAGCACCGCGCACAGCAGACAGTTGCCGTGGAAACGGGCGAAGCTGCCCACCTCGTCGGCGGCCTCGCCGGGAACGAACGGCATGGACATCAACTGGGCGTGGGGGTGTTCGAGCGAGGCGCCGGCCTCGCGGCCGCTGTTGACCACCGCCTGGCTGTAACGAAGCCCGGGCTCCAGGGCGTGCTCGTTGATGCGGTCGCTGATGGCAAGCATGACCAGGCCGGCGTGGGCGTCGGAAAGGTCCGCCCAGGTGGCCCGGTGCTCCGGGGACAGGATCAGGACCTCGTGGATGCCGCTCGCCGGGGCCTGGGTGAACACCGGCCCCAGGTGGGTGACGACCATGGGGGCATTGCCGTCGAAGGCCGGGTATTTGTTGGGCACGACCCGGACCAGCCACTGACCGTCGGGCCCGTAGGTCTGCTGGGCCGGCGGCGTGGCGTCCTCGCCGCCCGGGCAGAAGGGGCAGGGGCGGGGGTCGTCCTCCACCGGCAGGCTGCGGATCCGGAACGCCGGCCGTTCGGCCCGCTCGCTGGCGATGACCACCCACCGCCCGGTGAGCGCGTCGAGGCGCAGCTGGCTCATGCTGCGCTGCCCTCGGGCGCCGTGCTCACAACCAATGAAAGTAGCCCGCGTGGAGGGCAGTGTGGAACACGCCGGCCTCGGTCCCGCGAAGGCGCCGGGTTAGGGTGTCGCCGTGTTGCGCCGGGCGCCCGTCGAACTGGCTCCGCCCGCCAACGACCCCAACCGGGTGCGGGGGCTGGCCAAGAGCATCCTGGGCCGCCCCGAGTTCCGGCCCCGCCGCCGCAGCGTGCTCGACGCGGCCTGGCACTGGCTGACCACCGAGGTGGGGAAGCTGCTGGCTCGGTTGTTCGGCGGGGGCAGCCCCGGGTCGTCGCTGGCGGCGGATGTGGTGGTCGGCGTCGTACTGGCCGCGGTGATCGCGCTGGTGGTCGTGACCGTCGTGCGCCGCGGGGGCGCCCGCCGGCGCCCCGGCCGGCCGGCGGTCGTATTCCGGGATGACCGGGCCGCCATGTCACCGGCCGCCTGGCGGGCCGAGGCGGCGGCCCACGAGGCCGCCGGACGCTGGCGGGAGGCGCTGCGCTGCCGGTACCGCGCCCTGGTGGCCGAGTTGGCCGGTCGGGGAGTCGTCGAGGAGGTTCCCGGACGCACGAGCGGCGAGTACCGCCACGACGTGACCTTCGCCGCGCCCGCTGCGGCCCCGGCCTTCGCCGGCGCCACGGACCTGTTCGAGCAGGCGTGGTACGGCGACCGGCCGACGGGGCGCGGCGACCAGGCGGCGTTCGACGACCTGGCCCGCCGGGTCTTGGTGCCGGTCGGCGCGCCCGCGGACGCCTGGGACCTCCACCCGCCCTCATGACCACCGCCACCGGCGCCGCCGGCGTCCGGGAGCGGCTGCGAGGGCCGGGGCTGTGGCTGCTCCTCCTGGCCGCGGTGGTGGCGCTTGGGGTGGTCGGCGGCTCGGGCGGCGCCGGAGGCCCGCCGCTGGACCCGACCTCCACGTCGCCCCAGGGAGCCAAGGCGCTGGCGCTGCTCATCGGCCAGCTCGGACCCGGAGTGGACCAGGCGACCGCCCCGCCCGCCGCCGGCGCGGGCGGCGTGGCGCTGGTGCTCGACGACCGGCTCGACGCCGCCGACGACCGCCGCCTGGTCGAGTGGGTGCGGGCGGGCGGCACCCTGGTCACCGCCGACCCCAATCTGGTGACGACCTTCGCCGCCCCGGCCCGGCTTCCCGGGCCGGCGGGCCTGGCCGCGATCACCGGCGTCATGAACGCTGACTGCTCGTCGCCGGCGGTGGCGGGCGTGGCCACGATCGATGTCGGCACGGCCATCGCCCTGCGGACGCCCCCCGGCGCCACCGGGTGCTTCAACGCCGCGCCCGGTGACGCCTTTTTGGTGATCCAACCACTCGGCCGCGGCCAGCTCGTGCTGCTCGGGAGCCCGGACTTCCTGACCAACGGCCGCCTGGCCCGGCAGGACAACAGCGTGCTGGCCGCCAACCTCCTGGCCGCCACCCCCACCGGGCCGAGGGTGCAGTGGATCACCGGCCCCCGGGCGGGCAGCGGCCACCGGTCGCTGCTGGCGCTGATGGCGCCGCGTGTGAAAGAGGGGCTGGTCCAGGTCGTGCTCGCACTGGTCCTGCTCGCCCTGTGGCGGGCCCGGCGGCTGGGCCGCCCGGTGGCGGAGACGCCGATGGTGGAGCTGCCCGGCTCGGAGTTGGTCGTCGCCGTCGGCCACCTCCTCGAGCAGGGCGGCCGGCGCGACGACGCCGCGGCCATCCTGCGGGGCACGCTGCGGCGGGAAATTCTCGACCGGCTGGGGGTGCCGCCCACCGCCGGCCCCGACGCCGTCGCCGACGTGGTCGCGGCCCGCACCGGGCTCGACCGCGCCATGGTGCTGGCGACCATCGCCGGGCCGGCGCCGGCGAACGAGGGGGAATTGGTGGACCTGGCCGGCCACGCCGACCTGATCAGACAGACGCTGGCTCGACAGGAGATCGCCCATGTCCGATAGCCCGCCCTACCAGCGGCCACCCCGCGATGCCGTGGTCGCCATCCGCCAAGAGGTGGCCAACGTCGTCGTCGGTCAGGATGGCGTCGTGTCGGGCGTCCTGGCCGCCCTCCTCGTCGGCGGCCACGTGCTGCTGGAGGGCGTTCCGGGGGTGGCCAAGACCCTTCTCGTCAAGACCACCGCCGCCACCCTCGACCTCGGGTTCAAACGGCTCCAGTTCACCCCCGACCTCATGCCCTCGGATGTGGTCGGCCAGCTGATCTACCAGCAGCAGGCCGGATCGTTCCGGTTCCGCGAGGGCCCGGTGTTCACCAACTTCCTGCTGGCCGACGAGATCAACCGCACCCCGCCCAAGACCCAGTCGGCGTTGCTCGAGGCCATGGAGGAACGGCAGGTCACGGTGGAAGGCGACGCCCGACCCCTGCCCGACCCGTTCATCGTGTGCGCCACCGAGAACCCCATCGAGTACGAAGGGACCTACCCCCTGCCCGAGGCGCAGCTCGACCGGTTCCTGTTCAAGCTGGTCGTCCCCTATCCGACCGCCGAGCAGGAACTCGAGATCCTCCGCCGTCACGACCGGGGGCTCGACCCCCACGACCTGGTGGGGGCCGGGGTGCGACCCGTCGCCTCCGCCGCCGACCTCACCGCGGCACGCGCCGAGATCGCGGCCATCCGCGTCGACCCGGCGGTGCAGGGCTACATCGTGGCCCTGGCCCGGGCCACCCGGGAGTCACCCTCGGCCAGCCTCGGGGTGTCCCCCCGCGGGGCCACCATGCTGCTGCGGGCGGCCAAGGCGTGGGCCTGGCTCTCCGGCCGGCCGTTCGTCACCCCCGACGAGGTCAAGGCCATCGCCAAGCCGACCTTCCGCCACCGCATCCAGCTGCGCCCCGAGGCGGAACTGGAAGGGGTCACCGCCGACCGGATCCTCGACGGCCTGCTGGCCTCGGTGCCCGTGCCCCGCTGATGCCCGCCGCCCGCCCGGGCCCCTCGGTCGCCGGCGGCCGCTGAGTGCCCGTCCCCACCGGCCGCCTGACGTTGCTGGCCGCCGTGGTGTCCTTCGCCGTGCTCGCCCTGCCCGTCGCCGCCCCGTTGGGACTGCTGATCGTCAATGCCGCGCTCGCCCTCATCGCGGTGGGCGACGGCGTGCTGGCGCCCCGACCGGCCCGCGTCGAGATCCGGCGGATTTTTCCCGCCGTCCTGCCGTTGAACGGGGAGGGCACGGTGGGCTGGACCGTGGCCAACCCCCTCGGCCGGCGGCTCCACGTCGGGGTGGCCGACGAGCTGGCGCCGTCGCTGCGCGCCGGGACCCGCCGAGTCCAGCTGGCGCTGCCCCCCCACGGCCGGGTCACGGCCGAGACCACCATCCGGCCGAGCCGCCGGGGCCGCTTCGAGCCCGGCGAGGTGGTGGTCCGCGCCGCCGGCCCGCTCCGGCTGGTGGCCCGCCAAGGCCGGCGCCGGCTCCCGGGGGTGTTGCGGGTCTATCCGCCCTTCGCCTCCCGAAAGGAGGCGGAGCTGCGCATCGACCGGGCCCGGATCCTGGAGATCGGGCTGCGCTCAGCGCGGGGCCGGGGCGGCGGCACCGAGTTCGACCAGCTTCGGGAGTACAGCGTCGACGACGAGTCCCGGCGAATGGACTGGGCGGCCACCGCCCGCACCGGCAAGGCCATCGTGCGCACGTACCGGGCCGAACGCAATCAGACCGTCATCGTCGCCCTGGACAACGGCCGCACCATGGCCGGCCAGGTCGCCGGCGTGGCCCGCGTGGAGCACGCCATGGACGCCGTCCTGATGCTCACCGCGGTCGCCACCCGCCTCGGCGACCGCGCCGGCTTGGTCGTGTTCGACCGCCGCATCCGGGCGATCGTCCCGCCCGGCCAGCGGGCCGATCAGCTCACCCGCGTCAGCGAGGCCATGTACACCCTCGAGCCGGAGCTGGCCGAGAGCGACTACCGGGGGGCGTTCACCGAGACGCTGGTGCGTTTCCACCGCCGGGCCCTGCTCGTCCTGCTCACCGAGCTGGCCGACCAGGCCTTGGGCGACACCCTGCTGCCGGCGTTGCCGCTCATCCTGCGCAGCCACCTGGTGGTGGTGGCGTCGGTGCGCGACCCGCAGCTCATGCGCTGGGCGACGGGTCCGGCGCCCGAACCCGAGGCCGCCTACCGGAAGGCGGCGGCCCTGGCCGCCCTCGAGGACCGCCGCCTCCTCGCCGCCCGCCTCCGTGGTCTGGGGGCCACGGTGGTCGACGCTGCGCCCGGGGCGCTGGCGCCGGCGCTGGCCGATGCCTACCTGAAGGTGAAGGCAACCGGCCGCCTGTAACCCGCCGGCGGCCGCCGCCGGGGGGCCGGGCGAGTGGGCGGCGGGGCGGCGGGGGCGGCGGCGGGGCGGCGGCGCTGTGGATTCTGTGAAGGGTCTGGGCGTACCGGCACGCCCAGACCCTGCACAGAACGAGCGCGGCGGCATGGCGGGGCGACCGTGGTGCATCGCGATTCGCGACCGCGCTCGCCCGGGCAGCGGGCGGGCGGCTTCCTAGCGACCGGCCTCGTCGACTGCGCCGGTGTAGCCCTCGGCGGCGGCCGCCCGCCCGAGGACCACGGCGTACACCAGGAACGCCGCCTCGACCGCCACCCCGATGCCCACCCGCACGGCCGTGGGCAGGGACGACCCGGTCACGAACCCCTCGATGAGGCCGGCGATCAGCAGGGTGAGGATGACTCCCAGTACCAGCACCACGGACCGCCGGCCCTCCTCGCCGATGGCGGCCGCCCGGCTGCGGTCGCCGGGGTCGATGACCGCCCACCCGAGGCGCAGGCCGGCGGCGCCGGCGATGATCACCGAGGTCAGTTCGAGCAGGCCGTGGGGCAGGATCAGCCCGTAGAACTTCGCCGACTGCCCGGCGGCGGCGAACAGCCCGGCTGCCTGGCCCACGCCGGCGCCGTTGGTCACCAGCAGGTAGACGGTGGGGATGCACACCAGGATCCCGCCGGCGAAGGCCAGGGCCGCCACCCGGATGTTGTTGGTGTACACCTCGGTGGCGAAGGCGGCAGCGGGCTGCGACGAGTAGTAGGCCGCGAAGTCCTGGTTGACGTACGCCTTGCGGACGGCGGCGGGCGCACTGGCGTCGACGGCTCGGCTGGAGTTGGCCAACCAGCCGCCGATGGCGATGGCGGGCCCGAGGGTCAGGAGGGCGCTGACCGCCACGAACCAGCGGGCCCGCCACAGGGCGGCGGGAAAGGTGCGGGTGAAGAAGCGCCCGGCGCCCCGCAGCGATCGTGGCCGGCTGCCGTAGATCACCGCGCCTGATGTGGCGAGCAGTTGGGAGAGGCGGGCGTTGAGGTTGGCGTCGTTGAAATTCGTCTGGGCGTACGAGAGGTTGCTGGCGCTGCGCTGGTAGAGACCGATGAGCTCCCGCAACTCGGCTCCCGACAGCCGCCCCACGCCGGCACCGGCGCGGCGGGTCAGCTGCTCCAGCCGGTTCCACGCGGGGGTGTACCGGGCGAGGAACTGGTCGATGTCCACCGGTTGGGTACCGTAGCCACGGTGCAGACAACCGGGGCGCGCGTCGTCACGCCCGAGGCGGTCGTGCTCGACGTGCAGACGGCGGGGCTCGGCTCGCGGGTCTTCGCCCGGGCCATCGACGGCCTGATCCAGGCGGCCGGCCTTTTCCTCGTCCTGGTTGCCAGCGGGGTGGCGGCGGCGTCTTCCAACTCCGGATTCGGCACCGCCGGGTGGGTAGTCGACCTGATCCTCGTAACCCTGATCCTCTTCGGCTATCCCATCGCCTTCGAGTCGCTGTGGCGGGGCCGGACGCCGGGCAAGGCGGCGCTGGGAATCCGGGTGGTGACCCGGCAGGGGGCGCCGATTCGTTTCCGCCACGCCCTGGTGCGGGGGCTGCTGGGTATGGTCGAGGTGCTGGCCCTGCCCCTCGTCGCGGTCATCTCCATGCTGATTTCGCCCCGCGACCAGCGCCTCGGTGACCTGGCGGCGGGCACCATCGTGATCCGCGAGCGCGCCGCCGGTGCGGCGAGCGTCCCCGTGGCCTTCTTCCCGCCGCGCGGCTGGGAATCCTTCGTCGCCGGCCTGGACGTGAGCGGCGTGACGGCGGCGGAGTACGAGACGATCCGGTCCTTCCTGATCCGGGCCCCCCAGATGGCTCGTCTGCCCCGCGCCAACCTGGCCGTCCGCCTGGCCGGCCCACTGGTCGGCCGCCTGCAGCAACCGGTACCCGCCGGCGCCGACCCGGAGCTGTGGCTGGCCTGTGTGGCCTCCGCCTACCAACGCCGCCACGGCGGCCCAGCCATGCCCGGCCCCCCGCCGGCGTGGGGCCCGCCGCCGCCCGCATGGCGCCCGCCTGCGGGGCCTCCTCCACCTCAGGGACCGCCGGCGTGGGGCCCGCGCACCGCCCCGCCCGCCCCGGCCCCGCCGCCGGCGTGGGGCCCGCCGGCCGCCCCGCCCGCCGCGGCCCCGCCGCCGGCGTGGGGTCCGCCGCCCGTCCCCACCGCAGCGCCCGCGCCCCCGGCGCCGGCCCGTCCGCCGGCGCCGGCCGATCAGCCGTTCACTCCGCCCGCCTGACGCCTTAGCCTGGTAGCGCTATGGCCGCCTACCTCGACCACGCCGCCACCACCCCGTTGCGCCCAGAAGCGGCGGCCGCCATGCTGCCGTGGCTCACCGAGCGCTTCGGGAACCCGTCGGGCAGCCACGCCGTGGCCCGGGCGGCCCGCACCGCAATCGATGAGGCCCGGGACGTGGCCGCCGCCGCCCTCGGTGTCGACCCGGGCGGGGTGATCTTCACCGGCGGGGGCACCGAGGGCGACAACCTGGCCATCGCCGGCGTCCTGGCCCGCCGGCCGGGACCGGTCGTGTGCAGCGCCGTCGAGCACCACGCCGTCCTGCACGCCGCCGCCGCCACACCCGAGAGCCGGGTCGTCCCGGTCCTCCCCGACGGCACCGTCGACCTCGACGCCCTCAGCGACGCCCTCGACGACACCGTCAGCGTGGTCTCCGTCATGCTGGCCAACAACGAGGTCGGCACCATCCAGCCCCTCGCCGCCATCAGCCGCCTCGTCCGCAGGCGTGCACCCCATGCCGTGCTCCACACCGACGCCGTCCAGGCCTTCCCCTGGCTGGACGTGGCGCAGCTGGGGCAGCCGGCGGACCTCATCGCCGTCAGTGGCCACAAGTTCGGCGGCCCGCAGGGCGTCGGTGTCCTGGCCGTTCGCAACGGTGTCGCGCTGCGCCCGATCATCCACGGCGGCGGCCAGGAGCGCGACCGCCGCAGCGGCACCCACAACGTGGCCGGCATCGTGGGCCTGGCGGCCGCCATGCAGGCGACGGTGGCCACGAGAGAACGCACCGTGGCCCGGGCCCGGGCGCAGCGGGACCGGCTGGCCGACGCCCTGCTCCACGAAATCCCTGACACGACCGAAACCGGCGACCGCAGCGTGAAGGTCGCCGGCAACTGCCACCTCTGCATCGAGGGCATCGAGAGCGAGGCCCTGCTCGTGCTGCTCGACGACGCCGGCGTGTACGCCTCCGCCGGCTCGGCGTGCGCCAGCGGGGCGCTCGACCCGAGCCACGTGCTGCTGGCCATGGGTGTCGACCGCCGCCGGGCCCTCGGCAGCCTCCGCCTCTCCCTCGGCCACACCACCACCGACGACGACATCGACCTGGCCCGCAAGGCCGTCCCCGACGCCGTGGCCCAGCTGCGATGACGGGTGCCACGCCGTGAAGGTCCTGGTCGCCATGTCGGGCGGGGTCGACTCCTCGGTCGCCGCCGCCCTGCTCCAGCAAGCCGGGCACACCGTCGTCGGGGCGACGATGAAGCTCTGGGGCGGGGAGTCGGACTCGGGCTGCTGCTCGGTGGCCGACGTGGAGGACGCCCGCCGCGTCGCCCAGCAACTGGGCATCGCCCATCACGTCTTCAACTTCACCGACGATTTCGACCGCCATGTGGTGGCCTCCTACGTCGCCGAGCACGCCGCCGGCCGGACCCCGAACCCGTGCGTGGCGTGCAACCGCCACCTCAAGTTCGACCGCTTCCTGCGCCGGGCCACGCAGCTGGGATTCGACGCCATCGCCACCGGCCATCACGCCCGCGTCGGGGCGGCCGGCGGCCGCTGGCGGCTGCTGCGGGGCGCCGACGCCGCCAAGGACCAGTCGTACGTGCTGTACATGCTCGACCAGGCCCAGCTGGCCCGCACCCTGCTGCCCGTCGGCGACCTGACCAAGGCGGCGGTGCGAGCCCAGGCGGCGGCGCTCGGGTTGCGGACGGCGGCCAAGCCGGACAGCCAGGACGTGTGCTTCATCACCCGGGCCGGGCGGGAGGTGTTCCTCGGCGATCGGATCCCGCTTCACCCCGGCCGTCTGGTCGACGAGGCGACCGGCCAGGACCGGGGAAAGGTGGCCGCGTTGGAACTGGTGACGGTCGGCCAGCGCCGGGGCCTCACGGACCACGCCGGCGGGGAACGCCGCTACGCCCTCAATGTCGACCTGGCCGCCGCCACCGTCACGGTCGGAACCCTCGACCGCCTCATGGACGACCGTCTCTCACTGGTCCAGGTCAGTTGGGTGGACAGCGCCGTCCCCGCCGGCACGACGGTGCTGGTGCAGATGAGCGCCCACGGGCGGCCGGTGCCGGCGGTGTACGCGGGCGCCGGCGCGCTGGAGTTTGCCGACCCCATCCGGCGGGTGGCGCCGGGTCAGAGCGTGGTCCTGTACGACGGGGACGCCGTGCTGGGCGGGGGGATCGCCGCCGGCGGAGAGGCCGTGGGCTGAGCCTCAAGTTGGGTGCGACGGTGGTCGATACCATCGGCATGGCGCGCTGGCGAGTTGGAGCATTGATGATCCTGTGCGGGCTGGTTTTGATCGTCGCCCCGCTGGCGCAGATGGGCGCCCGGCCCTAGCCGCGGCGTTAGCTCTCCAGCTGGTCCTTCAGGATCATCAGGCCCGACGCCAGGTCGGGTTGACTCTCGGCCAGGTTGCCCAGCGCCTGAGCCAGCTGCTCGCGGTCGGCCTTGGGCAGGGAGCGGGCACTGCGGGAGATGGACCGGATGGCCTCGTCGCCATCGCCCAGGACGAGGGCGGTGGTCGCCAGGGTCAGCTGGGCACCCACGTTGTCGGGGTACAGGCCGGCGAGGAGGCGGGCCCGGGGAACGGCCCGCGCCCGGTCGGCCCGGTTGGCCGAGCCGGTGACGAGGTCGCCCAGGGCCTCGGTGTCGTCGAGCAGTGAGAAGGCGGCGTCGGCCCCGTCGAGGCGGATCAGCGCCAGCAGGCCCTGGTGGGCCAGCAGGTCGGGCTGGCCGGGGTTGTCATCCACCAGTTCGTCGAGGACCGCCTCGGCGTCATCGGTCAGGAACGCCGCGGCGTGCTGGTCGAAGAAGGCCCGGGCGTCGCCCCACGACTGGGTCGATACCCAGGAGACGAGTACCTCGGCCAGGGCGAAACGCCGGATCGATTCGTCAATGGCCTGGTAGGCGGCCGCGATACCCCCGATACGGGCCGCCTCGAGAAGTTCCCGATGGAGGTCCAGGACCTCCTGGTCGGGGTTCTTCTCGACCAGTTGCTGGAGGGTCGCCTCTCCCGCCTCGGTCAGCAGGGAGGCGGCGTGGTCGGTGAGGAACGCCCGTGAATCGCCCCAGTTGTCCGCCGTCACCCAGGCCAGCACGAGGTCGACGAGGGCGGCGTCGCTCGCCGCTCGTTCCGGCAGGTAGAAGGTCAACCCGGCCCACCACGGGAGTCGGGTGCGGCGTAGCGGGATTCGAGTTGGTAGTGGTGGTCGAGGTCGATGATCGTCCCGAACTCGTCGAACGAGCTCACCAGGTCGAGACGGTCCCGAAGGGTGCCGTGCTCATGGAGGGCGGCGTAGGCCCGCTGCATCTGCCGGGCGGCGGCCAGCAGGCCGGTCAACGGGGACACGATGAGGTCGAAGCCCAACTCGTGCAGCTCGGCCGGCGTCCGCAGCGGCGTGCGGCCCCCTTCGATCATGTTGGCGACCCGGACGCAGCCCGGGGTGGCGGCGGCGATGGCCTGCATCTCCTCGACCGACTCGGGGGCCTCGACGAAGATGGCGTCGACGCCGACGTCGGCCGCCATCTTGGCCCGTTCGCAGGCCTCCTCCAGCCCGGCGGCGGCCCGGGCGTCGGTGCGGGCGGTCACGAACAGCCGGTCGCGGTGGTCGACGGCGGCGCGGAGTTTGGCCAGCCAGTCGTCCCGAGGCACCACCTTCTTGCCCGCCATGTGCCCGCATTTCTTGGGCCATACCTGGTCCTCGAGGAAGATCCCCGCCGCCCCGGCGTGCTCGTACAGCTCGACGGTGCGGATGGTGTTCAGCGGGTTGCCGTAGCCGGTGTCGCCGTCGACGACGACCGCGGCGTTGGGGACCGTGCCGCACACCCGGCGGGCCACCTCGGCCATCTCCGTCTGGGTCAGGTACCCGAAGTCGGGCAGGCCGATCAGGGTGGCGGCGGTGCAGTACCCGGAGAGGAACAGGGTCTCGAACCCGGCGGCGGTGGCCAGGCGGGCCGAGAGGGCGTCGAAGCACCCGGCCAGCACGATGGTCTCGCCGGCGTCGAGCCGGCCCCGCAGGATGTCGCCGTTCATGACCGCAGGCTAGGAGCCGACCGGCACGCGCCGCCGCCCCGCCTCGGCCAGGACCTGACCGGGGCGGGTGGGGGTGAACAGCAGGCGGCCCGAGGCTCCCTGCTCCCCGGCGAGCCGGCCCGGCTTCACGCGGGTCATGTCGATCTTCTGCAGGAGCACCAGCTCCACCGCCAGGCCGAGGGCGCCCTGGGTGAGGTCCAGCGAGTCGGAGTCCGCGGGCGCCGGGCGCAGCGCCTCGATCATGGTGCGGGGGAACAGGACCGGGTCGAGCAGGGCAAGGGGGTCGTGGAGGACGACGCCGGCGGGGACGAACACCACCCAGCGCCGCGACAGGCTGTGGAGTGACCGGCCGAGCACCCAGGCCAGCGCCGAGCCCATGACCACGACGATGGCGCCGGCGACCCACGCCCGGGCGGCGAGGAGCAGCACGCCGGCGACCGGCGCCCCGACGGTGACCGCCCACGACAGCTCGAGGGGTCCGAGCAGCAACGGGCCGGGCGGCCGGAGGGGGTAGCGGCGCTCGTTGGGGTAGGCGGGGCCATTGGCGTACAAGGCACCGGTGGCCGGGGTGAAGGCCAGGACGACGTCGGCGCCGGCCAGCACCACCGCCGCGACCGCGGCCAGGCCGGACGGCCGCCCGGTGCCGGCGGCCGCCGCCGCCGCCGCCAACGCCGCCGGGGCGAAGAGCCGCAGGGCGGTCAGGCCGAGCGGGTGGGGGACCAGGGTGCCGACCAGCACCACCGCCCAGGGGGCCCACAGCACGACGGTCGCCGCCAACCGCACCGCCTCGCTGTGAGGGTGGAGGGCGGCGCCGAAGGCCGGCCCGGCGGCGAAGGGCAGCGCCACCCAGCCGGCCCGGAGCATCCAGGGGTAGAGGCGCGTCCACGTCATGACACCTCGATGGTCGCGCGGCGTCCGGGCAACCGTCAGATCGTCACAGCTGGTCAGTAGCCTCGTCGGCGATGGCGACAGAGGCACCAGCCGAGCGGGCGGAGCGCCTGCGCCGGACGATCGAGCACCACAACCGGCGCTACTACGAGTTCGACGACCCCGAGATCAGCGACGCCGACTACGACGCCCTGGTTCGCGAGCTGCAGGCCGTGGAGGAGGAGTTCCCCGACGTCCGGACCCCCGACTCGCCGACGCAGACGGTGGGCGCCGGCGTTTCGACCCTCTTCGCCGAGGCCCGCCACCTCCAGCCCATGATGTCGCTCGACAACGCCACCACCTTCGAGGACTTGCAGGCGTGGGTCAAGCGGATGGACCGCTTCATCGAGGGGGAGGTGGCCTTCACCTGCGAGCTCAAGATCGACGGCTTGGCCATGTCCCTGCTCTACCGGGAGGGCACGCTCACCCGGGCCGCGACCCGGGGCGACGGGGTGGTGGGGGAGGACGTCACCCCCAATGTGCTGACCATCGGAGTCATCCCCAAGGAGCTCAAGACGGCGCCGGCGGTGCTCGAGGTCCGAGGCGAGGTGTACATGCCCGTCTCCGCCTTCGAGGAGCTGAACCGCCGGCAACTGGCCGAGGGCGGCCGGGTCTTCAGCAACCCCCGCAACTCCGGGGCGGGGTCCCTGCGCCAGAAGGACCCCGCCATCACCGCCAGTCGCGAGCTGTCCTTCTGGGCCTACCAGCTGGGCGCCATGGAAGGCGGTCCCACCTTCACCGAGCACAGCCAGACGTTGGCGTGGCTCCGCGACGAGGGCTTCCCGGTGAACCCCAACATCGCCACCCTCCACGGCCTCGACGAGGTCGACGAGTACTGCCACCACTGGTTGGAGCATCGCCACGACCTCGACTACGAGATCGACGGCGTGGTCGTCAAGGTGGACAACCTGGCCCAGCGGCGGGAGCTGGGCGCCACGTCGAAGGCGCCCCGGTGGGCCATCGCCTTCAAGTTCCCGCCCGAGGAGCGCACCACCCTCCTCAAGGACATCATGGTGTCCATCGGGCGGACGGGGAAAGCGACGCCCTTCGCCATGCTGGAGCCGGTGTTCGTCAGCGGCAGCACGGTGAAGCTGGCCACGTTGCACAACGAGGACCAGGTCCGGGCCAAGGACGTCCGCCCCGGCGACACCGTCATCGTGCGCAAGGCGGGCGACGTCATCCCCGAGGTGCGGGGCCCGGTCCTCTCGCTGCGCCCGCCGGGGCTGGTCCCGTGGACCTTCCCGACGACCTGCCCGGTGTGCGGCCAGCCACTGGTGCGCCTGGAGGCGGAGAGCGACACCTTCTGCGTCAACACCGACTGTCCCGGCCAGCGGGTGATGCGCATCAGTCACTTCGCCGGGCGGGGCGCCATGGACATCGAGGGCCTGGGCGAGCGGACGGTCGGCCAGTTCTGCCAGGCCGGGCTCCTGCGCGACGTGGCCGACATCTACCGCCTGGACTTCGACCGGGTACGGGAATTCGAGGGGTTCGGCGACATCTCCATCGCCAACCTGCAGCGGGCCATCGAGGCGTCGAAGGAACGACCCCTGGCCAACCTCCTCGTGGGACTCTCCATCCGCCACCTCGGCGGCACGGGCAGCCAGGTGCTGGCCCGTTCCCTCGGCCATCTCGACCGCATCATGGCGGCGCCCGTCGAGGAGATGGCGGCCATCGAGGGCATCGGCCCGGTGATCGCGGCCAGCGTCCGTCAGTTCTTCGACCTCGAGGTCAACCGCGAGGTGGTGGAGCGCCTCCGCGGCGCCGGGGTCAATTTCACCGGCCCGGAGGCGCCGAGCGCCCCCCAGGTGCTCGCCGGCATGTCGGTCGTGGTCACGGGCACGCTGGAGGGCTGGTCGCGGGAGGCGGCGGAGGAGGCCATCAAGCGCCACGGCGGCAAGGCGCCGGGGAGCGTCTCCAAGAAGACCACCGCCGTCGTCGCCGGCGCCGAACCGGGCCAGGCCAAGCTGACCAAGGCCCAGGACCTGGGCGTGCCCGTCCTGGACGAGAGCGGTTTCGCCCACCTTCTCGAGACGGGCGAGCTGCCGCCGGCTACAGGGTCGTAAAGCACCAGCCGAAGGGCTGGCCGCTGTCGGCGAGGTTGGTGGTGCGGGTGATCCGGATGTTCACGCACACCCGGCCGGCGGGGAGTTCGGTGAGGGTGCGCCCCGGACCGGGGCTGAAGGTGTACTGGTTGGTGCCCGAGTTGACCTGCAGCTCGTCCTGGGGGATGCCCACGGCCGACCCCCGGTTGACGCTGATGGCCATGCCCTCGCTGTTCTGGTAGGCGAGGGTGTAACCGGCGGCCAACTGGACCGAGATCATCGACTGCCGCAGCGCCGACGCCCCGTCGGGGGGGAACTCGGCGCGGACCGCCGAGTTCCTGATCACCACCGGGGAGTTGGTGGGGCGCACCTGGGTGAACCCGTACACCATCAGGGCGGCGGCGAAGGCCAGCACCAGGGAGATGACGGCGCGGCGAGGGGTGATCATCGGGACAGGGTGTCGTGTTCCGCCGCGAAGCAGCGTGCCAGCCGGCGGTTGAAGACCTCGATGCGGATGCGCAGCTCGCCGTCAGGCATCCCGTCGCGGACCGCCTCCATGATCTTCCAGAGCCGGGGATAGACGATGCCGTCGACGTCGCAGGCCATCCGCCGCGGGACCTCGCCCCGCTGGCGGCGCAGCCCCACCGACCGCAACGGTTGGGCGAGGAGACCGGCGATCACGTCGCCGTGGTCGGCGGCGTCGGCCTCCAGCTGGGCGAGGAGGGCGGCCCGCTGCGCCTCGTCCCACAGGCCGCCTCGGCGAACGAATTCCTCGAGTTCGTCGACCAGGGCGAGACGCATCCGCCCATTGTGGCGTCGCCGCGGCCGTCCTGGCATCCCCCTTGCCGGCGCGCCCCCCCGGTACGGTGGGATCGTGGCGACGTCGCGCATCGTCGAGCATGTGGGGCGCGTCCTGAGCGACCGCTACCGCCTCATCAGACCCCTGGGTACCGGCGCGTCCGCCCACGTCTACGTGGCCGAGGATGTGACGTTGCGCCGGCGAGTGGCGGTGAAGCTGCTGCACCCGGGGCTGGCCGACGACGAGGCGTTCCTCCGCCGGTTCCAGGCCGAGGCCCGGGTGGTCGCCGCCCTGCGCCACCCCCACATCGTGCGGGTCTACGACTGGGGGGACGACCGCGGCAGCCCGTTCCTCGTCATGGAACTGCTGGAGGGGGGCAGCCTGCGCAGCGTCCTCGACCGGGGCCACGTGCTCACCCCGGCCCAGGCGGCCCGGCTCGGCGCCGACACCGCCACCGCCCTCGACTACGCCCACAAACGCGGCCTGGTCCACCGGGACATCAAGCCCGCCAACCTCCTCTTCGACGAGGACGGCCAGGTGTCGGTGGCAGATTTCGGCCTGGCCCGGGCGCTGGCCGAGGCGACCTGGACCGAGCCGGTCGGGTCCATGCTGGGCACCGCCCGCTACGCCGCCCCCGAGCAGATCAGCGGTGGGGCCCTCGACGGCAAGGCCGATGTGTACGCCCTGGCCCTCGTGCTGGTCGAAGCGGTGACCGGCAAGGTGCCCTTCGCCGCCGACACGACCATCGGCACCCTCATGGCCCGGGTCGACCGCGACCTGCCCGTGCCCGCCGACCTCGGCCTCCTCGGTGCCGCGGTGGCAGGGGCCGGGATGGCGGACCCGAACGCCCGCAGCGACGCCGCCGCCCTGGCCGCCGGCCTGGCCGCAGCCGCCCGCCAACTCCCCCCGCCCGCCCCCCTTCCCCTGGCCTCGGCGCTCGACCGGGCCGACGTGGAAGAGGATCCCGATCTCACCGAGTTGCCGGGCCGCCGCCGCCCGTTCGACGCCGAAGCGGCCGAACGTCTCCCGGTCGGCCGGCCGGAGCCGCGGGCGCCGCTCGAGCCCCTCGCCGCCCCGCGCCCGGCGCCCGGACGGGGCGAGAAGCGAACCGCCGGCGCGGCGCCGGCGGGCCGCCGGAAGCGGCGGTGGTGGCCGCTCGCCCTGCTGGCCGTGCTCCTCGTCGCCGGGGCGGCGGCGGCCTACGCCGCCTGGCCCCGGGCCAAGGCGAAGCACCCGGTCCCCAACCTCCTCCACGACACCGTGGCCGTCGCCCAGCAGGCCTTACGGCCCTGGCACTTCACCCTGCGGACCAACCCGACGTACAACGACACGGAACCGGTCGGGCACATCATCAGCCAGGCCCAGGCCCAGGGCGCGGTGTTGCCCGAGGGATCGGTGGTCGCGGTGGCGGTGTCCCTCGGACCGCCCCCCGTGCCCGTGCCCGTGCTGGTGGGGCTGTCGGAGCAGGACGCCAAGCAGCGGCTCATCGGCGCCGGCCTGGCCGAGGGAACGGTCACCCACCGCTACGACAACACCGCCGCCAAGGGCACGGTGCTGTCGACCTCGGCGGGATCGGCCGTCCAGCTCACCAAGGGCACCGCGGTCGACCTGCTCATCTCCGACGGGCCGCCCGTCGTCCGCGTGCCCCCGGTCACCCCCACCCAGGGGATCGCAGGCGCTCAGGCGACCCTGGCCGCGGTCGGCCTCAAGGCGGTGGAGACCGACGCCTTCTCCACCACCGTGCCCAAAGGCCAGGTCATCAGCACCAATCCGGCGGCCGGCACGTCCCTCACCATCGGCAGCACGGTCACCGTCACGGTGTCCAAGGGCCCGGACCTGGTGCCGGTGACCGATGTTCACGGACAGTCGGTCGGCGCCGCCACCCAGGCCCTCCAGAGCGCCGGCTTCACGGTGAGCGGCGTGACGGGCAACCCGCTCAACACCGTCGTGCGGACATCGCCGGCGTCGGGCGCCATGGTGCTGCGCGGCTCCGCCGTCACGCTGTTCACCGGCTGAAGGCTCCCGTAACGGCTCCGTTAGTCTCGGGCCCGATGGGGGTGCTGGAAGGACGAGTAGCCGTGGTCACCGGCGCCGGCCGGGGCCTGGGCCGGGAGCACGCCCTGCTGATGGCGGCCGAAGGGGCCCGCGTGGTCGTCAACGACGCCGGCACCGGCATGGACGGCCGGGGCCACGACGCCGGGGCGGCGGCAGCCGTGGTGGCGGAGATCGTCGCCCGGGGCGGCGAGGCGGTCGCCAACGTGGACGACGTGGCCGACTGGGAGGGTGGGCGGCGAGTCATCGGCGCCGCGCTGGAATCCTTCGGTGACCTGCACGTCCTCGTCAACAACGCCGGCATCCTCCGGGACCGGGCGATCGTGAACATGACCGAGGACGAATGGGACGACGTGATCAGGGTCCACCTGAAGGGCCATTTCGTGCCCACCCGCCACGCCGCCGCCTACTGGCGGTCGCAGGCCAAGGCGGGCGTGTCGGTCAGCGCCTCGGTCATCAACACCTCGTCGACATCGGGCTTGCTGGGCAACCCGTTCCAGGCGAACTACGGCGCCGCCAAGGCCGGCGTCGGGGCATTGACCATCATCGCGGCCCACGAGTTGGTGCACTACGGCGTGCGGGTCAACTGCATCGTCCCCGCCGCCCGCACCCGCCTCACGTCGGCCACCGAGGGGCTGCACGACATCGTCCAGCCGCCCGCCGACCCGGCCGCCTTCGACGTCTGGGACCCGGCCAACGTGGCGCCCCTGGTGGGATGGCTGGCGACCGAGGGGTGCCCGGCGACGGGGAGGGTGTTCTACATCGTCGGGGGGTCCATCCGGTTGATGACGCCGTGGGCCACGGCCGACGGTATCGACCGGCGGGGCCGCTGGACGATCGCCGACCTCGACGACGAGCTGGGCAAGCTGGTCGGCGCCGCCGGCGCCCGCTAGCCCCAGCGAAACGACCGAGGAATCCTGCTTCCTGCCCCCCAATAACCGCCGAGACGGCCGTACGATGAGTCCATAGGGTCTGGCTGGCGGCGTTGTACAGGCAATGATCCCCAGCCGTTGCCGGCGCAGCCGCCCCAGACCCTCTTCTCTACTCGGTCATCTCCCGCACGGCACGGGCGATGGCCACCGCCGTCGGATCGGGGTTCACGGCCAGCGACTGCAGGACCATCAGCTTGGCCAGGTCACCCTCGACCTTGATCTTCCCCGACATGAACGCCTGGATGGCGATCTGGGGATGGCCCTCCACGAGGATGGCCTTGGCGGTGGCGTAGTCCAGTGTGAGGGTGCAGTCGGGGTCGGGAAGGTGTCCGGCCTCGACGTCGATCTCCGCCGCCGACGTATCGAGATGGGCATCCAGAGAACCCTCGCCGAAGGGGACCTCGGTGACGACCAGGTTCACCCTGACCATGGGGCCACCATTGGCCTCGCCGCCACCGGAGATCTCCTTGCGGATCCGGCGGGCCGCCGCGACCCACTCGTCGCTTAGGAAGGGGTACTTGTCCACCGGCGCCTGCCTCCTCGGGTCGTGCGGCACCCTAGTCGCCGTCGGGGACAAATCAATCCCGGTCGGCGTCTCCGCCCACCCGCCTACCATGATCGCCATGCCTGCCCGGATCTCGCGGGCGGACGTCGCCCACGTGGCCCGTCTGGCCCGGCTGGAACTGACCGACGACGAGTTGGAGCGCTTCACCGAGCAACTCGGTGCCGTGCTCGAACACGCCGGCGACGTGGCCGCCCTCGACACCGCGGGCGTGGCGCCCACCGCCCACCCGCTGCCCCTGGGCAACGTGTTGCGGGAGGACAACGTCGTGGCCAGCCTCGATCGCGACGAGGTGCTGGCCCAGGCGCCGGCCGTGGAGGCCCACCGGTTCAAGGTGCCCCCCATCCTGGGTGAGGCCCCGTGACGGCGCTGACCGTCGCCGCCGACGTCCGCGCCGGCCGGCGGAAGGCGGCGGAGGCCGTCGAGTCGCATCTGGCGGTGATCGGGGCGCTGGAGCCGGCGATCCACGCCTTCAACCAGGTGATGGCGGACTCGGCCCGGGCCGACGCCGCCGCCGTCGACGCCGCGGTGGCGGCCGGCCAGGACCCCGGCCCCCTGGCCGGGGTGGCGGTGGCCCTGAAGGACAACCTGTGCACCCGGGGCGTGGCGACCACCTGCTCGTCGCGAATCCTCGACTCGTGGCGGCCGCCCTATGACGCCACGGTGGTGACCCGCCTCCGCCAGGCGGGCGCGGTCATCGTGGGCAAGACCAACCTGGACGAGTTCGCCATGGGGTCGTCCACCGAGAACTCGGCGTTCGGCCCGACCCGCAACCCCCATCGCCTCGACCGGGTCCCGGGTGGGTCCTCGGGCGGGAGCGCGGCCGCGGTGGCCGCCGGCATGGCGCCGCTGGCGCTGGGCTCCGACACCGGCGGCTCGATCCGCCAGCCGGCGGCGCTGTGCGGGGTGGTGGGCATGAAGCCGACCTACGGGATGGTGTCGCGGTACGGGTTGGTGGCGTTTGCCAGCTCGCTCGACCAGATCGGGCCGTTCGCGGCCACGGTGGCCGACGCCGCCCTGCTGTTCGACGTCATCGCCGGCCACGACCCGATGGACTCCACCTCGCTGCCCGACACCGCCCCCTCCGCCTCGGCCCGGCTGGGCGAGGGCGTCGAGGGCCTCCGGGTGGGCGTGATCACCGAGTTGACCCACGCCGAGGGCATCGCCGCCGACGTCGTCGCCCGCGTCGGCGAGGCGGCCGACGCCCTGGCCGCGGCGGGCGCCAAGGTCGAGGAGGTGAGCGTCCCGGCGGCGGTGTACGGCCTGTCGGCGTACTACCTGATCGCCCCGGCCGAGGCCTCCTCGAACCTGGCCCGGTACGACGGGGTGCGCTACGGCCTGCGGGTGCCGGGCGCCGACATCACCGAGATGTACAACCGGACCCGGGCGGCGGGGTTCGGCGCCGAGGTCAAGCGGCGCATCATGCTCGGCACCTACGCCCTCTCCGCCGGGTACTACGACGCCTACTACGGCCAGGCCCAGCGGGTCCGCACGCTCATCATCCGGGACTTCGACGCCGCCTACTCGTCGTTCGACGTGCTGTTGTCGGCGACCACCCCGACCACCGCCTTCGAGATCGGCGCCAAGACCTCCGACCCTCTGGCCATGTACCTCTCCGACCTGTGCACCATCCCGTCCAACCTGGCCGGCCACCCCGCCATCACCGTCCCCTTCGGCGCCGGCGCCGACGGGATGCCCATCGGTGTGCAGGTGCTGGCGCCGGCGCTGGGCGAGACGGTGATGTTCCAGGTGGCGGCGGCCGTCGAGGCGGCGGCGCCGCCAGGACCCATTGCCTCGGCCACACCCGACCGCGGCCGGGCCGGGGCCGGCGGAGCGGGGATATGACGACCGACGCACCGCACGCCCCGGCCCCCTTTTCCCCCACCGGGGAATGGGAGACCGTCATCGGCCTCGAGGTCCACTGCGAGCTGCGCACCGCCACCAAGTTGTTCTGCGGCTGCCGCAACGCCTTCGGCGATGAGCCCAACACCAATGTGTGCCCGGTGTGCCTGGGCCTGCCCGGCTCGCTGCCCGTCCTCAACCGGATGGCGGTGGAGTACGCCATGCGCATCGGGCTGGCGCTGCACTGCCGCGTCGAGCCGTCCATCTTCCACCGCAAGAACTACTTCTATCCCGACATGCCCAAGGACTACCAGGTCAGCCAGTACGACCGGCCGATCAACGTGGACGGCTGGCTGGCCCTGCCGACCGGGCGACGCATCGGGATCGAGCGGGCCCACATGGAGGAGGACACCGGCAAGACCACCCACGTGGGGGGCGGCGGCCGCATCCACGACGCCGGCTATTCGCTGGTCGACTACAACCGGGCCGGGGTGCCGCTGGTCGAGATCGTGTCGCGGCCGGACCTGCGCAGCGCCGCCGAGGCCCGCTATTACGTCGACGAGCTGCGGGGCATCCTGGTGGCCACCGGCGCCTCGGACGGGAAGATGGAGGAGGGGTCGCTCCGTGTCGACGCCAACGTCTCGGTGCGGCCCATGGGGTCGACCGAGTTCGGGACGCGGACGGAGATCAAGAACATGAACTCGATGCGGTCGCTGGGCCGGGCCATCGACTACGAGGTGACGCGGCAGATTTCCGTCCTCACCTCGGGCGGCCGCGTCGTCCAGGAGACCCGGCACTGGAACGAGGCCGACGGCTCGACCCGCTCGATGCGCTCCAAGGAGGAGGCGTTCGACTACCGCTACTTCCCCGAGCCGGACCTGGTGCCGCTGGCGCCGCCGCCGGAGTGGGTGTCGGCGGTGGCCGCCGCCCTGCCGGCGCTGCCCGCCGACCGGCGCGCCCGGGTGGCGGCCGCGTCCGGGCTGCCGGTCGACAGCGACGCCGTGGCGACGGTGGTGCACCTCGACCTGGACGGGTTCGTGACGGCCGCCGCGGCGGCGGGCGCCGACGCCGCCCTCGCCGTCCGGCGCCTGGCCAACGAGGTGGCGGCCTCGGGTGACTCCGCCCACCGGCTGTCGGCGGACGGCTTCACCCAGCTGCTGCTGATGGAGTCCCAGGGCTCGTTGACCACCGCTCAGGCCCGGGAGGTGCTGCGCCACCTGCTGGCCACGGGCGGCTCACCCTCGGCGGTCGCCGCGTCCCTCGGGTTCGAGGCCCTGGCGGCCGACGCCCTCGGCTCCGCCGTTGACGAGGTGATCGCCGCCCACCCGGACGAATGGGGCCGCTTCGTCGCCGGCGAGGACAAGCTGCAGGGCTTTTTCATCGGCCAGGTCAAGGCGGCGACGGGGGGCAAGGCCGACCTGAAGGTGGTGTCGTCGCTGTTGCGGGCCCGGCGGTCCGGCGCCTAGCTGGCGTAGCGGCCGGCGCCGAGCGGCGCCGAATATGCCTGGTGGGGCCGGCGGGGCGCGCACGTAGGATTCGGGCATGGCCAACCCCATGAAGCCGCGCAGCTACGAGGTCACCGACGGGTTCGAGCGGGCCCCGGCGCGGGCCATGCTGCGGGCCGTCGGCATGACCGACGCCGATTGGGACAAACCACAGGTCGGCGTGGCGTCGTCGTGGAACGAGGTCACGCCGTGCAACCTGCCCCTCGACCGCCTGGCCAAGCGGGCCAAGGTCGGCGTGACCGACGCCGGCGGCTTCCCGTTCGAGTTCGTCACCATCGCCGTGTCCGACGGCATCTCCATGGGCCACGAGGGAATGCGGGCCTCGCTGGTCAGCCGGGAGGTGATCGCCGACTCGGTCGAGACTGTGATGCACGCCGAGCGGTTCGACGCCCTGGTGACCTTCGCCGGCTGCGACAAGTCCCTGCCCGGCATGCTCATGGCCGCGGCCCGGGTCAACCTGCCCTCGGCCTTCCTCTACGGGGGCAGCATCCTGCCCGGCCGGGGCCCGAAGGGCGAGGCCCTCGACATCGTCAGCGTCTTCGAAGCGGTGGGCGCCCGGGCCCAGGGCGGCCTGACCGACGAGGAACTGGCCCTCATCGAGCGCAACGCCTGCCCGACCGAGGGGTCCTGCGCCGGGATGTTCACCGCCAACACCATGGCGTCGGTGTCCGAGGCGTTGGGCATGGCGCTGCCGGGCAGCGCCTCGGCGCCCGCCGTCGACCGCCGGCGCGACGACTACGCCTACGCCACCGGCCAGGCGGTGGTGCGGCTGGTCGAGAAGGGCATCCGTCCCCGGCAGATCCTGACCAAGGAGGCGTTCGAGAACGCCATCGCCGTCGTCAACGCGGTGGGCGGGTCGACCAACGCCGTCCTCCACCTCCTGGCCATCGCCCACGAGGCCCGCGTCGAGTTGTCGATCGACGACTTCGACCGGGTGGGCCGGCGGGTTCCCCATCTGGCCGACACCAAGCCCCACGGCAAGTACCACATGGTCGACATCGACCGCATCGGGGGCGTCCCCGTCATCATGCGGGAGCTTCTCGAGGCCGGCCTGCTCCACGGCGACTGCCTCACCGTCACCGGCCGGACCATGGCCGAGAACCTGGCCGCCCTCGACCCTCCCGGCCCCGACGGCGACGTGGTGCACCCGCTGGACCGCCCCATTCACTCCGCCGGGGGGATCGCCATCCTCCGGGGCTCCCTGGCCCCGGAAGGCTCGGTGGTGAAGGTGGCGGGCATCGACACCGACCGGTTCGAGGGCACGGCACGGGTCTTCGACGGGGAGGACGGCGCCATGGAGGCCATCCTCGCCGGGCGCATCGAGCCGGGCACGGTCGTCGTCATCCGTTACGAAGGTCCCAAGGGGGGCCCGGGCATGCGGGAGATGCTGGCCGTGACCGGCGCCATGAAGGGGGCGGGGCGGGGCGCCGACTGCGCCCTGTTGACCGACGGCCGCTTCTCGGGGGGCACCCACGGCCTGTGCATCGGCCACGTGGCGCCGGAGGCGGTGGACGGCGGCCCCATCGCCTTCGTGGCCGACGGGGACCGTGTGGTGATCGACATTCCCCGCCGCCGGGTCGACATGCTCGTCGACGAGTCCACCCTGGCCCGCCGGCGCGCCGACTGGAAGTTGCCCCAGCCCCGGTACACCACCGGGGTCCTGGCCAAGTACGCCCGGCTGGTGACCGGCGCCGAGCGGGGCGCCATCACCGAGCCGTAAGCGGCGCTCGACCGAGGTTGCACAACCACCCCCGCAGTGCCAGACTGTTCTCCGTGATGGTGACTGCCGCGGCGCGGGAACTCGTACTTCTGACCTGACGCACGCGGCAACCTCACGCGTGCGCACGACCTCCCAGCCGGGAGGTCGTTTCATTTTCACCCCTCGGTGCGCCCGCCGAGCCAGCCGACCTCCAACCGACCTCCAGCCGATGCCCAGCCGATCTCCAGCCGAGAAGAACCAAGGGAAGGACCGATGAAACTCACCGGGGCGCAAGCCCTCATCAAAAGCCTCGAGATGGAGGGAACCGAAGTGTGCTTCGGTCTCCCCGGCGGGGCCATCCTGCCCGCCTACGACCCGATCATCGACTCGCCGATCCGCCACATCCTGGTCCGCCACGAGCAGGGCGCCGGCCACATGGCCGAGGGCTACGCCCACGTGACCGGCCGGCCGGGAGTCGCCATCGTGACCAGCGGCCCGGCGGCGACCAACATCGTGACCCCGCTGTGCGACGCCTACATGGACTCCGTGCCGATCGTGGTCATCACCGGCCAGGTCGCCCGGTCGATGATCGGCACCGACGGTTTCCAGGAGTGCGACACCGTCGGCATCACCCGTTCGGTCACCAAGCACAACGACCTGGTCATGAACGCCGACGACATCGCCATGTCCGTCCGCCAGGCGTTCCACATCGCCACCACCGGCCGCCCCGGGCCGGTGCTGGTCGACCTGCCCAAGGACGTCCTCATGGCGGCCACCGACTGGTATTGGCCGACCGACGAGGAGGTCGCCCTCTCCTTACCCGGCTACCGCCCGACGACCAAGGGCCACCCCCGCATGATCAAGGAGGCGGCCCGCCTCATCGCCGAGAGCCGCCGCCCGGTCATCTACGCCGGCGGCGGCATCCTCAACAGCCACGCCGCCGCCGAGCTGAAAGAGCTGGCCGAGCTGACCGGCATTCACGTGGTCACCACCCTCATGGCCCGGGGCGCCTTCCCCGACAGCCATCCGCTGTGCCTGGGCATGCCGGGGATGCACGGCAACTACACCGCCATCACCGCCATGCAGGAGGCCGACCTGCTCATCGCCCTCGGGAGCCGTTTCGACGACCGGGTCACCGGCAAGGTCGGGGCCTTCGCACCCGACGCCAAGATCATCCACGTCGACATCGACCCCGCCGAGCTGGGAAAAATACGCCGCGCCGACGTGCCCATCGTGGGCGACGCCCGCCTGGTGATCGAACAACTCGTCCGCGAGGTGCGAGCCCTCACCACCGAGGCGCCCGACCGAGCACCCTGGAACAACCAGATCAAGGACTGGCAGGCCAGGTACCCGCTCCACTACGACTCCTGGGAAGACGGCGACCTGCTCAAGCCCCAGCAGGTGCTGGAGACGCTCCGCGACTCGACGCCGGACGACACCATCGTGGTGTCGGGAGTCGGCCAGCACCAGATGTGGGCCAGCCAGTACTGGCGCTTCGAGCACCCCTACACCTGGGTCAACTCCGGCGGCCTGGGCACCATGGGCTTCGCCGTCCCCGCCGCCATCGGCGCCAAAGTCGGGCGCCCCGACAAGATGGTGTGGGCAGTCGACGGCGACGGCTGCTTCCAGATGACCGCCCAGGAACTGGTCACCGCCTCCAGCGAGCGCATCCCCATCAAGGTGGCCATCTTGAACAACGCCTACCTCGGCATGGTCCGGCAATGGCAGGAAATGTTCTACGACGAGCGCTACTCCGAGGTGTACCTCTCGCCCGACCTGCCCGACTACGTGAAGTGGGCCGAGGCCATGGGCTGCATCGCCTTCCGGGTGGAAAGCCCCGAGGAGGTGCAGCCGACCATCGACAAGGCCAACGAGATCGACGACCGCCCGGTGGTCATCGACTTCCGCACCGACGCCCGCGAGAAGGTCTTCCCGATGGTTCCCGCCGGCGCCTCCAACAGCGACGTCGTCGTCCATCCGACCCAGCACGCCGGCCCGCGGGTGGTCCAGTAGTGGCCGCCACCCCACCCGCCCGCCACCACACCCTCTCGGTGCTGGTGGAGAACAAGTTCGGCGTGTTGGCCCGGGTGTCGGGCATGTTCGCCCGCCGGGGCTACAACATCTTCTCGCTGGCGGTGGCGCCGACCGACGACGAGCGCTTCAGTCGCATCACCGTCGTCGTCGACGCCGAGCAGACGTCGGTCGAACAGATCGTCAAGCAGCTGTTCAAGCTCATCAACGTGGTGAAGATCACCGAACTGGCCCCCGACGACTCCGTCGAGCGGGAGCTGCTGCTGCTCACCGTCAAGGCCGACGCCAGCGAGCGGGGCCAGGTCATCGAGCTCCTCCAGGTGCTCGGTGGCAAGATCGTCGACGTGGGCCACGAAACCCTCACCCTCATGCTGGCCGACACCCCGGCCAAGCTGGACGACTTCGAGGACCTCATGCGACCCTTCGGGATCACCGAACTGCAGCGCACCGGCCGGGTGGCGCTGCCCAAACTCGAGAAGACCGCGCCCCGGCCGCGGATGGCACTCGGAAAGGTGAGCTGACATGGCCAAGGTCTATTACGAGAAGGACGCCGATTCCGGCCTCATCGCCGGCCGCAAGGTGGCGGTCATGGGCTACGGCTCCCAGGGCCACGCCCACGCCCTCAACCTGCGGGACTCCGGCGTCGACGTGCGCGTCGGGCTGCGAGACGGGTCCTCGTCACGGGCCAAGGCGGAGGCGGCGGGCTTGCGGGTCACCTCCATCGCCCAGGCCGCCGACGAGGCCGACGTCATCATGATGCTGACCCCCGACACCGAGCAGCAGGCGACCTACGAAGCCGCCATCGAGCCCAGCTTGCGCCCGGGCGACGCCCTGCTGTTCGCCCACGGCTTCAACATCCGCTTCGGCCTCATCCGGCCGCCGGCCGGCGTCGACGTGGCCATGGTCGCACCCAAGGGGCCGGGCCACCTGGTCCGGCGGACGTTCGAAGGCGGCGGCGGGGTGCCCTCGCTGATCGCGGTGGCCCAGGACGCCAGCGGCAAGGCCCGCGACCTGGCCCTCTCCTACGCCAACGCCATCGGGTCGACCCGCGCCGGCGTGCTCGACACCACCTTCGACGAGGAGACCGAGACCGACCTCTTCGGCGAGCAGGTCGTCCTCTGCGGCGGCCTGACGTCGTTGATCATGGCGGGGTTCGAGACCCTGGTCGCCGCCGGGTACCAGCCCGAGTCGGCGTACTTCGAGTGCCTGCACGAGGTGAAGCTCATCGTCGACCTCATGTACGAGAACGGGATCGCCGGCATGCGGTTCTCCATTTCCGACACCGCCGAGTACGGGGACCTGACCCGCGGCCCGAGGGTCATCAACGATGCCGTCAAGGCGGAGATGAAGCAGATCCTCACCGAGATTCAGGACGGCACCTTCGCCAACGAATGGATCGCCGAGAACCGCGCCGGGCGCC
>DATARN010000095.1:0-5046 GCA_036264135.1 Acidimicrobiales bacterium
CTGGTCGAAGGAGAAGGCCATCATGGCGGTACCCCCGGCCCGGCTGCGGCCGAGCTTCAGGTCGACGATGTTCATGTCGGCGTCGCGGAGAATCTCGGCAACCACGGCGACCATGCCGACGCGGTCGTCGTTGCGGATGACCAGCATCGACTTGGCGATGGGCAACTCGATGTCGTGGTCGTCGACCATGACGATCTTGGGCTCGGCCCGCAACCCGAAGAGCGTCCCGGCCAGGGCGTGGCTGCCCCCCCGGAGAGTGATCAGGTTGACGTAGTCGAGCGCCCCCGAGGCGGTCGTGGCCCGCACTGACAGGCCCCGCTCCTCGGCCAGTTGGGGGGCGTTGACGAACGAGACCGGTTCGTCGGTGGCGGCGTGGAACAGCCCCTTCAGCACCGCCAGGGTCAGGATCCGGGTGTCGTAGTCGGCGAGTTGCCCCTGGTACTCGATCTCCAGAACCGGGGCCAGTTCGCCGGCGAGAGAGCCGAACAACCGGCCCAGCCGCTCGGCGAGCGGCAGGTAGGGGCGAACCGTTTCCGACGCCTCGGCGGCGCCGATGTTGACCGCGAAGGGCACGAACTCGCCGGCCAGGGCCAGCTCGACCTGCTCGGCGATGCTGACGCCGGCCTTGTCCTGGGCCTCCTTGGTGCTGGCGCCGAGGTGGGGCGTCACCACCACCGTGGGCAGGTCGAACAGGGGCGACTCGGTGGTGGGCTCGGTGGCGAACACGTCGAGGGCGGCCCCGGCGATGGTGCCCGCGGCCACCGCGGCGGCCAGTGCCGCCTCGTCGACGATTCCGCCCCGGGCGGTGTTCACGATGCGCAGCTCCGGCTTGGCGGCGGCGAGGAGGTCGGCGCCGATCAGGCCCATGGTTTCGGGCGTCTTGGGCAGGTGGACGGTCAGGAAGTCGGCCTCACGGACCACGTCCTCGAGGGCCATGAGCTCCACGCCCATCTGCTTGGCCCGCTCCGGGGCGACGTAGGGGTCGTAGGCCACGAGCCGCATCCCGAAGGCGTGGGCCCGCTGGGCCACCAAGGCGCCGACCCGGCCGAGGCCCACAATGCCGAGGGTCTTGCCGTGGACCTCGACGCCCTCCCAGCGGGAGCGCTCCCACCGCCCCGCCTTGAGGGCGGCGTTGGCCTGGGGGATGTTGCGGGCTTGGGCCAGCAGCAGGGCGACGGTGTGCTCGGCCGCCGAGAGGATGTTGGACCGGGGGGCGTTGACCACCATGACGCCGCGACGGGTGGCGGCGGCAACGTCGACGTTGTCGAGTCCGATGCCCGCCCGTCCGACGACGACGAGGTCCCGGCCCGCCGCGATCACCGCCGGGGTGACCTTGGTCTCGGAGCGGATGATGAGCGCCTGGGCGCCCGGAATGGTTTCCAGCAACTCGGCGGGAGACAGCCCGAGGCGGACGTCGACGTCGTGGCCGGCGGTGCGGAGGGTATCGAGGCCCCGCTCGGCGATCTGCTCGGTTACCAGGACGCGTGCCATGGGGTGATCCTTTCTCAGGGCGGTGGGCTAGCGGCCACTTTCCCCGCCCGCGGCCGCTACGGCGGCCCGACACGCTCAGGCTAGCGGCCACTTCCCCACTCGCCGACCGCCACGGCCGGGCCGGCCACGGCCGGCTCGGTACCACGCGGCGCTAGTCGGCCTCCACCAGCAATTTTCCCACCCTCGACACCCCTTCGACCAGGTCGTCGTCGCCCAGGGCGTAGGAGAAGCGGGCGTATCCGGGGGCGCCGAACGCCTCACCGGGCACGATGGCCACCTTGGCCTCGTCGAGGAAAAGGGCAGCCAGGTCGAGCGTGGTGGCCGGCGTCCGCCCCCGGATGCGGCGCCCGAGAACGCCCTCGAAGCTGGGGAAGGCGTAGAACGCGCCCTCCGGCTCCGGGCAGACGACGCCGGGCATGTCCTGCAGCAGGGAGACCATGAGCTGCCGGCGGCGATCGTAGACAGCCCGCATGGTCTCGACGGCCGACAGGTCACCGGTCACCGCCTCCAGCGCCGCTCGCTGGGCCACGTTGCACACGTTGGAGGTGGTGTGCGACTGGAGGTTGACGGCGGCGGCGATGACGTCCGCCGGCCCGAGCAGCCACCCGACCCGCCAGCCGGTCATGGCGTAGGTCTTGGCCACGCCGTTGACCACCAGGGTCTGGTCGGCGACGCCCGGCACGGCCGTGGCGATGGAGGAGAATCGGGCCGATCCGTACACCAGGTGCTCGTAGATCTCGTCGGTCATGACCCACACACCGGTATCGAGGGCCCACTGGGCGATCTCCCGGGTCTCCGCCGGCGTGTAGACCGCGCCGGTCGGGTTGGACGGCGACACGAAGACCAGCAGCTTGGTCTTCGGGGTGCGGGCCGCTTCCAGCCGGTCGACGCTGACCTTGAAGCCGGTCTCGGCGGTCGTCTCGACCAGGACGGGGACGCCGCCGGCCAGGCGGATGGCCTCGGGATACGTCGTCCAATAGGGCGTCGGGAGGATCACCTCGTCACCGGGATCGACGGCCACCGCGAAGGCCGTCTCCACGGCGTGCTTGCCGCCGTTGGTGATCAGCACCTGGTTGGCCCCGATGGCGTCCCAACCCGAGTCCCGGCTGGTCTTGGCCGCCACCGCACTTCGCAGTTCCGGGAGCCCCGCCGCCGGCGTGTACTTGTGGTTCTTGGGGTCCCGGCAGGCGGCGACCGCCGCCTCCACGATGTGGGCAGGCGTCGGGAAGTCGGGCTCGCCCGCCCCGAAGCCGATCACCGGCTCGCCCGCGGCCTTCAGCGCCTTGGCCTTGGCGTCGATCGCCAGGGTGGCCGACTCGGTGACGGCCGATACTCGGTTCGATACGCGGTTCATTGCTGCCATGCTGGCACAGTGGCCAGTACCGCTCCGACCGATATCCGTATCCCCGCCGACCTCCTTCCCGCCGACGGGCGCTTTGGCTGCGGGCCCTCCAAGGTCCGCCCCGCCGCCGTCGAGGGGCTGGCCGAGACCGGCCGGTCCTACCTGGGCACGAGCCACCGCCAGGCGCCGGTGCGCTCGGTGGTGGGCCGCATCCGCGACGGCCTGACCGAGCTGTTCTCCCTCCCCGACGGCTACCAGGTCGCCCTGGGCAACGGCGGCGCCACCGCCTTCTGGGACATCGCCACGTTCTGCCTGATCGACCACCGCAGCCAGCACCTGGTCTTCGGGGAGTTCTCGGCCAAGTTCGCGGCCGCGGCCACCGCGGCGCCCCACCTCGACGCCCCGTCGTTCGTCGAGTCGCCGCCCGGGACCCACCCGGCACCCCAAGCGGTGGACGGGGTGGACCTCTACGCCCTCACCCACAACGAGACGTCCACGGGGGTCATGATGCCGGTGCAGCGCCCGCCGGGCGTGGACGCCGACGCCCTAGTGGCGGTGGACGCCACCTCCGGCGCCGGAGGCCTCGACCTCGACCCCACCCAAGTCGACGCCTACTACTTCTCGCCCCAGAAGTGCTTCGGCTCCGACGGCGGACTGTGGGTGGCTCTCCTCTCCCCCGCCGCCCTCGACCGCATGCGTCGCATCTCCGCCGGCGGCCGCTGGGTGCCGGCGTCGCTCGACCTCGAGATCGCCATGGACAACAGCCAGCTCAACCAGACGTACAACACGCCGGCGCTGGCCACGTTGTGGCTGCTGGCCGACCAGGTTGGCTGGATGGTGGGAAAAGGGGGCCTGGAGTGGTGCACCGCTCGTTGTGCCCACTCGGCGGCGACGCTGTACCAGTGGGCCGAGGAGTCGTCCTTTGCGTCACCATTTGTGGCCAAGCCGGATGAGCGCAGCCTGGTAGTGGGGACCGTCGACCTCGACCCGTCGGTCTCCGACAAGGCGGTGTGCGCCGCCCTGCGGGCCAACGGCATCGTCGACACCGAGTCGTACCGCAAGCTGGGGCGCAACCAGCTGCGAGTCGCGATGTTCCCCAACGTCGACCCCGCCGACGTGGAGGCGCTCACCCACTGCGTCGACTACGTGGTCGAGCGGCTGAGCTAAGGCGCAACCGGCCGGGGTTTCTTCAACTCGGGCAGCAGCTCGCTTGCCGCCCACTCCACGAACTCCGCCTGGGTGTCGCCGCCCACCTGCACCAGCGCCACGTGGGTGAAGCCGGCGGCGATGAAGGGCTGGATCGCGTCCATGACGGCGTTGACGTCGGCACCGCAAGGAATGGCCTGGGCCACGTCCTCGGGGCGGGTGAACTGCGAGGCGGCGGCGAAGGCGGCCGAGCCGGGTAGCTCGGCGTTGACCTTCCAGCCACCGCCGAACCAGCGGAACTGGTCGTGAGCCCGCTTGATGGCGGCGTCGCGGTCCTGGTCGTAGCAGACCGGGAGCTGCCCCACCCGGGGCTTGCCCCGCCCGCCGGCGCCGTCGAAGGCGTGGCCCAACTCGGGCTTCGGCTCGACGGCGACCATGAAGTCGGCTTTGGCGCCAGCCAGGCGGCACGACTGCGGTCCGGAAACGGCCACTCCGATGGGAATCGGCGTCTCGTGCCGATCCCACAGCTTGGCCGAATCGACGTGGTAATGGCGGCCGTGGTGGTTGACCGTGTCGCCCCCCAGCAGGGCCCGGATGATGTCGACCGCCTCCGAGAGGCGCTCGTGCCGGGTGTTTGCCGGCGGCCAGCCACCCCCGGTCACGTGCTCGTTCAGGTTCTCGCCCGCCCCCAGCCCGAGGCTGAAGCGACCGTCGGACAGGAGCTGGACGGTCGACGCCTTCTGGGCCACGACCGCCGGGTGGTACCGCTTGATCGGGCAGGTGACGTAGGTCATGAACTCGATGCGTTCCGTCGCCTGGGCGGCGGCGCCGAGGACTGACCAGGCGTAGGGCGAGTGGCCCTGCTCCTCCAGCCACGGGAAATAGTGGTCGCTGATGACGGCGAACGGGAACCCCGCCCGCTCGGTGCGGACGGCGTCGGCCACCAGCTGCTTGGGACCGGACTGCTCGCACATCAAGGTGTAGCCGACTTCGATCATGCCGCCTCCATTCGGGCCAGGCTCTCTTGCTTGTGGATCCGCTCGTCGTAACCGATCTGGCGGAGAACA
>DATARN010000117.1:0-14449 GCA_036264135.1 Acidimicrobiales bacterium
AGGAGAACAGATCCGTGAGGCCCGCCGGCAAGGCCTCGCCCGAGCCGTCCAAAAACGACTCGAATATCATCGCCGGAACAAAACCCAATCCGAGGAAAACCGGCCATGACTTGGTTAATTACCGGGCGCCGACCCGCGGAAGAGTCAGACACACGTCACCTCGATGAGGGCGCCAACACTCCCGAGGTAGGCGGCGGGATCGGTCAAAGGATGGCCAAGGACGGTCCCCGTGCCCGAGGTGGGGCGGATGAGGCCGAGCAGCATGCGAATGGTGGTCGTCTTGCCGGCACCGTTCGGGCCGACGAACCCGCACACCGTGCCGGTCGGGATCCCCAGGTCGATCCCGCTGACGGCCACCTGCTGGCCAAAGCGCTTTGTCAGCGTGCGAGTCGTCACCGCCAAACCGTCGTTCACGCCGATGACCTTATCGATGCGTACTGAGCGGTCGGCGGCGGGTCGGCCCGTTCGGCGTTTCATTGTCGCGCCGGATTCCGACGTCGACGCTCGGACGGATCAAGATCTCCCTCGCGCCCAGGCCCGTTGGTACCGCAGCGCGACAGCACCCCGGGACCATCGGCAGCGGCGAAGGCCAAAATTGGCGCGGGTCAATCGCGACTTGAAGCAGCTCCGAGCCGAGGTCGCTGCGCCCGAGGACCACCGCGCCAAGCTCCTTGCCGACCTCGAGGCATGACCCTCGGGAGGGCGATCAGGGCGCCCGCTATTCGCGCCAACCGTCGGCACGTTCACGCGTCCCCGACCGCCGGGAGCCGGACGTTGGCCGGGCCGCGCGCGGAATCAGGTAGATACCACTTGCGTGCGACTTCGGTTTCGGAGCGCTCCCGGCCGAGCAGGACCCGCCCGGCCGCCCAGGGAGAGGCGTTTCCTGGCGTCTCATCCTGTTGGGCGTGTCTGGGCCGACCGGGTCGCAATCATCGCGGAGATCTTCGCCTGATCACGGAAGGGGAACTCAAGCTGGATGCCGTCTGGATCGACGAAGTCAAAAGATCGACCCGATCCCGCCCGCTTCTCGGATCTTCGATCTGCGAACCCCGTTGGCATCCAGCCATCGCGCCCACGCGTCGAGTTGCTCATACGACTTCGCAATGAGGCCGAGGTGGTCGAGTCCCGTGTGTGGGATCGAACAGCTCGCCTCGATTGGCGGCGTGCTCGAAAAGATCGAGGACAAGACTCCCAGCGAGACAATGGCCATGCGGCCGGAGAACGACGCACGCTCGCCCGCGTACGGTTCACGGATGACGATCGCTCCGAGCACCTCGCTGTACCACGCGGTACTCCTGTCCAAGTCCGCGACGGACAGCCCGAGGTGATGGAGCCGCGACTGCTGCGGGCGTTCAGGGTTTTGCGTCATACCGCATCGTCTCAGTCCATCACCGTGGGCGACCCGCAAGGGCCATCAAGGCCGATGTCGGCGATCTCGGCCTCCATCCCCGGTTCGCGCAAATTCGACCAAGCCGGCGTCTCCCAGTCGGCCGTCGACCGGGTCATCGCAACATCACCGACCCGGACAACTATCATGCGCGTTACGGTCCAACCGCCCACTAACCGGCGCGGCAGGCGGGTTGAGCCGTGCCAGTCCGCCCCGCGCGCACTGACGTGTCCGTAGAACGACGCCGAGTGATTCCGAGCTCTGCGGTCGGGTCGGAATCGTGCTGGCCCGGGGACGTCAACGAAATGTGATTAAGCGGCGCCGGCGTGGATCTTCGGCTCCAGCAGCCTGCCGTTCTGCGGCGTCCCTTGCGATCAAAACTTGTCAGGAGATGCCTGACTCTGTAAGGTCACCCCTGACAAAGGGAGGAGACCTATGACAGTTACGGAACAACCTGCGTCGTGCTCGTTCTGCTTGAAGGCGTACACCGATGTAGGGACGCTGGTCGCGGGACCGGGGGTGTACATCTGTGATGAGTGTGTGGCGCTGGCAAACCAGCTCATCGCCAGCAAGCCGAAATCGAACAGGTCAGCGCCGGTCCAGCGGATTGCGCCCTGGGAAGCCGAGGCTGGGCTCGAAGCGGTCCTCGCGAGCTTGCCGCGGGTGGCTCAAGCCGGGAATCAGGCCGAGTACACGCTTACGCACTACGTCCGGAAGGCTCGCCAGCTTGGGGCCACGTGGGCCGCGATCGGGCAAGCCCTCGGCATGGCTCGGCAATCGGCTTGGGAGCGGTTCTCCGGCGAAGAGTGACGCCGAACCTGTGGTATGGACACTGCTTCCCAGGCCGCGGCAGCAGATTGAGCGGCCGAACTCGTCCACCGAGACGATCGCCGCCGGGAGGCCGCCTTGGGCCGGGCCATCCCTCGGACAGGTCGTGCAGCTCCAGCATTCGGGTGTTCTTGGCCTCGTCGTCGGAGTCGGTGGAGGCCTTGAAGGTCATCACTTGGAAGGACACTCCTCCTTCCGCTGCAGGACCCGCTGACCGTCAGGGGAGATGTCGTCGACGACCCCCTTTTTGACCACGAACTTGGCCAGCTTGGACAAGCTCCGTGCTCGCCTGCGCCTCAGGCGAACGGCACCGCGATGTCGCAGTAGGGGGCGCTGGTCTCCGTGACCGGCTCGCTCGCCAGGTAGGTAATTCGCACACCGAGATCCTCAGGCTTGAGGGCGAGGCTTTCCGGGTCGATCCAACGCTCGTCGGCCCAGGCGTGTAAAGCCTCCGACGCGAGCTGCCATTGCGGGCTTCGGTTCCCGCCCGGGCCCGCCGGTAGCGCGTCGTTCGGGAGCGCGACGTAGGCCTCGCGATGGGCGGGTTCGGTCCGCAAGCTCAACTCCGGATACTGCGATGCCAGCGCCTCCGCCTTTTCCGGAGGGACCGGCTTGCACCACTCGACCGGGCCGTCGCTGTCGGCGCTCACTTCACCCCAGTAGATGGTGAACATCGCGCCCGCACGGCCCTCCATCTTCGGCAGCGGTCGCTCCCGCAGGAGCGCGATGAACTCCTTGCCCAGCGCCCACGCTGCCTGCTCGTCGACATTGCGCTTCACGCACAGCAAGCTCCGCTCGGGTATCTCCCTTGTCGCGACTTCGTACATGACGGACCTCTTTCCACTCAGTCGGTTTACGACGTAGTCGGCCAGCTCGCGGCGGGCGTCGTGGAGCGCCTCGACCTGCCGCCAGTGCGCCGCGATCCGCGCGGCGGCGTCAACCGGATCGCATGCGAGCAGTTCCCTGATCGCGTCAAGCGGCAAGTCGAGCTGGCGCAACATGGCGACCAGGCGGGCTCCTTCGAGCTGCGCCACGTTGTAGTACCGATAGCCGGAGGCTTCCTCGACACGGGCGGGAACCAGCACGCCAAGCTCGTCGTAGAGGCGCAGTGCCTTCACCGACAGACGCGACCGCCGTGAGAACTCGCCAATGCTGACTTCTTCCACGGCTCATACTCCCTCGTCGTCGAGCCCGACGGCCCGACACTTCGAGTGTGCGGCCTCCCCAAGGGGAAGAGTCAAGCTCATCGGCCCACTCCGTTCAACAATTCCCCGCCGTTCCTGGTCAAAGAACTCAGCTGCTATCCACAGGACAAGTAGTACCGAGCCCGACAGCCTCTTCACCGACTCGCCCATAAATCGGCGCTTGGGACGCGCCGGGAGGTTCGAGGGCGCCGGCGCGATCATGGGCGGATGGCCGAAGCGTTCGAGTTCACGGACCTGAGCGACGCAGTCTCTGGGGCGTAGACCCGCAGCGGGCAACGTTTTGCGACGTTGACCTTATGGGGGCACGGATCTCGCACGCCCGCCTCGTCGCCGTCGTTATCGACGCCGAGATCGATCGGCTCGTGGTCAATGGCGTGGACGTGACTGACGGCTGCCGGTGGGTTTGCGCCTCCACCTCGGCGCTATCGGTTTCGGTGTCCTCACCACCGCCACCGCCACCGCCGTGGGCGGTCTCGCGGCCACCTTCGGTTACGGGTGGCTCATCCGCCGAGTCAGCCTCGGCAACATCACGCGGGTGGTGCTGGTCATCGAAACCTTCACCCACCTGACGCTCGCGCTCACCACCACCCCGGCGGTGGCCGTCGCGGTCATGGTGGCGTCTTGAACGAGTTCTCCACGGCCCAGGGAACGGGTCCCCGGGCGGGGAAGCCCTGCCGCCCTGAGGACCTGGGGAGTGACTCGGAGCTAGCGGCCGTTGCCCGAGATGTTGGGCGCAGTGTCGTCGGGGAAGGGGCCGGCGCCGGTGTTGTTGATTGCGGTGACCGCCCCGGCCACGAAGTTACCGATGGCCTGGACGCCGCCACTGTTGTCAATCAAGGTGAGTGAGCCGTTCAGCACATTGGTGCCGCACCCGTCGGCCGGGTCGCCGATCACGACGAAGCCGGTCGAGTTCTCCACCGTCACCGAACTGGCGGAACTGCCGCACATCCGCAAACCGGTGGTCCCCGAAGTGGCGCTCACCGCTCCCTGCACGGTGGAGTTCTCCAGGTCCAGTGCGGCACCACTGGGCACGATGATCGACCCGGAGATGGTGGCGTCGAGCACACACGTGGAGCCGTGCGCCAACACCAATGCGGCGTGGGTGCCGGTGATCGTTTGTGTACAGGTCACGGTCGTGGTCGCCCCGGTACTCGACGACGACGGCAGGAAGTTGGCGTCACCGCTGTAGGCGGCAGTAACGGTTTCCATCCGCGCCGCCAGGCCGGTGGTGGAGAAGGTGGCGGTCCCCTTCGCCGACAACGGCACCACGGCAATGGGCGTCGAACTCCCGTTCAGGTAGAAGCTCACCGTCCCCGTCGGGTTGACCCCGCCGCCGTTGGGCCCGGTGGGCTTTACCGTGGCGGTAAAGGTCACCGGCTGCCCAAAGCCGGGATTCGCCGATGACACCTTGATCGTGGTCGCCGTCGGCACCCGGGACACCATCAACGTGGCGGTGGCCGCGGCCCCGTTGCCGCCCTCCTCAGAGGTCACCGGAGTGGTGGTGTTGACCAGGTTGCCCGGCGTCACGGCGGTGACGTTGACCGAGAAGGTGCAACTGTCGCCGGCGTCTAGGATCGTGGCCGGAAAAGTGAGCATGGTTGAGCCAGGGTTGGCGCCTGCCGGCGGGTTGCAGTTAGCGCTGCCGGAAAACATGAGGTTGGGAACGGCGGCCACCACCAACCCTACGGGGAAGGTGTCGCTGAACCCGACCCCGGTTATCAGCGAGTCGTTGGGATTGGTCAGCGTAAAGGTCAGCGTCGACGTTCCGTTCACGGCCACCGAGGACGGGTCGAAGGACTCGGACAGCGTCGGCGGGGCGACGACCAGCAACGTGGCGGAGGCGGCCGCCCCAGGGGCGGTGCCGGCCGACGTGATGGGCGACGTGGTGTTGACCTGGCTGCCCGCGGCGACGCCGACAACGGTCACGGAGATCTGGCACTCGGTTATGAGATTCAGATTCCCATCAACAGACAGGGACACCGACGATGCGGTGGCCATCAGGCTGCCAGCGCAGCCCGAGACCGCACTAGCCGGTTGGAATTGCAGACCAGGGGGCAGGTCGTCGGTGAAACTGACCCCGTACAGGGTCTCGGGGTAGGTCTGGGCGACGGTGAAAGTCAGGGTGGTGGTGCCGCCCACCGGGACGGACGAAACCGCAAACGACTCGGCCAGGGTGAGGGCCTCGGTGGGCTGTCCCCAGGCGGCTGGCGCCCAAGCGCCGGGCATGGCCACTCCAACGGTGGTCGCGGCGACCGCCAAGGCCATGACGAGGGCCATGACTCGGCTGGCGCTCCGCTTCCACGGCCTGGCCCACTGGCCGGCCCGTACCCCAGACGTCGTCTCGTCCATGGCCTTCCTCCGCTGTCCGCCCGAGGGGGCGGCCCCATGAGCCCCAGCCGGGACTCTAGCCGGTTTCATCCCCATCGTCCGTGCCCGGCGGGTGGTGGCGGAGACGGGCCCGAGCTCGCTCGGCTGAACCGGCGAGGCCTCCTGGGTCATCTCGAATCGAAAGCCTTGCCACCGAATATGGTGGCCGCACCGGTCACCGCAACGGCGCCGCCCCGACCTGCACCCATCGTCACACCGTGGCCGCGCGCTCGTCGCCGAAGGAAGGCCACCGGGAACGGGTCCGGGTGGTGCTCAGCGTCATTTGGGTTGTGCTGACGGGCTTCCCACCGTTGTTGGCATCCCCCGCCTGGACTCGGGAAAACTTCAAGATTATCGGCATGTCGTTAGCTCCATTCGGCAAGGAAGTGGTGAGAAAAAGGTGACGTGCACCCGAGGAATACAATTGACCTTTGGACAGTCGCACACAAGTTCGGGTCGCGCGCCAGCCGTGCCGAGGCTGCCTGTCGTGACCGGCGCGCCATTGACGCGAGTCCGACGAATCCGGGTTATGTTGTGGTTACGCCAGTTTCCACGCTCGGGCCACCGAACATGTGGACGCTTGGAGTGTTGTCGGCCAACCGGAGGGCCATCGGATAGATGAGGGTTTGAAACGCGAAAAGACAATCCCAGCGCGTTGGCGGGGCATCAGAACCTCCCTGAGAAGGCAGAATACAGACACAACGTCAAACATAGACCCGGGACGCTCCTGATACGGGTTCCCGGGAGGAAAGCGACATAACCGGCTAAGTCGCGTGAGAGGTCTGTTCCATGATCGCGGGCTTAGCGACGGGCGTCGGTGTCCAGCGCTGGTCGAATAGTTACAACTCCTGCATCGCCTGGAAGATCCCGAGGAGGGGTTTGTGGATCACTTCGTCGGACAGTGGGGCGGGCCATGCCACCAGCAGGTACTCCTCACGAGGTTCTTTGTCGACCCCGTCCCAGTTGCGGTCACGTCCGCGGGCATGGACACGCAGGCGGCAGGGTCCCCCGGCGGGGTTCAATACCGGGAAACCCTCGACCCCGGAGAGTAACCCGACGATCCTGAAGGCACGCCGGTCACTACCTCGGATTCCCCCCAGTATCGACGCTCTGGGGTCTACCGGAATGGGTGCCTCATCGAGGCTGACCTCGATGATCTCTTCCCATGGGTCGTCGACGACGACAGGTGGCTCGCTGCGCACGTCAACAGAGACGCTGACGAAGCCGGCCGCAATGCCGGTGTAGATGACGGCGCCACCGACGGCGACCGACACCAGTCCCATCGGACCAACCGCGCTGGGGAACCGCGTAACCGCGAAATCGGCCACCCCGAACTGGTGGTAGTCGATGGGAACACTGCCAGTGGTGGTCATGTGATCAACACGTAAAATGGGTCGTCGTCGATTTCCCGGCTGTAGTATTGAACAAATTTAGAGCGTCGGCGCCGATGCTGTTATCGAAGGCGTTAATCCTGCCGACAGAGTATCCAGCAGGCCCTCCTGATCATCTGGCGCTTTTGCTGACAGTTTGCTGACGGTTGCGCTTGGGGAGCCGCACCAAGGGGCGGGGAACGGCTCCAAGGATGGCCTCTGGCGGGGCCTCCGGTGAGCAGCCCCAACGGGATTCGAACCCGTGTCGCCACCTTGAGAGGGTGGTGTCCTAGGCCTCTAGACGATGGGGCCAGAGGTTGAGCGAACGATCCTACCCTGAGACGATCGTATCGACCTGAGCCCACGACAGATCAACTCACCGCCATACTGAGCGCGTGGGCACGATGGGATCGAGACGGAGGCTCGGTTGGCGCCATTACCTGGCCCTTCTGGTCGCCTTGGTCACCCTGGGACTGGTGGTCCTGGTGGCCGATCCCATTGTGGTACGCGCCAAGGATGCCGCCGACTCGACCGGGGCAACGGCGACGTCTCGCCGGGTCGGCGGGCGCGATCCGTGTCCGTGGCTCGACTCCACCCTGCCGGTGGCCACCCGAGTGGACGAGCTGCTACGCGCCATGACGCCGCTGCAGGAGGCGACCCTCCTGCACCTCCTCCAGGTGAACCCCGCCGTGCCCTACCAGGGGTACACCCCCGCCATTCCCAGCCTCTGCATCCCGCAGATCACCGAGCAGGACGGTGCCGCCGGGGTGGCCAACAGCTTCGACCTCTTCTCACGGCAGGGGACGCCATTCCCGGCGGTGACCCAGCTTCCTGCGCCAATCGCCGACGCCGCCGCCTTCGACCCTGACCTGGCCCGCCAGTACGGCAACGTCATCGGTGCCGAAGACGCCACCAAGGGCATCGACCTCGCCCTGTCGCCGACCATCAACATCGACCGCTCTCCCCTCTGGGGCCGGTCCTACGAGACGCTGGGCGAAGATCCCTTCCTCACCGCCTCGCTGGCCCCGCCGCTGGTCCAAGGGATCCAGGCCAACCGGGTCGTCTCGGTACTCAAGCACTTCGCGGTCTACAACCAGGAGACCAACCGGGCCACGGCGCTCGACAACTCCATCGTCTCGGACCGGGCGCTGCACGAGGTCTACCTACCGGCGTTCTCAGCCGCGACCCAGGCGGGCAACGCCGGCGCCGTGATGTGCTCCTACAACCTGATCAATGGTGTCCCCGCCTGCCAGGATCCCGCCCTGATCAACGGGATCCTCCGGGGCGACTGGCATTTCGCCGGCTTCGTGCGCTCCGATTGCGACTCCGTCTACAACCAGGCGGCGGCCATGTCGGTCGGGGTATCCCAGGTTAAGTGCACCCACCTGTACAGCCCCCAGGCCCTGGCCATGGCCGTATCCGAGGGCCAGCTGGCCCGATCCGAGCTCGACGGCCTGGCCCGGCCGCTGCTGACCGTGTTGTTCCACTACGACCTGATCGCCAGCCCGCACCCACTGGACCCCGGGCGGGTGGCGACGACCCCCGCCCACCAGGCGGTGGCGGCCCGCACGAACGCCGAGGGTGCGGTCCTCCTGAAGAACGACCACAACCTTCTGCCCCTCGACTTCGCCCACGTGCCGTCGGTGGCGTTGATCGGCCCCGCCGGCGGCACGCCCATGCCGGCCGGCCTCGGCGCCATGCACGTCACCTCGACCAACGTGGTGACCGCCGAGGCGGCGTTGGCCGCGACCCTCGGACCGCGCCTGCGGTACGACCCGGGCGCCGACGTCCGTTCCGCCGCCGCCCTGGCCCGACACGTCTCGGTGGCCATCGTCGTGGTGCACGACGTCGAGGCGGAGCGCCATGACCGCACCAGCCTCGTCTTGCCGGGCAACCAGAATGCCCTCGTGGCGGCGGTGGCCGCGGCCAATCCCCGAACCGTCGTGGTGCTGGAAAGCGGGTCCGCCGTCCTCATGCCGTGGATCAACGCCGTGCCCGCGGTCCTCGAAACCTGGTATCCGGGGGAGACGGCGGGCACCAGCCTGGTTGCCGTGCTGAGCGGGCGGGTCAACCCGAGCGGGAAACTGCCGGTCTCGTTTCCCAAGGCGGAGACGCCGGCGGCCATGCCCGACGCCACCGCAGCCACCTTTGGCGGCACCAACGGCCAGGTGCAGTACGCCGACAACCTCAACGTCGGGTACCGCTGGTACCAGGCCAACAACGTGGCGCCACTCTTCAGCTTCGGGTACGGCCTCTCCTACACGGGGTTCCGGTTCTCCCATCTCCAGGCCACCGCTGCGACCGGCGTGTTAACCGTTCACGCCACGGTCACCAACGTCGGCCCGGTCAGCGGCGCCGATGTGGTGCAGTGCTACGTCGGCTTCCCCGCGACCGCCGGCGAGCCACCCCGCCAGCTGCGGGGGTTTGTGCGGGTGAACCTGGCACCCAAGAAGTCGCAAACGGTGCAGTTCTCCCTGACGCCCGGCGACCTGGCGATCTGGGACAGCGCCAAGACCACGTGGTCGGTTCCCGCCGGCACCTTTGAGGTGTTCGTGGGCGACGGCTCCGACCTGGCCAACCTTCCCTTGACGGCGACGGTGCAGCTGGCCGCAGCGTCCCTGGGCGTGAACTCGGGACCCGCCGGCTCCTAAGTTGAGCCGGAAGTGACCGTCCTCCGCCCTGGGCCGGCCGACACCGCCCGGGAGCGGCGGGACGGCGACGGGCCCGGCTATGCCCCCCGCCGAACCGAGCCCGACCGTCGGCGGCGCTGGTGGATGGCGGTCGGCGCGCTTGGTGTCATCGGGCTCGTCCACGCCCTGGCCGTCGCCCCCCACTACCGGGTGGGATCGTTCGATGACGACGCCAACTACATCCTGGTCGCGCGCGCCCTGGCCGCGGGCGCCGGCCTGACATCCAAGATCAACGGGTTCGCGCCCCTCGTGGCGGTCTACCCCCCCGGCTACAGCGCGTTGCTCGCCCCCCTCGCCGCCCTCTGGCCCCACGCGGTGGTGCCGTTCCGTGGGCTGTCGCTGGTCTGCTATCTCGCCCTTTTTCCCCTCACCTGGATCTACCTCGAGCGACGGAAGATCCCCCCCGCCTTGGGTGCGGTCGTGCTCGCCCTGCTGGCCCTCAACCCGGTGGCCGCCACCTACGCAACCATGGTCATGGCCGAGATGCCGTTTCTCGTGCTGTTCATGGTGCTGCTCCTCGTCGTCGAGCGGTGGGAGCACCAGACCGCCACCGTGACGGCCGCGGGAGTGGCCACGGTCCTGCTGGCCAGCAGCCTCATCTGGATCAAGGAGGCGGGCCTCGGACTGGCGGCGGGCATCGTCGCCTGGCTGGTCCTGAAACGGATGTGGCGCAAGGCGATGCTGGCGGCCGCCGTTCCCGCCGCCTTGACCCTGCCGTTGCTGATCGTCCGGGCCTCGGTGGGCACGTCGCTGATCGGGTCGCGTTACTCCGGCGAGATCGGTGGACCCTACCCGGGAGGAATGATCGGGCGGGTTCTCCATCTGGCGCCCTTCAACGCCAAGACGTATTTCCTGTACGCCATTCACGCCTCGGTCATCCCGAGCAACGTCAGTCCCCTCCCACTCAACGGGCCGGCCAGCGACGCCTTCACCCTCCTGCAGTGGACGGCGGCGCCCCTGCTGTTAGTCGGTCTCGCCGTCTGGGTCAGGCGCTATCGCGATGCCGCCTGCGTCGCCGTACCGGTGTATCTGCTCGAAACGCTCCTTTTCCCCTACATCAACGAACGGCGCCTCATCCTCGTCCTCCCGGTCATCCTGGCGTGGTACGCCCTCGGGGCGTGGGTCTGCCTGGCGCTGGTGGTACGAGCCGCCCGTGCCGGCCGCCGCCGGTGGCTGGCGGGCGCCGGGATGGCGGTTCCCGTGGCGTCGGCCGCGCTGGCGTTGTGCGCCCTCCTCCCGCAGATCCCCCGTGACTACCTGTTCAACTACGGCGAATACAGCTCGGCGCCGGCCGGTTCGCCCTACATGCACTTCCTCGCCGCCCTGGGCCGTCCCCGGGAGGTCGTCGAGAGCAGCTATCTCTGGACGACCACCCTGCTGACCGGGCACCCGACCGCCAACACGGCCTTCGCCTCGGCCTGTGATCCCCCCGCCGCCCAGCTCGCCCTGCGTCGAGACAACGCGGCATTCGTGCTGAGCGCCGCCCTGTCGCAACCCGGCTTCCCCGACGGCGCCTGCCTGGTGCCCTCGGTCGCGGCGAACCCCGACGTGGTCCGCCTGTATCGCACCGCTCAGGACCAGGCCTCCGTGTTCGAAATGATCGGGCCGGGCACCGCCCACCCCGACCTGGTTGACCTGGTCGGCTCCAGCCGGCTCTCCGCGACCGGCGGCGTCGCCGAGGCCCCCGAAGCCCCCCAGATGGACGGCGACCCGGCCGGCACGTACCCGACCGTGGCGAGCGTTGACGGCCACGCCGCATTGACGTGGTCGTGGCCGTCGCCCCACACGGTACGCCAGGTCTCACTCGGGGCGGCGGGAGGCCGGAAGGGGACGGCGACCTCCGTGGTGGTCGAGCTCCTCGAAGCCGACGGCGCATGGCACACGGTCCTGACCGCCCCCGGGGCGGTCGGTCCGAACGAGGCGACAAAGTTCCTCCTCGCCTCACTCTCCGATCCGGTGACCGCCAGCGCCGTTCGCGTCACCATCGCCGCCCAGGGCACCGCGGCGGTGCACGACCTGCACGTCCTCGGGACGCCGGCGTGAGGGAACTCCTGGGGCGGGGCCGCTCGTCGCGGCTGTGGATCCGCTTCGGCCGCTACAGCATCGGCTCGGTCATCGCCGTCATCTGCAGCGAGGCGGCGTTCGTCGTGTGCTTCGGTCCCGCCGACCTCGGGACCACCCTGTCCTCGGTTGCCGCCTTCGTCGCCGGCGCCGTCCCCAACTACATCTTCAACCGGTACTGGGCCTGGAGCCGTCGGGGCCGGCTCCACGTCCGCCGCGAGGTCGTGCTGTACGGCGCGGTGATCCTCGGCAGCCTGGTCGTGTCGATCGTCGCCGCCGCGCTGGCCGACCGGTTGGTCGGGACATTGACGCAAAGTCGGGCGACCGAGACGACCCTCGTCTCGCTCGCCTATCTCGTCATCCAGGGGGTGCTGTTCCTGGTGAAGTTCGTCCTCTTTCAGACGGTGATCTTCACCGACGACGCCGCCACGCCCTGACGGGAGCGTTCCCGCCACCACGTCTCCACGATGACCCGGAAGAAGCGGGCGCCGTAGACGAGGTTGCGACCCTTCTTGGTGGTGCCCGCCGCCCGCGGGTACATCGTCACCGGCGCTTCCACCACGGTGAATCCGCCCATGATGGCGCCGATCAGCAGCTCGGAGGTCTGGTACTGCGGCTGGATCTGGGGCACCGCCCCGGTCACCTCGGCCCGCATGGCCCGGAAGCCGCTGGCGGGATCGGTGATGCGCCGGCCGGTGAGCACCGTCAGGAGGGCCCCGAACACGACCACCCCGGATTTGCGCACCCGGTCGGTAGTGAGGGCGGCCCCCAAACGACGGGATCCGTTGACGAAGTCCGCCTCGCCCGCCATCAGTGGCGCCACCACGTCGGGCAGTTGCACCGGGTCGTACTGGCCGTCGGCGTCGAGCGTGGCGATGTAGCGGGCGCCGTGCTCACGGGCCAACCGGTAGCCCAATCGCAGCGCCACCCCGTGGCCCCGGTTGTAGGGCAGCTGCGAGACCAGGACGCCGCGGGCCCGGGCCACCGCGGTGGTGGTGTCGGTGGAGCCGTCGTCAACCACGATGACATCGACGGCCTGCCCGCAGACCTCCTGAGGAACCCGATCGAGGACGGCGCCGATCGCCTCCTCCTCGTTGAGGGCGGCGACGACCACGACCAGCGGCCGCAGGGAGCGACCGGCGAGGTCGGCGGCGAACTGCGGTTCCTGGGCGTCGTACAGCTCGGCCTCGCTCGTCCCCCCTTCGGAGGACACCACCCGCAAGGTACTCACAGTCGGCCTCCCATGACGGAGAGCCCGTCGGTGGCGCTGGATCCCAGGAGATGGGCGCGGGATCCGGTCTCCGGCCATTTCACCGAGGGCAGCATGGCGTCGAGGTCGACTCGGTCCCGGTGGCGGTCGATGATGCCGAACATCGACGTGAGAAGGGTGTCGCTCAGGAGGTGGGGCATCAGTCCCAGGTCGAGCAGCCGGGTGTGGGCCGCCCGGTAGTAGTGCTCCTCCGCCTCGACCCGGGGATTGTCGATCATCGACACCTGGCACTTGCCGGGGTAGGTCCGGCACACCGTGTCGGCGACCTCCCGAATCGACATCTGCTCAGTGAACTGGTTGAACACGCGGAACTCGCCGTCGGCGGCGGGGTTCTCGCAGCTGATCCGGATGCACTCCACCGTGTCGACGATGTTGATGAAGCCCCGGATCTGGCCGCCCCGGCCGTAGATGGTGAGCGGCTCGCCGAGTACCGCCTGGATGGCCATCCGGTTGAGCACCGTGCCGAACACCGCGTCGTAGTCGAAGCGGGTGGCCAGCGCCGGGTCGAGCGACGTCTCGTCGGTCTCCTGGCCGTACACGATGCCCTGATTGAGGTCGGTCGCCCGCAGGCCCCAGATGCGGCAGGCGAACTCGATGTTGTGGCTGTCGTGGACCTTGGAGAGGTGGTAGAAGGACCCGGGTCGCTTCGGGTAGAGCACCCGGTCGGTACGGCCCTTGTGGGTGACCTCGAGCCAGCCCTCCTCGATGTCGATGTTGGGCGTGCCGTACTCCCCCATCGTCCCTAGCTTCACGAGGTGGATATCCCGGTCGATGTCGGCGATGGCGTACAGCAGGTTCAGCGTGCCGACCACATTGTTGTACTGGGTGTAGACGGCGTGACGCTGGTCGATCATGGAGTACGGCGCCGACCGCTGCTCGGCGAAATGGACGACGGCGTCGGGCCGGAACTCCTCGAGCATGGCCTGGGTGAAGGCGGCGTCGGTCAGGTCACCGCGGAACAGGGCGATGTCCTTGCCGGCCAGCTCGCGCCACGTGTCCAGCCGGTCGGTAGGAGAGGCGATGGGAACCAGGCTCTCCACGCCGAGCTCGAGGTCGTAGGACCTGCGGACGAAGTTGTCGGCGATCCCCACGTCGTGGCCGCGGGCCGACAGATGCAGAGCGCTGGGCCAGCCCAGGTAGCCATCGCCGCCGAGCACAAGAATTCGCACGCCTTCTCCTCAATCAGTGGACATTCAGTGACCGCATGCTCTTACCCAGACAAGATGAGATTCCCATGAAAATCCTGGGGTCCGTCAGCAATCTTCATTGCT
>DATARN010000168.1:0-11420 GCA_036264135.1 Acidimicrobiales bacterium
GACGCCACCGGCAAGCCCTTCTACGGCCCGTACGACGCCCAGCAGCTCCTGGCGACCCACGAGGACGAGTTGGGCGTCGCCATGGTCCCGTTCCAGATGATGGTCTACGTGCCCGATCGCGATGAGTACCAGCCCGTCGACGAGATCACCCCCGGCACCCGCACCCTCGACATCTCGGGGACCGACCTGCGCCGGCGGCTGGCCGAGGGGCGCGATGTCCCGGCGTGGTTCACCTACCCCGACGTGGCGGCCGAGCTGCGGCGCAGCTACCCGCCCCGGCACCGCCAGGGCTTCACCATCTTCTTCACCGGCCTGTCGGGGTCGGGCAAGTCGACCATCGCCAATGTCCTGCTGACCAAGTTCCTCGAGGTCGGGGGGCGCCCGGTGACCATCCTGGACGGCGACATGGTCCGCAAGAATCTGTCGTCGGAGCTCGGGTTCTCCAAGGAGCACCGCGACATCAACATCCGCCGCATCGGCTACGTCGCCTCGGAGATCACCAAGAACGGTGGCATCGCCATCTGCGCCCCGATCGCCCCCTACGAGTCGGTGCGCCACGAGGTGCGGTCAATGATCGAACCCGAGGGCGGCTTCATCCTCGTCCACGTGGCCACCCCGATCGAGGTGTGCGAGGAGCGGGACCGCAAGGGCCTGTACGCCAAAGCCCGGGCCGGGATCATCAAGGAGTTCACCGGGGTATCCGATCCCTACGAGGCGCCAACCAACGCCGAGGTGGTCATCGACACCGGTGCCATGAGCGCCGAGGAGGCGGCCCAGCAGATCATCCTGCACCTCGAGCGGGAGGGCTACGTCGGCCAGCAGCAGTAAAGGTGATCGCCGGGGCGCCCCGTCGGGTGTCAGGTGCACGAAACATCGGGGCCCCCGTTCCGGCCCCCCGGGCGCGCCGATCACTATCCTGCCTGGTAGTCATGCTCGACGCCCGCAAGGCCGCCATCCTCCGTGTCGTGGTGGAGGAGTACATCGAGACCGCCCAACCGGTGGGATCGGCCACGGTTGCCCGCGTCCCTGAGCTGGCCGTCTCCTCGGCCACGGTCCGCAACGAAATGGGTGTCCTCGAACGGGAGGGCTACCTCATCCAGCCCTACACCTCGGCGGGCCGGATCCCGACCGACAAGGGCTACCGCTTCTTCGTCGATTCCCTGGCCCGTCCCGGCTCCCTCGGCCCCACGCAGAGCCAACTGGTCAGGGACTTCTTCGCCCACGCCCACGGCCAGCTGGAGCGGATGCTGCACGACACCAGCCAGCTGCTCTCCGACGTCACTGACTGCGCGGCGGTGGTGATCGCCCCCTCCCACGAGGTGGCGACCATCCTCTCGCTCCAGCTCCTGGCCCGCGGCCCCCGCAACCTGCTGCTGGTCGTGGTCCTCTCCAACGCGGCCGTCGAGAAGCGATCCTTCGAGGTGGTCGACGAGTTGTCCGACCCTGACTTGAGCGCGGCCGTCGCCCACCTGTCCCGCTTCCTCGTGGGCACCGCCTTCGGCGCCGGCGGGGATGTCCCGACGACGGGCGAGGCCCGGATCGACCACCTCACCGGCCTGGTCGTGGACAGCCTCCGGGGCGGTCACCTGCGGGACCTCGATTCGGTGTTCGTGGGCGGAACCGCCCGCATGGCGACCGCCTTCGACGCAGTCGGCACGATCCGCCAGGTGCTCACCATCCTGGAGCAGCAGTACGTGATCGTGAGCCTCCTGCAGGACGTCCTCAGCCGGGGCCTCTCGGTGGCCATCGGTACCGAGCTCGGCGTCGTGCCCCTGGCCGACTGCTCGGTGGTGGTCGCCCCCTACGAGGTGGAGGGCGAGCACGCCGGCACGGTGGGCGTGCTCGGCCCGACCCGCATGCACTACGGGCAGGCGCTGGCGGCGGTGGCGGCCGTCAGTCAGCGGCTCGGCCGGGCCCTGTCTGAGGGATAGCGGCCCGCCGCCCCCTAGGATTGGTACAGGATGGCCGTGACCGAAGATTTCTACGCGCTCCTCGGCGTGAGCGCCCAGGCAACCGAGGACGAGATCAAACGGGCCTACCGCAATCGCGCCCGGGAGTTGCACCCCGACGCCCACCCCGATGACCCCGCGGCCGAGGACCGCTTCAAGGAGGTCACCTTCGCCTATGAGACGCTGCGCGACCCCGAGCGCCGGCGGCGCTACGACATGTTCGGGCCCGAGGCGATTCGGGGCACCGGCGCCGGCGGCCCCCCCCAAGGAGACCCATTCGCCGGTTTCAACGCAGGCGCCGGCGGTCTCGGCGACCTGTTCGATGCTTTTTTCGGCGGCACCAGCCCGTTCGGCGGGGCCCAGGGCGCCCGGCGGGGCCGGGCGGGACCGCCCCCCGGCGAGGACAGCGAGGCGGTGCTCGACCTCGAGTTCACCGATGCCGTCTTCGGGGCGGAGCGGGAGATCTCCGTTCGCATTCCGGTGGCTTGCACGGTGTGCGACGCGACCGGTGCCCGCCCCGGCACCAGCCCGACCACCTGCACCACCTGCGGCGGCTCGGGCGAGCTGCGCCGGGTGCGGCAGTCGATCCTCGGTCAGATGGTCACCGCCAGCCCCTGCGGGCGCTGCGGCGGCACCGGCGAGGAAATCGCCAGCCCGTGCAGCGAATGCCGGGGCCAGGGCCGGCGCATCGAGGAGCGGACGTTCATGGTCGAAGTGCCCGCCGGCGTCGACAACGGCTCGACCCTGCGTCTCCCCAGCCGCGGCGCCGCAGGGATCCGCGGCGGCCCGCCCGGCGACCTTTTCGTGCACCTCCGGGTCCGTCCCCACCCGACCCTGCAACGGTCGGGCAACGACCTGCACCACGAGCTGCACCTGGCCATGACCCAAGCCTCCCTCGGGTTGACGCTGCCCTTCGAGACGCTCGACGGCACCGAGGAACTGGTCCTCGCCCCGGGCACCCAATCCGGCCACGTCATCCGATTGCGGGGCCGCGGCGTTCCCGTGCTTCAGGGCCGGGGGCGCGGCGACCTGCTGATCTCCGTCGTGGTCGACGTGCCGACCGACATCACCAAGGAACAAGAGGACCTGCTCCGCCAGTTGGCCGCCCTCCGCGAGGAGACGGTGGCACCCCACGAGGCGGGCCTGTTCTCCAAGATCCGCCACGCCTTCAAGTAGGGCCGCCGCCCACGTTTTCGTCCCCGGGCTCGAGCCGCCCGAGCTGGACCCCGACGATCGCCACCACCTGGAACGGGTGCTGCGGCTGCGCCCCGGCGAGGCGGTCACCGCCTCCGACGGCGCCGGGCGCTGGCGCCTCTGCCGGTTTCGCCCCGAAGGGCGGCTGGAGCCCGACGGCCCGATCGTCGCCGAGGCCCGGCCGGCGCCGGCGATCGGCGTGGCCTTCGCCCTCACCAAGGGGGAACGGCCGGAGTGGGCGGTGCAGAAGCTGGCCGAGGCCGGCGTCGACCGAATCGTGCCCATGGTGAGCCAACGCAGCGTGGTGCGTTGGGACGGGGAAAAGGGGGCCCGTCAGCTCGCCCGTTTCCGTGCCGTGGCACGCGGCGCGGCCATGCAGAGCCGCCGGGTGTGGCTCCCCGAGGTCAGCGATCTCCAGACCTTCGCCGAGGCGGCGTCGCGGCCCGGCGCCGCGCTGGCCCAGATGGACGGCGCTCCCCCCACCTTGGCCACGCCGACCATCCTGGTGGGCCCGGAAGGCGGATGGGACCCCGCCGAGCTGGACGCCGGCCTGCCCCGCATTGCCCTCGCCGCGACCGTCCTGCGGGCGGAAACCGCCGCCTTGGCAGCCGGTATCCTGCTCGGCGCCCTTCGCGCCGGCGTGGTGCAGGCGGCGCAACCGTGACGCCCTTTGGGCTGCGGCCGTCGGGGGTGACGCCGTTCGGGGTGCGGCCGTCTGGGGTCACGCCGTTCGGGGTGTACGTCCACATTCCCTTCTGCGCCCACCGCTGCGACTACTGCGCCTTCGCCACCTGGACCGACCGCGACCACTTGATGGCCGACTACGCCGGCGCCTGCCGCCGGGAGGTGGCCGACGCCGCCCTGCCGCCCGCCACCTCGGTGTTCTTCGGAGGCGGCACGCCGTCGCTCCTACCGGCGGACCTCCTGCTGTCCATCCTGGCGGCCATCCCCGTGGCTCCGGGTGCGGAGGTGACCGTCGAGTGCAACCCCGAAACGGTCACGCCCGACCTGCTGGCCGCTTACCGCGCCGGCGGCGTCAACCGCCTGTCCTTCGGGGTGCAGTCAACCGCGCCCCACGTGCTGGCCGCCCTCGGCCGCCGCCACGACCCGGCCATGGTCGCCCGGTCCGTGGCCTGGGCCCGTCAGGCGGGGTTCGAGTCGATCAGTCTCGACCTCATCTTCGGCGCCGCCGGGGAGACGCTCGCCGACTGGACCGCCACCCTTGACGCCGCCTTGGCCCTGGCCCCGGATCACCTCAGTGCCTACTCCCTGACCGTCGAGGCGGGCACCCCGCTCGCCCGTGACCGGGGCCGCTGGCCCGACGACGACGACCAGGCGGACAAGTACCTGCTGGCTGACGCCCGCCTCGCCGCCGCCGGCTTCGCCTGGTACGAGGTGTCCAATTGGGCCCGTCCCGGGCATGAATGCCGCCACAACCAGCTGTACTGGTCGCAGGGTGACTACCGGGGGATCGGGTGCGCCGCCCATTCCCACGCCGCCGGCCGGCGCTGGTGGAACGTGCGAACCCCCGAGCGGTACCTGGCCCACCTGGCCGCCGGCACCTCGCCCGTCGCCGGCGAGGAGGTCCTCGACGCCGACCAGCGGGCGCTTGAGGGGCGGCAACTGGCGCTGCGGACGGCGGCCGGCGTTTCCGCCGATTCACTCCCCGACGACCCCGTCCTCACCGGCCTGGTTTCCCGAGCCGCCGGCCGGGCGGTGCTGACCCCTACCGGGCGACTGCTCTACAACGAGGTGGCCGGTCGCCTCATGGTCCCGCGCTGCGCGGCGCGACAGTGAAGCCGCTCAGAGGGTGGGGCCGTGGCGGCCCGGTCGGGTCAGGAACCACTGGGTCGCGAGGAGGGCGGCGAGGACGAACAACCCGAAGCCGCTGAAGATCGAAAAGATCGGGCTGATGCTGCCGCTCTGCGTGCCCGTCGTGAGCGGCAGCGTGACGGGGGGCGGCGCGGTGGCCGGCAGCGGCGCCAAGGTCGTCGAGGTGGTGGAGGTGCTCGGGGGGATGGTCGTTGCCGCCGCGGGCGCGGGAACGGTTGTCCCGGTGACGCGGGGCCGGGTCGATACCGTCGCACCGCCGGTAATCGGGGTGGTGATGGCCGCCGAGGTGCTCGGCGGGGCGGTGGCGACGGTGGTGAACGGGGGCAGGGTCGGAAAGGTCGTGACGACGGCGGGCAGGGTCGTCTTCGTTGTCGCATTCGGCAGCGATGGCAAACCTCGGCGGACGGGCGAGGAGAAGGCCGGGGCGGCCAGCAGCCCGATGGCCAGCACCATGCCCAGCCCCACCACGGCCCGGGCGACGATTCTCATCACCGGTTCAGTCTGTCATGGGCCGGCGCCGGCGCTGATGGCGACCTCCTTGTCGCCGGCGCCGATGACGCCGAGGGTGTCACAGCCGTCGCTCCCGGGGTCGACCCGCAGGGTGACCGCTCCCGGCATGGCCGTGAGCAGGTGGCCCGGGACGGTGGTGCCCGAGTGGGCCCAGGAGGAAAACACCCAGATCTGCCCGGTGGCGGGGCGCAGCAGCGCCGCCAGGGCGGCCCGGCACCCCCACCGGCCGATGACGACGATGTCGTCCGGTTCACCCATCCGGTAGCGGCCGCCCCCGACCGCCACCACCCCGCCCGGGTGGGGGAGAGGCCCACATCCCAGATCAACCTGCGGGCACCCGGTGGCCACAATGTTGGGCCCGGGACTGACCGCGGTACGGGCGGCCCTGGGAGCGGTCCGTGCGCCACCCACTGACAGCGCCGCTGCCGTCAACAGGACCGCCGCCCCCGCCACGCCGGCGATCACGGCGATCTTTCGGCCGCCCCGGTGGGGGTGTGGCCACTTTCTGTCCCCCTTGGCTCGGGTTTTGGCCACCGGCTTGGCGGCCGGGGTGAGGTCGTGGCGAGTTGTTGCGGTCAATCCGCGCCGTTTTCGCCACGAGATGTCCCCCTGGGCTGGGGTTTTGGCCACTGGCTTGGCGGCTGGGGCGAGGTCGTGGCGAGTTGTTGCGGTCAATCCGCGCCGTTGTCGCCACAAGCTCGGGCGCCGGGCTGGGCGCCCGTGCGGCAGGACGGTGAGTGGTTCAGGGGACACCGTCGCCGCCAACTGTTCTGCCAGCCGGCGAGCGGACAGGCGCCGGGGACGGCGGGCCGACCCGGATAGGGCTCGTTGCATGTCGCGGTCGGGCAGCAATGGGGTAAGCACGGTGGCCAGCCCGGCCACGTCGGCCGCCGCATCCTGCCCGGTGGGGTCCACGCCGGCGGCGGCGTGGCCGAAGCCGCACCACACCGGTGCCCCGGTTTCGTCCCAGAGGAGGTGCTCGGGGCGCAGATCACGGTGGGCGATTCCCAGGTCGTGGAGGTCGGCGATGGTGGTCGCGGCCACCACCGCCGCGGTCGAGGTGTCTGCCGGCCGGTCCGTGGAGAGCAGTCCCAGGCGAAGGGTGCTGCCGTCCCAGCCGAGCACTTCGGCCACACCGGGATGGCGGGCCATGGCCAAGATCTCGGCCTGGTGGCGGAGGTGGTCGGCTTCGGCCGGCGTTTCGGCCCGTTGCCGGTATTCGCCCGAGTCGTGGTCGAGCTCGACGATCACCGCTGCGCCACACTCTTAGGTGACATGCGTCTCGTGATCGCCACCTGCTCGGTGGACTACCAGGGCCGGTTGAACGCCCATCTGCCGCTGGCGCCCCGGTTGCTCATGGTGAAGGCCGACGGATCGGTGTCCATCCATGCCGACGACCGGGCCTACAAGCCCCTCAACTGGATGAGCCCGCCCTGCCAGCTGCAGGAGGAGGCGGACCGCTGGGTGGTCGTGAACCCCAAGGGCGAGACGCTCACCATCACCATCGAGACGGTGCATTCAGACCACTTCGCCGATCTCGGCACCGACCCGGGGCTGGAGAAGGACGGGGTGGAGGCCCATCTGCAGGTCCTGCTGGCTGGCCATCCCGAGGTGTTGCTGGAGGGGCTGCGGCTGGTGGCGCGGGAGTTTCCGACCGACATCGGGCCCGTCGACCTGCTCTGCCGGGACGCCAATGGCGCGGCGGTGGCGGTCGAGATCAAACGACGCGGTGAGATCGACGGAGTCGAACAGCTGGCCCGCTACGTCGAGCGCCTGGACCGCGACGGGCGGCTGCGACCGGTGCGGGGCATCCTCGCCGCCCAGCACGTCAAGCCCCAGGCCCGCGTGCTGGCCGCCGCCCGCGGCCTCACCTGGGTGGAGGTCGACTACGACAGCCTGCGAGGCACCGGGCAGGAGGAGCTGCGGCTGTTCTGAGCGTGGAATCAACGGATCCCGTACCCAAGGGATCCCGGGACGACGGGAACCAACGCCGGCGCAGGCGCCGCCGGCGACTCCGCCAGGAGCCCGGTCACGGCGGCGGCGACGGGGCTCACCACCCTCGCCGGCAGGAGGCCGCTCCCGGCCACGGTGGCCACGGCGATGGTCGGCTGCGGCAGGCCGCACAGGCGGGGCAGGCAATCGCCGGCCGAGGCGCGGTTCACCACCGGCAGCAAGCGGGCGGGGTCGACTCCATGATCCAGCAGCTCGTCGACGAGCCCGGCCAACCGGCGGATGCCATTGGCTCCGGGTCCGCCGACCACCACCACCACGTCGGCGGCGGCGGTCGTGTGGCGGGCCATGTGGTTGCGTTCCTCGACGTCGATCGAGCCGCCCTCCCGCTCGCCCTCCAGGTCAGCGGTGACGTCGGCGACGACCTGGTCGAACGCCAGGCGGAGGGCGGCGAGCACCGCATCGAAGACGGTCGGACTCACGGCCGTCCAGTGGTGGGGCCGCCGCAGGCCGGGGAGCAACCGAGCGCCCGGGATGGCCACGGTGTGCCGCTGTACGTCGGCGGGACTGACTGGGCGGTACCGGCCCTGTTCCACCAGGTCCAGCAGGCCGCCCGCCGCCTCACCCAACCCGTGTAGGTAGGCCTGGTCCGCCCGCCGAGCCAAGTCGGCCAGCAGCACCCCCGCCGACCCGAGGGGGCTCACCGCCAAGGCAGCGGCCAACACCGAGGCGCCGGTCCCGCCCGTGCCGCAAACTGCGACCAGCCGCCCGGGCGCGTCGCCGGGAGCCCCGCCCGATGCGCAAACCGGGGCCGGCGCCGGTCCCAAGCTGGGCCCGATGTCGCCCCGGCCAACCGGTACCACGACCTGGGTCCCTGTACTCCCGGCCGCCTTACCGGCGCCGCCGAGTTGGATCGCCAGGTCTGGCGCCAGCACCGGGGTTCCCGCCCCCCGGGCCGCCGCCACCAGTGGGGGACGGGGCGCGGTGGCGACCAGCGCCGAGTACCGCCGGCCGGCGCCCAAGGCGGCCATTGCCTCGTCCTGCGAGGCACAGCGGACCACCTCGGCGGAGGCGTCATCGAGCGTGAACCCCTCATCGACGACAAGGAGCACCAGGCGGGTCGGCGGAGGGCTCAGCAACTGCACGGCAGCTCCTTGCAGGGTCGGAAGCGGGTTCGGAGGGGCCTTCTCGCCCTCTTATGCCGCCGGTCCGGCCGCTGGACATGAAAGCTATCGAAACAGCACTCTTAGGCTCCCGATGTGCTAGCGTTGACCTTTGTGACTGAACCGATCCATTGGATGGGGACACGGGAGGCGTGTGAGCAGCTGGGCGTCACGTTGCGCACCCTGTACCGGTTCATCGACGAGGGTCAGCTCCCGGCCTACAAGATGGGACGGGTGATCCGCCTTCAGGCGCCCGACATCGACGCCTTCATCGAACGCATGCGCATCGCACCGGGCAGCCTCGAGCATCTGTACCCGGAGCCCAAGTCGACCAACGACGCCAAGACGCCGCCAGAGCCGTCCGTCTAAGGCCCTCCGGGGTAGTCGTCATTTCCGGGGTCGGGCAGTACGCAGGCCGCGATCGCCGACAGACGGACCGTGGCGACCGTCGAACCGTCGGCCAGCGACACGGCATCTTTTCCCACCCCTAGCAGTACGCCGACGACGGATGTCCCCTCCGCCAGGAGCAGCCGGACCGCCGGCCGCTCGCCCGCCAAGGTGGCGAGAACACCGGCCAGATCCGGTCCCGCCGCGGGCAGCCGGTCGTCACTGACCGCTTCGGGTCCTGCGACCGCAGTGACCGCGGCGGTGGGGATCAGGGCGATGTCGCCGCCTGGCTGCTCCAGCACGCAGAGCGCCCGGGTGACGCTGCGCAGCCGGCCACGGTGGGACCCGCCGCCGGCGCACACCGTGACCTCGTCGCCTCGCTCCGCCCGGGCCAGGAGAATGCCGGCGATGGTGGCCGATTCGACGGCTTGCTGGCTCAACCAGTGGCGCCGGCTACGGGCGGCCGCGGCGTCCACCGCCAAGCGGTCGTCCGGGTCCGGGGCCCACGCCGCCGTCAAGGCGTCTTCGTCGTCCTCGCCGGGCACGCCCGACGGTACCGGACCTGGCGGCGGGGCGGTAGCGTGATCCCGGCATGGCTGAGGATTGCCTGTTCTGCCGGATTGTCCGGGGTGAGATCCCCTCGGACGAGGTCCTGTCCAACGACCAGGTGATGGCCTTCCGGGATATTTCCCCCGCCGCGCCGGTGCATGTCCTGGTGGTGCCGAGACGGCACATTGCCGACGCCGCCGCGATCAGCGAGGGTGACGGGCCGCTGCTGGCGGAGATGATCGGGGCGGCCCAGCAGGTGGCGGAAAAAGAGGGAATTGCCGAACGTGGCTACCGTCTGGTGTTCAACGTCGGCGAAGACGCACTGAACAGCGTTCCCCATCTCCACCTGCACGTACTCGGCGGCCGGCGCATGGGGTGGCCCCCTGGTTGACCCGATCAGGGCCATGGTCCGCCTCGGCGGGCGTTTCCCGCGGTACCTTGGAGTTCTGAAGGTCCGTGTCGACACCTAGCACCGTCATCGTCCCCAACCATTTGATGGCCCATTTGGTTGGCCAGTTCAACCAACATCTTCGTTTGGTCGAGGACGCATTTCCTGGGGCCCGTATCATCGCTCGGGGCAATGAGTTCATCATCGACGGCGACGAGGCGGACATGGCTGAGCGCACGGTGGACGAGTTGCGGTTGCTGCTCGAACGGGGCCACAGCGTCGATGCCCAGGTCGTGAACCGAACCATCGACATGATCCGCGCCGACGAGCGGCCGTCTGAGGTGCTCACCTCGGAGGTGCTGCGGTCGGGCAAGGGTCGGTCGGTCCGCCCGAAGACCAGCGGCCAGAAGCGCTACGCCGACGCCATCGGGGCCAACATCATCACCTTCGGCATCGGCCCGGCCGGCACCGGCAAGAGCTACCTGGCGGTGGCCCTCGCCGTGCAGGCGCTGCAGGCCAAGCAGGTCGAGCGGATCATCCTGACCCGGCCCGCGGTGGAGGCCGGGGAGCGGCTGGGCTTCCTGCCCGGCGACCTGATGGCCAAGATCGACCCCTACCTGCGGCCTCTGTACGACGCCCTCTACGACATGCTGGGCACCGAGGGCGGCCGGCGCCTGCTCGAGGAGGGGACCGTCGAGGTGGCGCCCCTCGCCTACATGCGGGGCCGGACCCTCAACCACAGCTTCATCATTCTCGACGAGGCGCAGAACACCACGCCCGAGCAGATGAAGATGTTCCTCACCCGTATTGGGTTCGGCTCCAAGGTGGTGGTCACCGGCGACGACACCCAGGTCGACGTGGCCGGCGGCCGGTCGGGCCTGGTCGGGTTGGAAAAGGTACTGCAGGGCATCGACGGGTTGGCCTGGGTGCACCTGGGCGCACGCGACGTCGTGCGCCACCGGATCGTGCAGGACATCGTGAGCGCCTACGAGCAGGCAAGTGGCGCGGGTGCGGGGGGCGCCGGCACCGCGCCGGCCGGGGGCCCGGTCCCCGCCCGTCGCGGCTAGGCCGCGTTCCCCGGAGGAGTCGACCTACTGTGGCCATAGAGGTGTTCGTGGCGGACGAACAAAACGACCAGCCGGTCGACACCATGCGCTGGGTCCGCCTGGCGGAATCGGTGCTCACCGACGAAGGCGTTCCCGGTGACGCCGAACTGTCGATGCTGTTCATCGACGAGGCCGCCATGGCCGACCTGAACAAGCGCTTCCTCGGTAAAGACGGCCCCACCGACGTGCTGGCCTTCCCCATCGACGAGGAGCCGGTGGAAGGGGGCCGCTCCCCGGATTCGGGCGGCACCGGGCCGGGAGACACCTCGGAGCCGACCGACATGCCGACCGTGCTGGGCGACGTGGTCATCTGTCCCGCCGTGGCCCGACGCAACGCCCCCGAGCACGCCGGCACGTACGAGGACGAGCTGGCCTTGCTGGTGGTGCACGG
>DATARN010000169.1:0-7002 GCA_036264135.1 Acidimicrobiales bacterium
CGGTGCTGCGGGGCGGCAAGACCGTCCTCGAGGGCCGGCCCGCCACCGACTTCACCGACGGCGAGCTGGTCGAGTACATGGTCGGCCGGGCGGTGCCCAACCTGCCCGCCGAGCGGCCCACCATCCCCAGCACCACGCCGGCCCTCAAACTGACCGGCCTGCGGGTCCCCGGTGACGGCGGTCGGGCCGGCGTCGTCGACCTCGACCTCGAAATCGCCCAGGGCGAGATCGTGGGCGTTGCCGGCGTGGCCGGCAGCGGCCAGCGCGAGCTCACCGACGCCGTGGTCGGGGCCCGGGAGTGGACCGCGGGCTCGATCGTCATCGCGGGCGCCGCCATCGGTGCTGCCGACCCCCGCCAGGCCATCGCCGCCGGCGCCAGCGGCGTCCCCGAGGACCCCGTCGGCGACTGGGTCGTGCCCGGCCTGAGCGTCCTCGAGCACCTGGCCCTGGCCCAGCTGAAACTCCACCAGGCCGCCCCGTCCGACACCTGGCTGCACAAGCCCAAGGGCCTCGACTGGCCCGGGGCCCGGCGCACCGCCCGCAAGCTGGACGAGGCCGCCGACCTGCGCATGGCCGGCGTCGAACGGGTCGTCGCCACCCTCTCAGGCGGCAACATCCAGCGGGTCCTGCTCACTCAGGTCCTCGGCAGCCGGGCCCGGCTGTACGTCCTCTCCTATCCCAACCGGGGCCTGGACGTGGCCTCCACCCGCCAGGTTCAGCAGCTCATCCTGGCCAAGCGGGAGTCGGGGGCCGGCATCCTCCTCGTCTCCGAGGACCTCGACGAGCTGATGGCCATGTCGGACCGCATCGCCGTGCTCCACGCCGGCCACCTGGCCGGCATCGTGAAGGCCCGCGACACCACCCGGGCCGAGCTCGGCCACCTGATGCTCTCCGGCGAGGCGGTGGCGGCATGACCGCCCCGGTCGTCACCCCACCCGAGACGCCGACCGTCGCCGAACCGCCGGCCGAACCGGAAAATCCGTACGGCCGCTTCGGACCCCTCGTCAAGTGGCGCCCCACCACCAAGACAGCGAGGAGCGCCGGGCGCATCCTGCTGGCCTACCTGGCGGCCCTGGTCATCTTCGGGGCGTTCGTGGCCCTGCGCCACATCAACCCGCTGTCCATGTACCACTCCATCTGGACCTCGACCATCACCAACCGCTACGGGTTCGGCCAGGTCCTGGTGCGGACGTCGCCGTTCATCCTGGCCGCCCTGGCGGTCAGCGTGCCGGCGCGGGCCGGCCTGATCAACATCGGTGGTGAGGGCCAGCTGGTCGTCGGCGCCACCGCCGCCGGCGGCGTGGCCCTGGCCCTCGGGACCCACGTGACCGGCTTCCCGGCGCTGTTGCTGATGGCCCTGGCGGGCATGGCCGCCGGCGCCTTGTGGGCCGGCCTGGCCGCCGTCTTGAAGCTGGCCGGCAACGTCAGCGAGGCCATCTCCACCCTCCTGCTCAATTACATCGGCGCCGACGTCCTCGCCTACCTCGTCTACGGACCGTGGAAGGACAAGTCGGGCAACGGCCAGCCGGCCTCCAAGCCCCTCCCCAAGGCCGACTACCTGCCCACCATCGGCATCCTGAAGGCCCACGCCGGCATCATCATCGCCCTCGTCGCGGTGATCGTGGTCGCCTGGGCCATGAACCGCACCAAGTGGGGCTTCGCCCTCAAGGTGGTGGGCGGCAACCCCGAGGCGGGCCGCCGGTCCGGGCTGGCGGTGGCCGGGCTGACGCTCTCGGCCATGCTGGTCGGCGGCGCCCTGGCCGGCCTCGGCGGCATGGTGCAGTTCAGCGGCCTGGAGGGCCAGCTGCGCCCCGGCCTGGCCGCCACCTACGGCTACCTGGGCTTCCTCGCCAGCTGGCTGGCCCGGCACCGCCCCTACCGGGTGGCGCTGGCCGCCCTCCTGATCGGGGCCATCTCGGTCGCCGGCAACTCCCTGGAACTCAGCTCCCACCTACCCGGAGGTGCAGTCGACGTGCTCATGGCCCTCGTTCTCCTGGCCGTGCTGTCCCAGAAGCAGGCGGTGAAGGCATGACCCCAGTCCTCGCCCTGTTCACCCCCAAGGGCCAGCACAACTACGGGCTGATCATCTCCATCCTCATCGGCGCCGTGGCCGGCGGCACCTCGATCCTCTGGGCCGCCCTGGGCGAGACCATCTCCGAGCGGGCCGGCGTCATCAACGTCGGCACCGAGGGCTGCATGCTCGTCGGTTGCCTGGCCGCCTTCGCCACCGCCGTCAAGACCGGCAACCCCTGGTACGGCGTGGTGACCGGCGCCGCCGCCGGGGCGGCGCTGGCCGCCGTCCACGCCTGGATGGTCGTCTACCGCAAGGCCAACCAGCTGGCCACCGGCCTGGTGGTCTTCTTCCTGGCCATCGGCATCACCGACCTGTACGGCACCTCGTACGTCTCGAGCGAGGTCCACGGGTTCAAGAACCTGGCCATTCCGGGGCTCAGCAAGATCCCCTGGATCGGTCCGATCCTGTTCAACCACGACCCCCTCGTCTACCTCGCCTACGTCGCCACGCCGGCGATCTGGTGGTTCCTGTTCCGCAGTCGCTGGGGACTGCTGATCAGAACGGCCGGGGAGAAGCCCGAGTCCCTCGTGGCCTACGGCCTCTCCCCGGCCAAGATCCGCACCCTGTCGGTCATCGCCGGCGGTGCCCTGGCCGGTGTCGGCGGGGCCCAGCTCTCCACCGCCGTCGCCCTTTCCTGGGCGGAGAACATGACCGTCGGCCGGGGCTTCATCGCCGTTGCCCTGGTCATCTTCGCCGCTTGGGAGCCGATGAAGGTGATGGCCGGGGCCTTCCTGTTCGGCGCTGCCATCACCCTCGGGTCCCAGCTCCAGGTGCACGGCTACAAGGTGAACCAGTTCCTGCTGGACGCCCTGCCCTACCTGGTCACGATCATCGTGCTCGTCGCCCTGGCCCGAAAGCGCAAGAACGCCGCGCCCGAAGCACTCGGAATGTCCCTATGACCCCTCCAAGGAGGCCGCACTCCATGTACCTGTCCCGAACCGCCGGCAAAACCACCGCGCTGCTCGCCATCCTCGCCCTGGCCGCCGCCGCCTGCGGAAGTTCCACCGCCTCGACGACCAACACCACCACGCCGACCACGGCCGGCGGACCGGCGACCACCGCCACCGGCACCGGCGGCGCCTGCATCTCGCCCGCCGGCGCTACCGGCCCGGGGGTGGGCGCCACCACCATCGGCTTCATCTACGTGGGCTCCACCAGCGACTTCGGCTACAACCAGGCGGCCCACGCCGGCTCCGACCAACTGAAGGCCGCCTGCCCCAACATCAAGATCCTCGAGGCCGCCTCCATCCCCGAGACCTCCGACATGGTGACCGCGGCCGAGCAGATGATCGGCCAGGGCGCCAAGATCATCTTCTCGACCAGCTACGGCTACAAGGACTACGCCGTCACCCTGGCCGGCAAGCACCCCGACGTGGCCTTCCTGCAGCAGGGCAACCTCATCACCCCGCCCGTCGGGCCGAACATCAACACCTACTTCGGCGACGTGTGGCAGACCGTCTACCTGGGTGGGATCGCGGCGGCCAAGGCCACCAAGTCCAACAAGCTGGGCTTCATCGCCGCCTTCCCCATCCCCCAGACGCTGCTCAACGTCGACGCCTTCGAGCTCGGCGCCCAGAGCGTGAACCCGGCCGTGACCACCACCGTCGACTTCACCGGCGCCTGGTGTGACCCGGCCAAGCAGGCCGACGCCACCAACAGCCTGATCGGCGGGGGCGCCGACGTCATCAGCCAGCACCAGGACTGCACCAGCACGATCATCAAGACGGCCGAGTCCAAGGGCGCCTACACCGTCGGCTACCACTACGACGCCCAGTCGCTGGCCCCCCAGGGCTGGCTCACCGGGTCGGAATGGCAGTGGGGCCCGCTCTACACCTCCATGGTGAAGAGCATCCTGGCCGGGACGTTCACCGGCGGGAAGTTCAACACCAACTACACCGCCGGCTTCACCAGCACCGACGTGGCGTCGCCGCTCGCTCTGGCGCCCTTCGGCCCTTCGGTCACCCAGGCCACCAAGGACCTGATCACCGCCGCCAAAGCCAAGATCCTGTCGGGAACGTCGCCCTACACCGGCCCCATCACCGACCAGTCGGGCACGGTGCGCATCGCCGCCGGCCAGACGGCGACCGCCGACCAGTTGAGCAGCCTGTGCTACCTGGTCAAGGGCGTCGTGGGCACCGTTCCCGCCTGCAAATGACCGCCCTGGGCCTGGCGGTCCCCAGCTCGGAGCCGTACCCGTGGCCCTACGACGAGGCAGCCGTCGCGGACCGCACGGCGTTGGTCGTGGTGGCGGCGCAGGAGGGCCTGGTGCCCCGATGCGCCGCCGCCCCGGCCACGCTGGGGATCATCGCCGAGCTGACCGCCGCCGCCCGGGCGTGGGGGGCCACCGTCGTGGCCACCCGCCACGCCGCCTCACCCGCCCAGCGCCGGCCCGGCCTGCTCCCCCGGGCCGGCACGGCCGGCTGGAACCTGGTGGCCGGCATCGAGCCCGACTGCGTGGTCGACGCCTTCGGGGTGGACGGCTTCACCGGTAGCCCCCTCGCCGAGCACCTGGCGGGGCTCGATGTGGACCACCTGCTGCTGTGCGGCCTGGGCCTGGAAGGACCGGTCCACTCCACCATGCGCAGCGCCAACGACCGGGGCCTCGAGTGCCTGCTCGTCGTCGACGCCTGCGCCTCGCTCGACCCTTCGGTGGCCGACGCCGCAGTGCGGATGATCGAGATGTCCGGTGGGATCTTCGGGGCCGTCGCCCCGAGCTCGGAGGTACGACGCGCCTTGACCCTGACCGGCCCCCTTTCCCCACCCCTGGAGGTGTGACGATGTTTGGCCCAGTGGAAGCCGAACCGTACGTGTGGCCCTTCGACGGCGGATTCGACGCCGCCCGGACGGCCATGATCAACATCGACTGGCAGGTCGACTTCTGCGGCCCCGGCGGCTACGTCGACGCCATGGGCTACGACCTCAAGCTCACCCGGGCCGGCCTCGAACCCACCGCCCGGGTGCTGGCCGCCGCCCGGGCCGTCGGCATGCCCGTCGTGCACACCCGTGAGGGGCACCTGCCGAGCATGGTGGACTGCCCGGCCAACAAGCTGTGGCGCTCCAAGCGCATCGGCGCCGGCATCGGCGACCCCGGCCCGTGCGGCCGAATCCTGGTGCGGGGCGAGGTGGGGTGGGACATCGTTCCCGAGGTGGCCCCCATCGACGGGGAGGTCATCATCGACAAGCCCGGCAAAGGCGCCTTCTACGCCACCGAGCTCGACCTGGTGCTGCGCAGCCAGGGCGTCACCCACCTGGTGTTCACCGGCATCACCACCGACGTCTGCGTCCACACCACCATGCGGGAGGCCAACGACCGCGGCTATGAGTGCCTCCTCCTCGAGGACTGCACCGGCGCCACCGAATACGGCAACTACCTGGCCGCCCTGCAGATGGTCAAGATGCAAGGCGGGGTCTTCGGGGCCGTGGCCCCGTCGTCGGCGTTCCTGGCCACCCTCGGGAAGCCCGGGAAGTGAGCGCCCCGTCCGCCGCCCGAACCGCCTTCGCCTCCGCCCTTGACCTGATCGCCCGCCACCGGCCGACCGGGGCGGGGGCCGACCGCCCGCCGGCGTTCGGCTCCGTCGCCCCGTCGTCCCCGGCCGCCGACGCCATCGCCCCTATCGGCAGCGGCCCCATCGCCGACGCCCGGCGGCGTCTGGACTTGCTGGAAGTGAGTGCTGCCGAGCTGGTCGAGCAGTCGATCCTGGCCGCCGAGAAGCAGGGCGTCGATCTGGGGGCGGTCGTCGAGCTCATGGCCGACTCGGCGCGCGCCGCGGCGCAACGCCTCGACGCCCTGGCCGCGTCGGGCCGGACGGCCGGGCCGCTGCACGGGATCCCCATCACCGTCAAGGACATCATCCACGTGGCCGGCGTCCCCACCCGGGCCGGCTCGGCCGCCTACCACCACGTGCCCGCGGTGGACGCGGTGGCCGTGGCCCGGGCCCGGGCGGCGGGCGCAATCATCCTGGCCAAGGTCTCCACCCACGAGTTCGCCCTCGGCGTCACGACGCCGCAGAGCGCGCATCCCCTCGACCACCACCGCATCCCCGGAGGCTCCTCGGGCGGCTCCGCCATCGCCGTGGCGTGCGGCATCGGCCTGGCGTCGATCGGCACCGACACCCGGGCCTCGATCCGGGTCCCGGCGTCGTTGTGCGGCGTCGTCGGGCTGAAAGCGACGTTCGGGGTGGTGCCGACGGAGGGCATCGTTCCCCTCTCGTGGACGATGGACCATGTCGCCCCGATGGCGGCCACGGTGGCCGACGCCGCCTTGTTGCTGTCGGTGATGGCCGGCCGCCCGCTTGGCGCCGTCGCGCCTCGGTCCTTCGCGGCCGGGGTCCCCGAGGCGGCGTTCGAGTTCTGCACGCCGGCGATCGCGGCGGTGGTCCGCTCGGCCATCGCAGCGTCGTTCGAGACGTCCGTCGAGGTGGCGCGCCCGTCGTCCCTGGACCTGGACCTGGCCAATGCCACCGGCCTGGTCGTCAGCCGCTGCGAGGCCGCCGCCTTCCACCGGTCCCTCGGCTTGGACCGGACCCGGTACTGGGACGAGACACGGGATCAGCTGGACGCCGCCGACGCGGTCGCCGCCACCGACTACCTCGACGCCCAACGCATCCGGTCCCAGCTGGCGACCGGCCTGCTGTCGGCCTTCGACCACTGCGACGTCCTCTGCCTGCCGACGGTCGGGGTGCCGCCGCCGCGGCGCGACGACTTCACCCGTTTCCTCACCGTCTTATCCCGAGCCTGCGTCCCCTTCAGCCTGGCCGGCTTCCCCGCCATTTCCGTCCCCTGCGGCACCGACCCCGACGGCTTCCCCGTGGGCCTGCAGATCGTGGGCCCGCCCGGCGCCGACTCCCAGGTCATCGCGGCCGCCGGCGTGGTGGAATCGTCCACCGGCGTTGCCACTGACCGTGACGGCACCGGCGGTCGATGAAAAG
>DATARN010000174.1:0-4007 GCA_036264135.1 Acidimicrobiales bacterium
GGGGGTTGGCTCCCTTACGGTGGGGCGCCACAACCCATACGCGTAGATCCCAGAAACCAGATTCCCCTCCCACACTACAACCAATGCTTCCTGCATCGTCCCGCGGTCGGTCAAAGGAGGACACCCCATTTCGTCAGCTGCCGACCCGGACCTCAGCATCTATTTGCCTCACACCTACCGTTCAGGACAAGACCACCCGACTCAGACCGCTGACGCCAATCCACTTGCGCAGGTTCCGGAACGCCTGCAGGGGCCGAACTATAACGACGCCACCGACCACCCGTCGACTCGCCCGAGAACCGGCGGACTCCCCCGAAGGAGCCGCCCTACTTCGCCCAGGGCCGCTCAGGCTCTTGAGCTGGGCGATCCCGAGCGCTGGGTCGGGCCGAACTCGGACGGACCGAGGTTCCGCGCGGCGGGATTATGTGGGCGCGTATGGCTCGCCGGTCCGTGTACTGCAAATGTGGCGGGACCCCCGGATGGTGGCCTATGTTCACCACTATCCGGACCCGGTCAGCCTTCGCAGTCTCATTTTACGGCCGCCACCCCGGAAAGGAACCGCGGACCTCGACCTCCGGGTGATCAAGAACCGCTGCTAGACGGTGCAGGAGATGAACAGACAGTTGGCCAGTGCAAGGCTGAGGTCGGGCCCCCAGTGCTTCTCGTCACGCAGCAGACCAACGCCTTCCGCCTGCTCTTCGGCAGCAATGCGGCGCGACGAGGAGTTCAACGACGCCGTACGGCGGGTCGAGGACATCATGGCGGCGGCCGTGGCCGCCCTGATCGAGACCGTCCTGTCCGCCGATCACCGCCAGCTGCTGGGCAGTGGCATCGTCGGCCTGGCCGAAGTCACGAGCCGCCATTGGGCCAGCTCTACGGTGGCCGAGCAGCTCGACGGCGACCAGCGCGCCGCCGAGGCCCAACCATTGGCCGGCAAGGTAAGCGAGCTGGCCTGGGCGGGGCTGCGCGGCTTGCACCGCGAACCGTCCGATCGGTGACGGCCGCCGCCGCCACCCGGGACAGGGCTGGCCCGGCCCTGGCGGGATTGCTGGTGGTGACCGGCGTCACCCACTTCGTGGTCCCACACTTCTATGACGCCGTCGTTCCCGCTGTCCTGCCCGGCGGGCCCCGCGTGTGGGTCCTGGCCAGTGGCGGGGCGGAACTGGCGTGCGCCGCCCTTATCGCCAACCGCCGGACCCGGGGACTCGGAGCGACGCTGGCCATGGTGCTGTTCGTGGTCGTCTTCCCCGCCAATGTGAAGATGGCGATCGATTGGAGCCACCAGGGGCCGGTGAAAGCCGCCATCGGCCTGTTGCGCCTTCCCCTGCAGCTGCCCCTTGCCTACTGGGCGCTACGGGTGCGCCGTCGCGCCATCGCCTCGCCGGCGTGACCACCGGCCGCGCCACGCCGCGCCGGTGCGGGGACGCCCCCCGGATGGAGTCGGGGCGTCGATGGCCGGAGGGACCCGCGGCGGCTGGTGCCCGGTCCACCCGCGGCGCCGAGCCCGTCACCTGTTGTCTGTCGCGGTCGATATCGCGTGCCCCTATCTCGGGGCGGCGTAGGGCGCCCGTCCCGTAGTCTTATGGACCACGTCGGGTGCGATCCTCTCCGCCCCGACGGTGCCCCCGAAAGTCGTCCTGCCGGCGATGCCGACATATACCGGAGCGCCTGTCTGGAGACGGGAAGCGGACCACTCAAATCAGTCGCTCCCGACGGCGTCGGGTGCCAATCTGGATTCTGCCCCCGCTCGAACCCAGCTACGAAAAAATGAGCGTGGTGCCCTGATTTGGCCGCCATGTATTGGAAGACCGCGGATAAGCCTGACGCCGAGCAGCTCCTTGCCTGGGAAGCCGTTGAGGCACTCTGCCAGTTGCCTCATGTCGGCACCCGGATCATCGTCGGGCAGGAGCGGCACGCTCATACCGAGGATCGGCGTGCCCATCTGGGCGCCGCTCCATTGGAGAACCTCGCCCCACCAAGGTCGCCGTGATGACCTGGCGATAATCGAATCTGCCTTCCAAGCACACCCGCACTGAGGCGCGCTCTCCTTGCGGTCAATTCACCCGACGATCCCTCGATTGCCCAGTAGTTGGCATCTCAACGCGCCGCGGAGTTACATGCCCCCAGAATCGCGGCATCGCGGTCCGCCGGCCGTCACCTAACGCCGAATCGAAGGCAGCCATTTGACGACGTCGGGCTCTCAGTACAAACTTTCGCGACACCATCCGAGACCGCACGATAATGACGCCACAGACCTCGGATCGACGCGTCCGAGAACCGCGATTCCTCGCGGGGCGGCCCGATATCCGCCACGGCATCAGCGCCAAGACCGAATCTTCCCCGTAATGTTGGTCTACCGCTTACGATGTCTACGTTGAACCCTCAGCAAAAACACGATTAAAGAGACAACGAAAAGAACGCCGATCGACACACCAATGTCCAGTGCCATCGATCCACGGCGGGAGAGCGAACCGTAATACGGACCGAGGAGCCTTACACCCAGAACGACCAGAAGGGCAATAACAGCAAAGACTTTGGTCCACAGCGGCTCTTTTTGCTTCGGAGTAGGACCGGCCAAAACGCTTAACCTGTACCCTCATCAACGTGGCTGCAAACCTGACGGGAGGTCGGAGCGACACCTAGGCGGTAGGCGAGCCGGAGAGACCGAGTCGGCGTTTGTTTGGCGACGAGGATCGGGGCGTGGGTGCTTCAGCCGCAAAGCGGAACGCGGCCGATGCCTTTTTATTTTTTTTTCTCGATATACATAATACAGAACCTTGAAAAAGGGCCGCTCCGACCGCTATTACTACTGCTGTTACGCCGATAATAGTCGCCACTTTGGGCGTCCTTCGTGAAAAGCCACAGTAGGTGAATGAAGTGTCGATTTTGGGCGGAACTCAGGCTCGCCGGTTGCAGTCGGAAGAATGGCGGGCCGTCGTCACTGGGGTCGAGCGCTGACCCTAGCGCTTTCTCGACCTGGGTCGAGGGCCTCTTCACTCGCGCTCGTTAGGAAGTGGAATGCCGAACCGCTACCATAGCTCCTGAAAACAACTTCCGTCGCCCAAACAGATGGACGGCTTCGTTGTAGGTATGCGGCGAAATGTCGCGGAGTGGGTTCGCGACCTGCCCTCGCAGTACGAGTCCAACTTCCCCCTCGCGCTCGGTCACCTCGGCCCACGCGCGTCTACCGTTGCGGTCGCCCACAAGGAAGCGATCGCCGTCCGATGAACCAGGCGGGACGCCGCCATTTCGCCAAACTTTCTCCAAAGACCAGTTGAAGTCGACCCAGTCCGGCGCCGGCGGCACGAGCGCCTCGCCGAGGCGCGCATAAACATTGTCAGGCTCGCCTTTCAACAGCCGCTCCACCGCCCGCCGCTCATTCCGCCCCCACCTAGGTTTGGCTAGACTGGCCAGCCAGTGCCCCGCCCCTTTGAGCCCATGCTGGTCACCGCAGCCACCTCGATACCCGCCGGTGACGGCTTCGTTCACGAGCCGAAGATCGACGCCTTCCGCTGCCAGGTGGAGATGACCGGCGGCCGGCGACACCGACCGCGACGACTTGGCGTGCCAGGGCCGGTTCTTCGACGTCGAACGGCGTGGCCATTCCTCGCTCGCACGGCAAGGACGGCGGGGTACGGAGGGCACGGTGGAGACGGCGGGGCCGTAAGGCCTGCCGCCGGTGGTTGACTGGCCCTATGGCTTCCGGTCACACCATCAACATCACGCCAGCCCGCCGCCACGTCGAGATCGTGGTCAAAGGCACCGTGGTGGCAAAGTCCGACCGTCCGGTTCTCCTGGACGAGACCGGACTTCCCACCCGGTACTACCTGCCGCCCGAGGATGTGGAGCAGGACCTCCTTCGAGCAACCACGTTCCACACGACCTGTCCCTTCAAGGGTGAGGCGTCGTACTGGTCGCTCCACCTCGACGGCGAGGTGTTCGACGGCATCGCGTGGAGCTATCCGACGCCCATCCCCTCGGCGCAGGGGATCGCCGGGCTGATGTGC
>DATARN010000216.1:0-26344 GCA_036264135.1 Acidimicrobiales bacterium
ATTCTTCACCGATCTCCGCCCTGTCGGATCAGTGAAACCCTCTTGATCTGATCTGGGCAACGCTCAGTGTCATTTTGTGAGCTCGATCAACACGATCACGGAGAGCGATGCGATGAGGACGCCGACAGCCGCGGGCCTCGAGAGTCGTATTGGACGGCTAAACCAATTCCCGGTGCCCTCAGCCTGTTTCTTCTTGGTGTATCGATATGCGCCCAGCTTCAAAGCCACCACCCCGATCACCGCAACGATGGTGACCACGACACTAAGTGTCACGACATATAGCTACCCGAAGGGGCTCTCCCCAACACCGTTGAGCTTGGTCCACCTCGTCGGACTACCGGGCCGAGGTGACATGTCGCTGGATCTCGACCAGGTCAGGCTCATCGTCCAGATCCAAAACGGTCCACCTGCTCGTCCTTGATCACGACGACGTCCCTCGGGTCGAGGAAGGCGGCGATGGTGGCCGATCCCAAAAAAGGGGAATAAGGGGAATAGGAGTACTTGATCGGACGGAAATTGGCTCTCAACGCCGCAAGGGTCATCTTGTCCCGCAACGCGCCTTCCTCCCAACCTCGCGGCCACGTACAAGTGTCGAGCCGCCCAGCTGCGTGGACCGGCCGATCGGTCTGACCACCAACCGGCGTTCAAGGGCGCTCGACGCACGGCGTTTGGGGATGGTTTCGACTAATGTTTGGGGTCAGTGGTCGGGGAGCATTGGCGAGCCCAGCTGGCCGACTCGATACACGTCTAGTACACGTGCGGCGTGTATACTAGGTGTATGACCAAAGTCCGTACGAACATCGAGATCGAAGACAGCTACCTCCAGGCCGTCATGGACCGCTACGGACTGCGGACCAAGACCGAGGCGGTTGATCTCGCCCTGCGCCACCTCGCCGGACAGCCGATGACCCGCGACGAGGCCCTGGCCATGCGGGGGGCCCATGCCATCGGGAAAGTGCCAGCCGACACCCGACCCCCCAGCTCGTGATACTGGCAGACACCTCCGCCTGGGTGGAGTACGACCGAGCGACGAGCAGCGCCGTGGATCAACGCCTGATGAAGCTCATAGCTGACCAGGGCCCGTTGGCCGTAACCGAGCCAGTGATCATGGAAGTCGTCGCCGGCGCGCGCACCGACGATCGGGAAACCGATCTACGGCGTCTCTTGCTGCGATTCCACCTGCTCACCTTCGATGTCGCCGCTGACTTCGATGCTGCGGCGAGCATCTACCGACGTTGCCGTCGAGCGGGTGTGACCCCACGCGGGATGATCGACTGCATGATCGCCTCCGTCGCCCAACGCCACCAAGCGACTCTGCTCGCCGCCGATGTCGACCTCAGCCGGGTAGCCGACATCGTCGGCATTGACCTGGACGAGGCTTCGACCCCACCCTGAGCAGTCCAGCCACACGACGCGCAGGCAACTTCGGGTTCCTTGACCGCCAGCCACACTTCGACTGGCGCGTAATGGGCTTCGGGGTCGATGGCGACGCCACATCGTCCGCAGGTCGGCGGTTCGTAGATCGCAACAGGATGACGTACCTGGCGTTCTGCGACGATGTCCACGCCGTTGTTGGCCGAAGTGAGGAACGACTCGTTTCCTGGTGCGGGAACGACCAGAGCCTCCCAGCGGGACCGGGTATCCAGTCGCTGGGCTGCCGGTCAGGCCGCGCTTCCGCCTTGTTGGAGCATCGCCTCGATGGCTTGGCGCGGTATGGGGAGGCGTCGGGGTCGAGGAGTCCGATTGCCTCGTACCGCCCGATGAGCAGCCCCCACTGGGCCAAGGCGTCGTGGATGGTGACTTGGTTGGCCTTCGCAATGTCGTGCCAGCTGCAGCCGGCGAAACGGGCTCCGATGGGCGAGCGAGTTTGCCCAGATGCTCGGGCGGGAACGGCAGGAATCCGATGCGTTTACGGAGGCGTCGGAGACGGCCGACCAGTCGTCGGCGAGCGTGACCGTGATGGAGGTCCGGATTGGTGTCAGGTCGTAGCTCCAGATCCAGCCACCGAAGCGCACGGTCCGTCGTCGGCTTCGTTGGGGTCGTTCTTGTTTGACTGTTCGCTGGCCAACAGCCGAGACGCCAGCGTGGCGTTAGGCGGTTGGTGGGACACGCCCGGGTCGGCTATCGGCTCCTCGACAACTGAACGGCAGTTACGGTAAGACGTCTACCCAGTTCTCCATTCCCGACCGAACCAGCGTTTGACCCGGGACGAACCGAAGGCCAGCTTGTCCTCGGCAAGCACGAATGAAGGGGCTTCATATGTGCCGGTCGGAGCCTGACCCGACAGGAACCTGACCGTCACCCGCGCAACTTTGTCATTCCCGAACTCCAGGTAACACATCCCGACCCCGTCGTACTCCGCCGTTCCGGCCTCCTCCCTCATGAGGGCGGCAATACGATCTGCGGCGACGAGCGCTTGCCGCTCGGCGAACACTCCAGCCTTCGGCGTTCCCACGCTCGTCACGTCACCTACTGCGAACACCCCCGGGTAGGAAGTCTCCAGCGTCAACGGGTTGACAGGTATCCAGCCATCGACGGTCATCCCCGACTCGGCGACCACGGTCGGCACCCGATGCGTCGGAACAGCCAGGAACACGTCGTAGGGCATCTCAGTCCCATCGGTGAACACGGCAACCTTCCTGGCCGGGTCGAGCTCACGGACCAGGCGGTTGGGATACCAGTTGATGCCGCGCTCCTCAAACGCCACTAGGATTGCCTCGGATGCGGCTGGTGACGGCGGTATCGGAACTGGAAGCGGCATAACCAGGGAAATCTCCGATTGTTGGCGGAGCCCCCGTGTCGTGAGGAAGTCGTGCATCAGGAGCGAGGTCTCGCTCGGCGCGGGCGGGCACTTGAACGGGGTCGACGTAACGCCGACGATCACACGACCACCCTCGAAGTTCGCCAGCACGTCACGCAGGGCGAAGGCGCCATCAGGCGTGTAGAACTCGTAGCCCCCCTCGATCAGCCCGGGGGTCGCCTCGGGGTGAAGGTCGGCACCAAGCGCGACGACGAGAATATCGGCGTGAAACTCGCCGGCGGTGGTCGCGACCCGTTTGGCAACCGGATCGATCTCTGTGATGTCGGCGTGGACAAACCGCACGCCCGGTTTCACGAAATCGGCATACGAGTGGTAGACGACCTCGGGCTCAAGGCGGCCGAACATCACATCGAGCTTCGAGAACCCAAAGATGAATCCGTCCGCCCGATCGATCAGTACGACGTCGGCGGCGTCTCCGAAGTCTTCTGACAACTTGGTGGTCAGCTCGAGGCCCCCAAATCCCGCTCCGAGCACCACGACGCGCATGCCCAGATCATACGCCAAGGGGGACGGGCGCCAGATCGAATGGGACGACCAGCCAGCTCGGCGGCTCATGAGATCGACCGGCGAGCAACGACGACGTACCAGACACTACTTGGCGACCTCCGGCAGTTGCGTTGGTATGCGTGCGTCGATTTCGATCGTCGCCATGCCCGGAACTGGGTCTATGGCTGACTTGGCGCGGGTGGAAATGGGTCGGCCGGGGAAAGCTCCGCCAGCCCCTGCCGAACCCATTCCTTCAACGGTTCCATAGAGGCGAACGGGGCGCCGTCATCTTCGGCTCGGGCCAGCACCTCGTCGGCTGACGCATGCGCCTGGAGACCCGAGTAGAGGTAGACGAGGGCGGATGAACGGGGCCCACTGCGGCATGTGACTAGGGTCGGCCGGGGGAGATCAGCAAGCGCCGCCACCCCGCGCCGGGCCACATCCATGTCGAATGGCTTTGGCGGGTCGGCGATTAGGTTCGCTGAATCGGCCACGCTGGACTGGACCTGTTCGTAGGACATGCCACCCTCCATGGCCGCGAACTCTTCACCGCAGAGAAAGAGCCACGACGCTGCGCCCGCCTCCTTGGCAAACGCAGCCGGATCGGCGATCAAGCCTCGGTTGTGGATCAGATCGGTAGGGCTCTGGAAATTCGTCCTGACGAGGTCTCTCATAATTCGGTTGCTGGGTGAGCCGAATGTACGGCATGGGTTCCTTCTACGTGCCGAACCGAAGCGAGCTCGTTGACTGGTCACCGGTCGCGATGTAGTCCCTTAGCATGAGGGACTGTGACAGGGGAGACCAGCGGGCCAATGTTATAAACTGCCTCATTGGCGATGCTCCGCCGGTTTCCCGGACAGTTTCTGATGTTCCCATAACCCAATCCCACCCTTTCGGTGACACCGACTCCTGGACACACCAGCGGGTAATTGCGAGCGGCCAACCTCCTCGCAGAAAGTTCGCAGCAACGCGGCTGCCTGCGTTTCGGTAGCGGCTGTCACCGTCGGGGTCAGAGTGCGCACTCGGGTCGATGACCGGCCCGCAGCCACGGCACTCCGGTCCAACGAGAGATGCGACAACTCGACGCACGCAGGCTCGCCTGGGCAGCCGTTTATCCGAGCCATTTCGGGCAATGTGCCATTCGCCAAATTTCCATACGGCTCGGCGCACCGCCGTGGGCTTGCCGCTGATCCGGATTTGACCGACGCCGGGGGCGTCCCGGGCACCATCTTAGAGGCGGTGTCCTCCGGACGGGGTGACCCTACGGTCGATCCGGGCCGCCAAGTCCATAACAAAAAGTCTAGTGGAGAAGTCTAGTGGAGGCAGGTGACACTAGACTTGCCCCGACCGCCTACGAGCCGCTGACCCGATGTTTGTGGTGCGCCCCCTGGGATTCGAACCCAGAACCTGCGGATTAAGAGTCCGTTGCTCTGCCGTTGAGCTAGAGGCGCTTGTTGCGGAGGTGCGAGACTATCCGCCCCTCCAGGGTGACCGAGGGGACTTGAACCCCCGACCTCCAGGGCCACAACCTGGCGCTCTAACCAACTGAGCTACGGCCACCACGGGACCACCCAGCATGCCAGATGGGCAGGGGGTTGCGGCAAGCGACTTCGCTAGGGGTGACCTCGATGCGCCCGGGCCCGCTCGATCGCTTCGAAGACGGCCTTGACGTTGCGGGCGCCGAAGCCCTTGGCGCCCTCCCGCTGGATGATCTCGAAGAAGACGGTCGGGCGGTCGGAGATGTTCTCGGTGAAGCTCTGCAGCAGGTAGCCGTCGGGGTCCCGGTCGACCAGGATCCCGAGCTGCCGCAGCTCGGCCCACGGCAGATCGAGATCGGAGAACCGTTCCCGGGCATCCTTGTAGTAGGCGTCGGGCATCGTAAGCGTCCGGACCCCGCGGCGGCGCAGGGCGGAAACAGAGGCGAGGATGTCGTCGGTGGCGAGGGCGATGTGCTGCACCCCTGGGCTGCCGTAGCACTCCAGGTACTGCTGAATCTGGCTCTTGCCGGCCCCATCGGCCGGCTCGTTGATAGGCAGCACGACCCGGGAACCGTCCCAGACCACCGCCGAGGTGAGGGCCGAGTCTCGGGCTGAGATCTGCTTGTCGTCGAACGGTGCCATCTGCTCAAGGCCGAAGGTCCGCCGGTAGAAATCGACCCAGCGGTCGAGGGACCCTCGATGGACGTTGGCCGCCACATGGTCGATCCGATCCAGACCCACGCCTGGGCCGCCGGGCGCGGGAGCAAGGAGCCCCGCTGTGTCCCGGTACCCCGGAAGGAAACGTCCTACATACGCCGATCGCTCCACGAAGGTGTGCTGGCTGTCGCCGTAGATGGCGATCGTCGCGCGGGTCACCTTCCCGTCGTCATCCTGCTCGGTCCATGGCGGCCTTACGCCGATGGCACCCCGCGCCAGGGCGGTGTCGTAGGCGGCGGAGGCTGACGACACCCGGATGGCGAGGTCACGTACGCCGTCGCCGTGGGCTCGGACGTGGTCGGCGATCGGGGAGGCTGGGGCGACGGCGGCGCTGACCACGAACCTGATGTTTCCCTGCTCGACGACGTAAGACGCTCGGTCGGAGCATCCGGTCTCGGGTCCGGCATAGGCGACAATCCGGAAGTCGAACGCCGACGACAGCCGCCCGGCGAACGCCCGAGCGTTGCCAACCCAGAACTCGACGTAGTCCCATCCCTCGAAGTAGCGAGCCGCCGCTCGTGCCGGAAGGACGAGGGTTGGCTCGTCGGTGTCCCAGCGCCGCCGTGGGCGGGACTCGTGCACAGGTCCAGGGTTCATGTCGTTGTCCTCCCATGAAGATGATCGGCCGAGAGTCCGTCCCAGAACACCGTTACGCCATCCAGCATGCCGCTGGTGGCGACGAGGAACATGTCGGGGTCGAACGGCAGCCTGGGTGACCGCCCGCTCTGTACCACGTCGGTGTCGGCGGCCTGCGGGTCGCCAATCCGTACAACATAGTGAACGATCTGTTGACAAATGTGTCACCACTTCGCACACTCGCTGGACAAATTGTTTAGGCAAGAGCTCCGCCTTGTGTCAAGCTGGGCCGGATGACGGCGCTCGGCCAGGCCATTGACGGGCTCGACGCCCGACTGCTCGAGGTCCTCACCACCTTCCCGCGTGCCGGAACGCTCGAGTGGGCCCGCCGGCTGGGAGTGGCCCGAGGCACCGTGCAGGCGCGTACGGATCGCCTGGAGCGACGGGGGGTCATCCGAGGTTTCGGGCCAAGCGTCGACGTCGAGGCGCTGGGATACGACGTGCTGGCGTTCACCACGCTCGAAGTCGCCCAGGGCCGACTCAACCATGTAGTCGAGCACCTCCGCGACATCCCGGAGGTGCTGGAGGCCCACGGCACGTCGGGCGAGGGTGACCTCCATTGCCGGGTGGCGGCGCGAAACAACCGCGACCTGCAGCGGGTCATCAACCGCATGCTCGAAGTTCGGGGCATCAACCGCACCACCACCGTCATCGCCCTCTCCGAACAGATCGGCTACCGCGTCCTGCCGCTGGTGACATCCACGCGAATGCCGCAAACCGAACCAGGCGAGGCGTTGAACGGAGAGTGACGTCACACCAAAAGGCCTTCGAACCGGGCATACCGGCCCAACTATCGGTGTTTCCCTCGTATACAGACGGGTATCTTCCCCCTAAGCCAAGGAAAGAGACGCGATGGCCAAGAAACGCCCTGAGGGCGCAGAAGCCGACCTCGTGCGGCTCTATCTAGACGAGATCGGGAAGTACCCCCTCCTCACCAAGGACGACGAGGGGCGACTGGCCCGTGCCATCGAAACCGGTCGCAGGGCTCGCGAGGAGTTGGCCCGCGCAACGGTCGGAATCTCCCAGCGGCGCCAGCTACAGCGCGACATCCGATCGGGCGACCAGGCGACGCAGGACTTCATCAACTGCAACCTGCGCCTGGTCGTCTCCATCGCGAAGCGGTACCAGTCTTCGGAGATGCCTCTGCTGGACCTGGTACAAGAAGGAAACCTCGGGCTGATTCACGCCGTCGAGAAGTTCGACTGGCGCAAGGGTTTCAAGTTCTCCACCTACGCGACCTGGTGGATCCGCCAGTCGATCGGCCGAGGAATCGACAACTCGGCGAGAACCATCCGGCTGCCGGTACACGCCGGCGACCAGGTGCGGCGCCTCCTTCGAGTCCGCAACCACATGGAAGGCGAACTCGGGCGGTTGCCAACGGCGGCCGAGTTGTCCGAGGTGCTGCAGCTGTCCGAGGAGCAGATCACCGAGCTGCTTGGGCACGCAACCGATCCGATCAGCTTGGACACGCCGATCGGGGCGGACGGTGACACCGAACTCGGCGACATCGTGGCCGACCTCACCGCCATGTCGACGTTCGAGATCGTTGCCGAGTCGATGTTGCCCGATGAGGTCGACAAGCTACTGAGCCCTCTCGACGACCGTGAGAAGGAGATCCTCCGGCTGCGCTACGGCTTGGACCGCGGTGATCCGCGAACACTGGAGGAGGTCGGAGACGTGCTGCACCTCACCCGGGAGCGGATCCGCCAGATCGAGCGGCAGGCGCTGTCCAAGCTTCGGCATCCTTCTGTTGAGACGGGTGGTCGGGACCTGCTGGCCGCCAGTTAGCCATTCCCGCCGCATCGATAACTGAGTTGAACCAGACTTCCTGAGCGGTTGACCAGCGGTTCGGTTTCGCCAACCCTTCTGGTCAGTTGACTTTCAGGGCCCGGCTAATCGCTCGGCCGAGCCTGCCAGATTGCCGGTAGACGGACTTGCGGACAACACGCTTGGCATATGCGGCCGGTCCCCTCTGAGCCGCCTGCACGTCGCCGAGGAGACGGGCCGTTCGATACAGGTTTCGCCGGAGGCTTGAGACGCTCATGGCGCCATTATGGGCGAGTTTTGTGGCCAGCTGTAAGTCTGCCAAGGCCATTGTTGGCCACATGCACGGGAGGGCAGTCAGTCAGGAATGAGGATCCGAGGCTAGGCTCGCCGCCATGGCCGTCACGCCGGTGATGGTTGCTTCCTCCGAGTTGGCCTTGTTGCCGGCGTCCTGGGTGGTCCTTCGACCCGTCACCGAGGACAGATATCATCACCTGTCAGGGCGCTTTGCACCTCAGGTAGGTGACGCGAGAGGCAAAGGCCCTCGCCGGCGCCCATTTTCCCGCCCCCGTAGCTCAGCTGGATAGAGCGGCTGCCTTCTAAGCAGCGGGTCGCAGGTTCGAGTCCTGCCGGGGGCGCCTGCCGGGGGGCTGCCAGGGGCGCTTTTGTGGCCCTCACGTTGGCCGACCGCACCGCCAGTCAGCTCGCTGACGCGGCGGTCCTGATGGCTGGCAACCTGTCGGTGCCGACGACGACGTCGATGCCCCAACCTGAAGGACACGATCGATCATGATCACCGTCTACGGCGTCTGCGCCCTCACGTTCATGATGGCCATGTACGCCCTCGAGCATCGGCATCCCCGCTACATCGCCGCCTTCGCCCTCGGGTGCCTCCTTTCCAGTGCCTACGGCTTCCTCAGCGGCGCGTGGCCTTTCGGTGTCGTCGAAGCCTTCTGGGCCGTGCTGGCGCTCCGTCGATACCGATTGCACGAAGACCGATCGCACGACGGCAGATCCTGAGCCTCGGTGGTCGGAGGCAGCAAGGCCGGGCCAGAATGAAGGGCGGGATGACCGGACCGGCGACACTCAACGAAGAGGATTCACTCACGGCCCCTTTGTGCTCGGTCGGGGGAAAGGCGGCCAACTTGGCCCGCCTGGCGGCCGCCGGAATTCCGGTTCCGGCCTTCTTCGTCGTCTCGTCGGAGTTGTTCGCCCTTTTCCTTCGCGAGAACGGGATCACGTGGCCATCGGAATCCGACAATGGTGACGACCGGTGGGTGGTTCTGAGGGAGAAGATCGGCGCGGGATCCTTCGGCATATCGGTCAGCCGGCCCCTCCTCGAAACCTACGCCGACCTCTGTCGGGCGGGAGGCCATGATCGGGTGGCGGTACGGTCGTCCGGGGGCGAGGAGGATTCCGCTGCCGCCTCGTTCGCCGGTCAGTTCTGCTCCTTCCTCAATCGAGACCGGGTCAGCTTGCTGGAAGCGGTGCAGGGCTGCTGGGCGTCGTACGTGTCGGACAACGCCATCGCCTATCGCGCAGCGACGGGCATTCCGCTGCCACTTTCGCCGAGCGTCGGAGTGGTCGTGCAGACCCAGATCTTTTCGCGAAAAGCCGGTGTCGTCTTCACCGAGCACCCCCTCGAGCCTGGCGGCGGGGTCGGGTATGTCGAGGCCAACTTCGGCACCGGGGAATCGGTGGTCGATGGATTGGCGACTCCCGACGCCGCGGTCTTCTCGCGGGCAAGCGGTGAAATCATGCACTCCATAATCGCCACCAAGCGGCGGATGACGACGGTCTCACCGCAGTTGGAGGGAACGGCCGTGGTCAGTCTCGGGGAATCGGAAAGGCAATCACCGGTTCTCGACGATCGAGAACTGCACGAGATAACGGAAATGGCAATGCGTATCGAGGCACTGATGGGCGCGCCGCAGGACATCGAATGGGCGTACGACTCCAAACAACTGTGGATACTCCAGGCCCGGCCGATCACCGGGCCGCCGGGCGGGATGCACCGATGACCCAGCCGGACACGGGACCCGCGCCGTCGGTCCTGGTGTCGACGATCTTGGCGTCGGGTCGCCCCGTAATCGAGCCGGATGCGAAACCGCTCGACGGAGCCTCCTGGCCAGAGACCGTCCGGCGGGGGAGAGTGGCGGGGAAGGCGCTCATGGCGACGGTCCGTTCCCTCGTCTCGCCCCCAGAAGGCGCCATCACAACGGCCGGGGTGGCCCAGGACTTCGACCGCCTGGCATCGGCCATGGCGCAGGTGGCGCCGTTCGTCCTGGGCGCGTCGCCGGGGGTCACCGCGCTGACGTCCGCCGTCGCCGCCGAGGTCGCCCCTGAACTGGTGCCCCGGCTGGTCCGGCCGTGGGGCGAGCCGGCCGCGATGGCCGCCGTGCGCGACGGGTACCAGATCGCCCAGCAAGTCCGGGAGGACAAGCAGGCGATGGAGCTGCTCGTGAACACGTCGCCGCAAATCGCGGCGTCGCGCCTGGCGGGGGAGTTCCCCGCGGTGGATGAAGCGGTCCGCCGCCACCTCGAGCAGTACGGGTGGCTGCGCACCCGGGGCTACCGCTATGCCCCCCTGTCGGCCGAGACGCTGGTGTACCGGCTGCAACTGGTCCTGCTCCGCTGGCCGGAGGCCCTGATCGCCCAAGCGGCCACCCCGCCGCTAGTGCCCACTGCCGAGGATGTACTGGGCTTTGCGCCAGCGCCCGGGCTGGCCGGGAACATCGCCGCCCTGCAATCCCTGCTGGGCGAGCGATGGTTCCGCGTCGACGCCCTTCTGCAAGCGGAGTGCCTGGCCCGGCCGTTCCTGGCTCGAGTCGCCGACGCGCTCGGGGCCCGCGAGGAGCAGGTGCTCTTCGCGTCCGTGGACGAGATTGCCGCCGCCCTCGCCGGGCGGCAAACACTGCCGCTGCCGGAGATCGACGAGCGGCTCGGGAAATGCCGGGCCACGGCCGAGCCGGCGTTGGCGGGCATGACCGTCTGCCGGGGCACGGCGGTCGGCCGGGTCAGGATGGTCCTCGACCAGGCCGAACTGGACAGGCTGGAGCCGGGCGACGTGCTCGTCACCGCGGCCAGCACCATCGACCCGACGGCGCGGGAGGAGAACCGAACGGTGTTTCCCACCCGGCGCGGCGGTCCGAACGACGACGCCCTCCTGCGGGCGGCGGCGGTGGTCGCCGACGAGGGCGGCCTGCTGAGCCACGCCGCCATCGTGTGCCGGGAACGAGGCCTGCCGGCGGTGTTGGGGACGGAAAAAGGCAGCACGACCCTGGTGGACGGTCAGGTCGTGGAGGTCGACGCCACCAAGCCGGTCGGGATCGTGATCCCGCTCGGCCCGTAGTCCCTGCGTGGCCTGACTACCGGCCCGCCGAAGCCGGCGGTCAGGTGACGTCGGCCGCCGCACCCGCGAACTGGGCGTTGTACAGGCGGGCATAGGCGCCGCCCCGGGCCAGGAGGTCGGCGTGGTCGCCCTGTTCCACGATCCGCCCCGCCTCCATCACCAAGATGGTGTCGGCGTTGCGGATGGTCGAGAGGCGGTGGGCAATGACGAAGCTGGTGCGGTCGGACCGCAGCGCCGCCATGACGTGCTGGATGAGCACCTCGGTGCGGGTGTCCACCGAACTGGTCGCCTCGTCGAGGATGAGGATGGTGGGGTTGGCCAGGAAGGCCCGGGCGATGGTCAGCAGCTGCTTCTCGCCCACGCTCATCACCCCGCCCTCGTCATCGACGATCGTGTCGTAGCCGTCGGGCAACGCCCGCACGAAGCGGTCGACATAGGTCGCCTTGGCGGCGGCCAGGATCTGCTCCTCGGTGGCGTCGGAGTTGCCGTAGGCGATGTTGTCGCGGATGGTGCCGCCGAACAGCCACGTGTCTTGGAGCACCATCCCGATCTGGGAGCGCAACTGCTGACGCGGCATTTTGGCGATGTCTTGGCCGTCGAGGGTGATGCGGCCCTGGTCGAGCTCGTAGAAGCGCATGATCAGGTTGACCAGGGTGGTCTTGCCGGCGCCCGTCGGTCCCACGATGGCGACCGTCTTGCCCGGTTCGGCCACCAGGGACAGATCGGTGATCAGCGGGCGACTGGGGTCGTAGGAAAAGGAGACGTGCTCGAACTCGACCCGGCCCCGGCGGGCACCGTCCTGGGGGAAGGCCACGGCGGGCGGGTCGGGGGCCTCCTCCTCGGCGTCGAGGAGCTCGAAGACCCGCTCGGCCGAGGCCAGGCCCGACTGGAAGAGGTTGGCCATCGACGCCAGCTGCTGCATGGGTTGGGCGAACTGGCGGGAGTACTGGATGAACGCCTGGATGCCGCCGATCGTCATGGCCTTGGCGGCGACGCGGAGGCCGCCGATGACGGCGATGGCGACGTAGTTGATGTTGCCCACCACGACCATGCCGGGCTGGATGCTGCCGGAGATGAACTGGGCGGCAAAACTGGAGCGGTAGAGGTTCTCGTTGGTCTCCCGGAACGCCGCCTCCACCTCCTGCTGGCGCCCGAACGACTTGACGATGGCGTGGCCCGTCAGCGACTCCTCCACCAGGGCGTTCAGCTTTCCGGTCTGGCCCCATTGGTCGATGAAGCGGGGCCGCGAACGCCGGGTGATCAGCCGGATCAGCCACAGGGAGAGGGGGACACTGACAAGGGCCACGACCGCCAGCGGCGGGGAGATCACAAACATGATCACGACCGTCCCGACCAGCATGAAGGTGTTGGTCAGGAGCTGGCTGATCGTCTGCTGCAGGCTCTGGGCCAGATTGTCGATGTCGTTGGTGACCCGGCTGAGGAGGTCGCCGCGCGCCGAGCGGTCGACGTAGCCCAGCGGAACGCGGTGCAGCTTGTCCTCGACGTCGGCCCGCAGCCGGCGCATGGTGCGCTGCACCATGCCCGCCAGGGTGTAGGCGCTCAGGTACTGCAGCACGGCCGACAACGCGTAGAGGCCGACGACCACCCACAACAAGTGGTGGAGGCGACCGAAGTTGATGCTCCTGACGCCGCCGTGAACGAGGCCCTTGACGATGATGTCGGTTGCGTCGCCCAGCAGCTTGGGGCCGATGACGGAGAAGGCCACCCCGCCAAGCGCCAGGATGATGACACCGACGACGCGGACCGCCTCGGGCCGTAGCCGCGACGCCAGCCGGCGCAGTGTCTGGCCGCTGTTTTCCGACCGCTGGAGGGGCACCCCGAAGGCCATACGGCCCATTCCGGCGGGAGGCGGAACGTGGGCCGGCCGCTTCTCGCCGTTCGGCTGTCCCTTTGCACTTTCGCCTTCGCGATCCCCAGGGACCTGAGGCTCGTCGGCGGCCGGCGGATCGGTTTTGACGCTCATGCCGCCTCCTCTGCGCCGGTCTGGGACGCCACGATCTCGGCGTAGGTAGGGCAGCTCTCGAGGAGCTCCTGGTGGGTCCCGAGGCCGACGGGCACGCCGGCCTCCAGTACGAGGATCTGGTCGGCGTTCACGATGCTCGAGACCCGCTGGGCCACTACGACGACCGCGGCATTGGCGGTGTACGGTCCGAGCGCCGCCCGGAGGCGGGCGTCGGTCGCCAGGTCGAGCGCCGAGAACGAGTCGTCGAAAACGTACACGTCCGGGCGGCGGACGAGGGCCCGGGCGATGCTCAGTCGCTGGCGCTGGCCGCCCGAGACGTTGGAACCGCCCTGGGTGATGGGGGCGTCGAGGCCGCCCATGGTGCGCACGAAGTTGTCGGCCTGGGCCACCGCCAGCGCGTCCCACAGCTCCTGGTCGGTGGCCTCGGGCTGGCCGTACCGCAGGTTGGTGGCGACCGTCCCGCTGAACAGATAGGGCCGTTGAGGCACCAGGCCGATGCGGTGCCAGAGCACGTCGGGGTCGAGCTGGCGGGCGTCGACGCCGCCGATCAGGACGGCGCCGCCGGTCGGGTCGATGAGCCGGCAGGCCAGGTTGACCAGCGTGGTCTTGCCAGCGCCGGTGCTGCCGATGACCGCAGTGGTGGTGCCCGGGCGGGTGAGGAAGGACACGCCGGTCAGCACCGGCTTGTCGGCGCCGGGGTAGCCGAAGGTGACGTCGCGGAACTCGAGCGTCCCGGGGGTGCGCATCTCGGAGATGGGATTCTCGGGCGGCGTGACCGACGGTTCGGTGTCGAGCACCTCGTGGATGCGCTCCGCCGAGACGGCGGCCCGGGGCGCCATCACGCCGACGAAGGTGGCCATCATCACCGCGATCAGGATCAGGGTGAAGTAGGTGAGGAAGGCGATGAGCGAGCCGATGGTCATCTGGCCGTGTGCCACCCGGTTGGCGCCGAACCACACCACCGCCGAGTTGGAGCAGTTGATGACCACCATGACCACGGGGAACATCAGCGACATGAGACGCCCCGCCGCCAGCGACGTCTGGGTCAGGTCGTCGTTCACGGTACGGAACCGGCCCACCTCTTTCGGCTCGCGGACGAAGGCCCGAACCACCCGGATGCCGGTGATCTGCTCGCGCAGCACCCGGTTGACGTTGTCGAGCCGGGTCTGCATGCGCCGGAAGAGCGGCACCATCCGGGCGATGATGATCCCGAGGGCGATCGCCAGCGCCGGCATGCTCAGTCCGAGCAGCCAGGACAGGCCGGCGTCCTGGCGGAGCGCCATGATGACGCCGCCGATGATGGTCACCGGGGCGGCCAGCAGGAACGTGCACACCATCACCACCATCAGCTGCACCTGCTGCACGTCGTTGGTCACCCTGGTGATCAGCGATGGGGCGCCGAGCTGGTTGACCTCACGAGCCGAAAGGGCGATGGAGCGGTGAAACAGCACGCTGCGGACATCGCGCCCGAAGGCCATGGCGACGCGCGAGCCGAGGTAGATCGCCGCCACCGCGAATACCGCCTGGATGGCGGCGACGAACAGCATGAACCCGCCCATCCGCCAGATGTAGTTCGTGTTGCCGGTGATCACGCCCTTGTCGATGATCTGTCCATTGATGTTGGGCAGGTACAGGTTGAGTAGGGCCTGAATGGCCTGGAGGCCGAGGAGTACGAGCAGCGACGCCTTGTAGGGGCGGAGGTTGGTCCGCAGCAGCCGGATCAGCATGGTGGCCTCCCGGCGACGACGCCGTGCAGGAACAGGTCGACGATCGCCGCCGGCCCGAGAGGTTCGTCGACCAGCATGGGGTGGGTCATAGCCAGCGTCAGGGCTCGCAGGAGGCGGGCGGCATCCTCGGGCTCGACCCGCAGGCGCGGGCGGTAGGCGTCGAGGAGGGACACCAGGGCGGCCAGCGCCGTGGGCGGGCGGTGCCCCGGGTGGTGCGATCGCGGTCCGAGCGCCGAGTAGAGCCGCCAGATGTCGACCACCCGCTGCTGCATGGCCTTCACTGCGGCCTCGAGGACGGCCTCGAGGGGCTGCGTCCGGTCGACGGCGGCGATGGCCTGCTCCAGCGGTTCCACGTCGAGGGCGGCGTCGATCACTGCGGCGATGAGGGATTCCTTGTCGGCGAACGCACGGAAGATGGTGCCCTCGGCGATGCCCGCGGCGTCGGCGATCTGGCGGGTGGTGACCATCTCGCCGGCGTCGAGCAGGAGGGGCAACGTGGCCTGGACGATCATGGCGCGCCGGTCGTCGGGGGCCATAGCGGCCGCCCGCTTATGGGCGCGGCCGGCGACCGCGGTGGTGACACTCATGGGAGCCACCGTACCGTATGAGTGAGCACACACTCACTTGATTTTTCTTCTACCTCGGCTGCCGGGCGGCGTGGCGCACCTTCGGCCCGCTCGTCCGGTAGGCGTATGGCAAGATCCGGGCATGGCCGTCGTCCTCATCACCGGGTGCAGCAGTGGATTTGGCTTCGAGACCGCATTGGCGTTCGCCCGCCGGGGCGACCAGGTGTTTGCCACCATGCGCAACCTGGCCAAGAGCACCGACCTGCAATCGGCCGCCGCCGACTCGGCCCTGGCGGTCGAGATTCTGCCCCTCGACGTGACCGACGACGACTCCGTGGCGGACGCCGTGCAGAAGGTTCTCGCCGCCGCCGGGCGGATCGATGTGCTGGTCAACAACGCCGGCGTCGAGCACTGGGGCGCCCTGGAATTCCTTGCCGACGACCTGGTCCGCGCCATCTTCGAGACCAACGTGCTGGGTGCCGTCCGGATGCTGCGGGCGGTGTTGCCCGCCATGCGAGCCCAGGAATCGGGTGTCGTGGTGAACGTGGCCTCAGCCGCGGGGCGGGTGCCCGGGCTGCCCGTCAACTGGGCCTACTCGGCCAGCAAGCACGCCCTGTGCTCCCTGTCGGACTCGCTGTCCGGCGAGGTGCAGCCCTTCGGCGTCCGGGTCGTGAGCATCGAACCCGGTTTCTACGCCACCCGCAACATCGAAAACGCCACCCGGCCGGCGCCCGGGTCGCCCTACGCCGAGCTGGAAACGGCGGTCGTCACGTTCTTCGAGAACAGCCTCGAGCACGGCGGGGATCCCAAGAACGTGGCCGCCGCCATCGTGGCCGCCGCCTCCGACCCTTCGACCCCCATCCACGTGCCGGTCGGCCCCGACGCCGAGATGTTCATCCAGGCGGCCGCCACCATGAGCGAATCGGAGTGGCAGGCGGTGGGGCGAGCCATGATCGGCTTGCCCCCGGTTTAGCCGCCGGTTCGGCCCGTTCAGGCGTCGGCGAGCAGGTCGAGGACCGCTTCCTCGACCAGCGCCCGTGCGGCCCCCTCGCGGCGGTCGACCGCCGGGTCCAGCGAGGCCAGTGCCGGCTGGATGGTCCGCCCCTCGACAAAGCGGTCGATGACACGGGGATCGACGTAGGACCGGCGGGCGACCGCCGGGGTGTTGCCCAGCGTCGCCGCCACCTCCTTCATGGCGTGGGAGACGAGTGTCGCCGCTTTCCGGGCCGACAGGCGCGCGGCGCTGTTTCCGGGCGGCGGGCTGGCCAGGGCGAGCGCCTCGGCGGCGGTCACGGTGGCGTTCCAGGTACGGAAATCCTTGGCCGTGAACTCGTTCCCGACGGCCGCCTTGATGAACTCGTTGACGTCCGCCGGCCCCACGGGCCGCCATTCGCCGGGCCGAGCCCGCACCACGAGGAGCCGGGGCCCCGTCCCGCGCGCGGCCTTCAGTTCCGCCACCAGCCGCACCACATCGGGGCGGTCAATTTCGACGTTCCAGCGCTTGCCGCCTTTGCCGGGGAAGTCGAACCGGGCCCGACCGTCGATTATGCGGACGTGGCGGCGCTCGATGGTGCACAGCCCGTATGTCCCGTTGTCCCGGGCGTAACTGGGGGAGCCGATCCGGAACAGACCGGTATCGATCAGCGCCACCGCCGCGGCCAACACCCGGTTCCGATCGAATCCCGAAAGATCGAGCGACTCGTCGTAGGTGTGGCGCAGCTTGGGCAGGAGGGCCCCGAACTCCAGCATGCGGTCAAACTTCTGGCGGTCCCGCCGCTGCCGCCAGACCTGGTGGTACAGGTACTGGCGGCGCCCCTTGGCGTCGAATCCGACCGCCTGCAGATGGCCGTTCGGGTCCAGGCAGATCCACACGTCGGTCCACGCCGGCGGGATGGCGAGCGCCCGGATGCGGTCCAGCACCTCCTGGTCGCGAACCGGATGGCCGGCCCGGTCGACGTAGCCGAATCCCCGGCCGTACCGACGCCGGGTCAATCCCGGATCGTGGAACGTGACGCGGCGGAGGCGGGGCACGCGATGGTGTTTCCCACTTGCCGAGGGAGCGAATCCCACCGGCGACAGCGGGAAAAGCCCCAGGATGGGAAAAGGGACCTTGTCCCCGCCATGCCGGCGGTGGCTCCGGCGAGGTTGGGCTACCTGCGGGTTGGGTATAGACAAAAGTGAAATAGGCGGCGAGAGGAGAATGCGACTATGTCGGCATCCAACGACGAAAAGCAGGAGCGCTTTGAGGGGGTCGGTCGCCAGCTGACCGGGCAGGACCCGCCCGCGGACACCAACAACGAAAGCCTGACCGGGCCCACCGGTGGCGGTGGCGGCCAGATGGCCCCCCCGGGGGTCGGCGAGAGTGTCGCCCACCGGGGCGAGAACATGACCGACGAAGAAGGCAAGGAAGCCGGTCGCTATGACATGGGCACCCAGGGCCCGACCAACCGGCCGGTGGGTGGATCTACCTCTCGGGATTCGACCGGCGTCGATCCCCAGGAACCGGTAGTCGACACCCCCGCGGCCCCGACGGGTATGGGGTCCGCCTCCTAAAAGACGCGGTGCTCACGGAACACGATCGACGGCGCCAACTTCGCCAAACCATTTGCACTGAACCCGCCGCATCCGGCTCGCCCGGGTGCGGCGGTTTTTTTCGCCGGCCGTTATCATCCTGGCGATGGCTCGGTCCGACCCCATGGCGAGCGACGGCAGGGGGGCGGATAGTGACCACCACGACCACTTGGCCAAGGTGGTCCTCATCGCCATCTTGGTGGCCCTGCTGGTTGCCTTCACCCTGGGCAACAGCGAGCGGGTCCGCGTCAGCTTCGTCTTCTTCCACGTCCGCAGCTCGCTGATCTGGGTGCTGCTGATCACCAACCTGCTGGGCTTTCTCGCCGGGGTGCTGGTAAACGGCCGGGTCCAGGCCCGCCGCGCCCGGCGGGTCGCCGAACACTGAGCGCCGTCCCGGCGAGGGCTTCGGCCCTAGGCGACGACGTCGACGGGGCTGCCCAGGGGGACGACCTTGAGGGCGTCGATCGTCTGCGGGCTGCTCCGGACGCAGCCATGGGAGGAAGCAACGCCCTTGGTGGAGCCGGGATCCGACGGATAGCCATGGATGGCGACGGTGCCGTCACCCCCATCGAACTCGGTGAAGACGTCGGAGTGGCTCCCCAGGATGTACACCGTCGGACCGTAGATGTACAGCTGGAACTTGGGCGTCGCCACCACCGCGTCGATGAAGGTGCGCCCGAGTGGCGTCGGCCATTGTGGTTTGCCGACGCCCACCGGGCTGGTGTACACGGCCTGGCCGCCCTGGAACAGGGTCAGGGTCCGCTGGCTGATCGATATCTCCACGCGGTACGGAGTTATTGCCAGGGTGATCGCCGACCGCGGAACCCACCCGGTGGACAGGTTGGGCCGGGTGTCCAGGCCGATTTGCACCCATGAGTCGGTCACGCTGATGACCGGCCGGACGGTCGGGCCGCCCCACGTCGCGGTGGGCACGGTACCCGTCGGCGGGCCGCCGGGCGTGGCGGAGTATTGCAGCGGGCTGGTCACCGGCGTGGCGACGAAGAACTGACCAAGGGGCGGCGTCGGGACGGTCGTCGTCGTCACCGGCACCGTGGTGGTCGTCACCGGGGGCGCCGCCGTCTTGGTGCGGGTGGTCGAGCCGCAGGCACTCATCAGCAGGAGGGCCGCCAGGACCAGCGCAGTTCGCCGCACGGGGCGAGGGTACCCGACGGTCAGACCACCCGCGGGGCAGCCATCGCAGCCGACGTCCACGTGGTGTTCAGGCTTTTTGTGTGGTATGCCGACAATAACCTCATGCTCATTATCTTCGGCTTTCGTGTCCGCGCCTCGAAGGTCTCCGAGGGCGAGTTCTTTTGTCCCCGGTGCGGTGCCGATCGGCACTATGTCCTGCAACGCTTTCGGCGGTGGTTCACCCTCTTCTTCTTGCCCGTCTTCCCGATGTCGGGTTCCCAGGGGGAGCAGGTCAAGTGCCAGACCTGCAACGGCGCCTTCCGTCCCGAAATTTTGCAGGCGCCGACATCGGCTCGGCTCAGCGATGCCATCCGCGACACCATGCGACTGGCGGCCGTCGTCATGCTACGGGCGGGTAACAGCTGGGATACGGGGGCCCGCCAGGCAGCCATTGACGCCATCGTGTCGACCGGCGCCGACGGCTACGACGACGGCAACCTGACCCAGGACCAGTTCGGCTCCGACGGTTCGCAGCTGGCCGCCCAGGTCGGCCAGCTGGCGCCCGGTCTGAATGACCAGGGCAAGGAGATGTTCGTCAGCCAGTTGGCGCGGATTGCGGTGGCCGATGGGCCGGTCGACGAGAACGAGCAGGCAGTGTTGAACACCGTCGGCGCCGGGTTGGGAATGAGCGCGGCCCACGTATTCGGCATCGCGTCAGTGGCCGCCAACACGCCCCGGTATTGAGCGCCGGCGGACGTACCGGCCCCCTTTTCCCAACCCTTAGACGCGGGTCAGTATCACGGCCGGAATGATCCGGGAAGTCGCCCGCTGGTAGTCGGCAAAGCCCGGCATGACCTCGACCTGGCGGTTGAAGAGACCGTCCCGCTCCTCGGCATCGGCGACCGACGCGTCGGCCTGGAACGTTTCGCCGCCGACCTCGACGGTCACCCGAGGGTGGGCTCGCAGGTTGTGGTACCAGTCGGGATTGGTCGGCGCCCCCGCCTTCGACGCGAAGATCACGTACCGGTCACCGTCGGCCAGGTAGACGAGGGGGGTGGTCCGGGGCGTGCCCGATTTGGCACCGGTCGTTGTCAGCAACAGCATGGGGGAACCTTCGAAATTGCCGCCCACGTTGCCCTGGTGGGCGCGGAAGTCTTCGATGACCTTGGTGTTGTAATCACTCATGGCGCCAGCCTCCCACAACGAACTGTCAGCGGATCCCCTCCCCGTTGACGGCGTCATCCCCGACCTGGAGGCCGCCCTCGCCGGGCCAGGGGCGGCGGTGCTGCAGGCCCCGCCGGGCTCGGGCAAGACGACGCGCGTCCCACTTGCGCTGCTCGACGCCCCGTGGCTGGCCGGGCGGAAGATCATCGTCCTCGAGCCCCGCCGGGTGGCGGCCCGGGCGGCCGCCCGTCGGCTGGCCGCGAACCTGGGCGAGGACCTCGGGGGTCGGGTCGGGTACCGCATCCGCCAGGACCACGTGCCGGGAAAGGGCATCGAGGTCGTCACCGAGGGCATCCTGACCCGGATGCTGCAATCCGACCCGGCGCTGCCCGGCGTTGGCGCGGTGGTCTTCGACGAGTTCCATGAGCGCAGCGTCCACGGCGATCTGGGGCTGGCGTTGTCCCTCGATGTCCGGGGCGCCCTGCGACCCGACCTGCGGGTCGTGGTCATGTCCGCCACGCTGGACACCGCGGCCGTCGCCGCGGTCCTGGACGACGCCCCGGTGGTAGCGGCGACGGTGCATCCCCATCCGGTGACCACGGTCTGGACCGACCGGCCCTCCGGGAGGGTCGACGCCTCGGTGGCTCGCGCCGTGCTGCGGGCGTTGGAGGAGGTCGACGGCGATGTTCTGGCCTTCCTTCCGGGGGCGGGCGAGATCCGGTCCGTGGCGGGCATCCTGGGCGGGGTGCCGGGGGTCGACGTGGTGCCGCTCCATGGGGCGCTGCCCAGCCAGGCCCAGGACGCGGCGCTGCGGCGGGCGCCGGACGGGCGGCGCAAGGTGGTCCTGGCCACGTCGATCGCCGAGACCAGCGTCACCATCGACGGGATCCGGGCGGTGGTCGACTCCGGCTTGATGCGGGTCGCCCGTTTCGACCCCGCTGCCGGCATGACCCGGCTGGTCACCTTGCCGGTGTCGAAGGCGGCGGCGGACCAGCGCCAGGGGCGAGCGGGGCGCCAGGGGCCGGGCGTCTGCTACCGCCTGTGGTCACGGGAAGAACACGCCGGCCTGGCCCGGGCGACGGCGCCCGAGATTCTGGTAGCCGACCTGGCCCCCCTCGCCCTCGAGTTGGCCGAGTGGGGCGCCGTCGATCCCGCCGCCCTGCGCTGGATCGACCCGCCGCCGGCGGGCGGGCTGGCGGCGGCCCGAGCGGTCCTCGCCACGCTGGGCGCCGTCGACGGGGGCCACCACATCACCCCCCACGGGCGATCTTTGGCCCGCCTCGGCGTCCATCCCCGCCTCGGGCACCTGCTGCTCCGGGCCGGCGGCCTCGAGGCCGAGGCCCCGGGAACGGCTCGCCTGGCGAGCGAGATCGCGGCGGTGCTGAGTTCCGGCCGGCCGCTCGGCGGCGCCGGCTCGACCGGCGCGGACCTGGCCGCCACCATTGAGGCACGCCGCCGGGGTGGCGGGCGAGCCGACGACCGCGGCCCCGCCGACCGGGGCCGCGGAGACGGATGGGGCGACGACCGGGGACTTCGGGAGGCCGCCGACCGTTGGTTGCGCCTTCTCGGCTTCCCGGCCGGCGCCTTCCGGGGCGGCGGCGCCGTGGCACCGGAGGACGCCGGCCGCCTCCTCGCCCTGGCCTACCCCGACCGTGTCGGCCTGGCCCGGCCCGGTCGGGGCGGCCAGTGGCTGCTGCGGAACGGGCACGGTGCGTGGGTCCCGGAGGGCGACTCCCTCGCCGTGGCCCAGTGGGTGGTGGCCGCCGAACTTGACGGGGACCGACGCAACGCCCGCATCTGGTCGGGGGCGCCGCTGCACCCCGACGATGTCGAGCGGCTGTTCGGCTCGGAGATGGAAACGGTCGACCGGACCGGCTGGGACCCCCGCCGGCACGATGTCGTCGCCAGCCGGGAGCGGCGTCTGGGCGCCATCGTGGTCGGCGCCACTCCCCTTGCCGGCACGGCGACTGGAGCGGCGGCAGCCCTCATGGAAGGGATCCGGGAGGTCGGGCTCGACCTGCTGCCGTGGACCGACGAGCTGCAGCGGCTGCGGGCCCGGGTGGCGTTCGCCCGCCGCGTCGACGGCCCGGCGTGGCCCGACCTCAGTGACGAGGCGCTGCTCGCCGATCTCGAATCGTGGCTGGCGCCCTCGCTGGCCGGGCGTTCCCGGCGGGCCGACCTGGCGGCCCTTCCGCTGGGCGACGCCCTGTGGCAGCGCATCGGGTGGTCCCGCCGGGGGGCGCTGGAGGAGACGGCGCCCACCCACCTGACGTTGCCGACCGGCGCCCGCCGCCGGCTCGACTACCCCGCCGAGGGGCCGCCAACCGCCGCCGCCCGGGTGCAGGAACTATTCGGCGCGACATCGACGCCGACCGTTGCCGGCGGCCGGGTGCCGGTCCTCCTCCACATCACCTCGCCGGCGGGACGCCCCGTGCAGGTCACCTCCGACCTGGCCAGCTTCTGGGCGACCACCTACCGCCAGGTACGGGCCGAACTCCGGGCCCGCTATCCCCGTCACCCGTGGCCCGAGGACCCCCTCGCCGCGGCGCCCACCAGCCGGGCCGCACCGCGGCGGGGAACGTAGTCCGCCCCTCCGCGGGCCTCGTAGCATCGGGGTTCACGCGAGCCAAGGAGGACGAGCGGTGGATCAGCTGGCGGCACATCTGCGGGCGCAGGATGTTTTCGGCTCGGTATTGGCCAACGCCGCACCCGAGCGCCTTTCCGCCCCGTCACCGTGCCAAGGGTGGGACGCCCAGGGCGTTATCGACCACGTGGTAGCCGGGAACCAGTTGGTCCTGCGGCGGGCCGGCCTGGAGCCGGTGCCGCTACCCGACGACGCCCGGGCGGCGCATTCGCAATCGGCCGCCGCCGCCCACGCAGTTTTCGCCGCTCCCGGCGGCCTCACCCGGGTTTTCGACACGGCGGCCGGGTCGATTCCCGGAACGGTGTTTATCTCCCTTCGCACCATCGACGCGCTCGTCCACGGATGGGACCTGGCGGTCGCCACCGGCCAGCGTGCCGACCTCGATCCGGAACTGGCCGCCGAACTACTGGTGGTGGCCAAACAACTCATGTCGCCCCAGTTCCGGGGACCGGGCCGGTCGTTCGCCGACGAACAGCCGTGCCCCGACGACCGGCCGCCGGCCGACCAGCTGGCCGCATTTCTCGGCCGCGCCATCGGCTAATAGGCTAATCGGGCTGATCAGCCAATCGAACCGTCGTCGGCCGGCGGCGGTTTCTAAGCTACGGGGCATGTCCTATCACGTCGCCTCCACGGAGGAGGATGTCCCACTGAGACCGTTCACCGGGGGATTTCGCCCCGTCGGTGGCCTGAACCTACCGAACGCCGCGCCGCGAGCCACCGTGGCGGCGCCGCGGACCGAACCCCTGCCCAAGGGCACCATGCACGCCGTGGCGGAACACGGCAACGAGACCGTCTGCGGCGTCGCGGTGGAAAACCTTTTCGACTTTCCCAATATCCCGTGGCCGCCGACGCGACCGGTGCGCTGCCTGCTGTGCCGGCGATGGGTCGAGATCGAGACCGAGGGCGGGCCGCAGCCCATCCCGTAACGCATGCCGCCACTACCCTCGGAACGGTCCGTTCCAGGGAGGGCCCATGTACGACACCGCTCAGACAGTGCGTGATTGGTTGGCCGCCGGGCAACGGGTGGCGTTCGCCCGGGTGATCAACCGTGTCGGCTTCAGCGGCGATACCGAGCAGGAGTTGCTGGCGTGCAACGACCAGGGGGAGGCGAGCGGCGATCTGCTGGCGGGGACGGTCGTCGACGACACGCTGGCGGCGCTGCGCCAGGCGGTGACCGAGGCGCCGAGGGTCGCGGTCCTCTCCGCCCACGTCAATGACGACCGGGCGGTCGGCGCCGGACTCAGCTGCGGCGGGTCGGCCCAGGTCATGGTGCAGCGGGCCGATGGTGTGCCCCCCGAGCTGTGGGCGACCCTGGCTCGGCAGCGGGCGGTGGTGTTGGCCACGGGGATGGACGGCCGGGTCGCCGATTCCGGCTCCATGGTCGTCCTGGCCGGTCAACCGGCCCTTGGCTCGCTCGGCGACCCCGACGCCGACCGGGCGGTACAGGAGCTGGCGGACAAGTTTCTCGCTGGCGGCCTGGCCTCATCCGAGGTCCTGCGGACCGACGCCGGCGCCGTGCTGGTCGAGGCGTTCATCCCCGAGCCGCGCGTGGTCGTGGTCGGGGGCGGGGCGGTGGCCGAGGCCATTGCCGCCCAGGCCGCCCTCCTCGGATGGACGTCGCGGGTGGCCACCGACCTGGCCGAGACCGAGACCGCCCTCGAGTGGGCCGGCCAGGCCGGGGCCCTGGTCGTGCTGAGCCACGACGTGCAGCTCGGCCCCGACGCCCTGTTCGCCGGGCTGCGCAGCGACGCCTTCTTCGTGGGCGCCCTCGGGTCTCGCAAGACCCAGGCCAACCGGGCGACCCGCCTGGCCCGGATGGGCGTGGATGAGGCGGAGATGGCCCGCATCCACGGCCCCGTCGGCCTCGACCTGGGCGGCCGCAGCCCGGCGCAGATCGCCCTGGCCATCTGCGCCGAGGTGCTCTCGGTCCGAACCGGTCGGGAGGCGGCGCAGCTGCGGGCGACCGAGGGCTCCATCCGCAACCGCTCGACCGTGAGGTAGCCGGGCGTCACGCGCGGGCCGGGCCGGCCCGGCCCCTGACGGGGCCGGGCCGGACTCGATACGCTCTGGCCGGTTGTCGGCTTACGGGCAGTTATGGATGTCGCTGCTCGCCGAGGCGACCACGACGTCGGCGCCCAGCCCGAGCAGGGGCGGCAACAGCACATGCACGGCGTTGACGGTCAGCACCCGGTCGCCGCCCGGTCCGGTCGTCGCCGTCTGCTCGTTCAGGATGACTTTGGCGCCGAGGATGAGGTTGATGGTGGTGTTGGGCGGCAGGTTGGCCACATTTATGGACTGACCGCCGATCACCAATCGGGCAATTGTTGTGCTACCCGTGCTGGAGCCGCAGATCGACTTCGAATTAACCCCGGCAGCGAGCACCGAGATGACGGGAAGGAGGGGGATTCCCACCGTGACGTCCGCGACGGTGCTGGACGCCGCCGCGGTGCCGGGGCCGATCGTCGGGTCAGCTCAGCTTCCGTCGATATCGCAAATGTGAGTCTTGACGATGAAGGTAAACGGGCCGCCCACCGGGTAGGTATGCGTGCCGATCACCGCGAATATGCCACCAGACGCCGCGATCGTGCCGGCGGTGCTCGGACTCCCGTCACCCCCAGTTGATGGTGGCGGTGTAGTGGCCCACCGTGCCATTGGGATCGGCGTCGGTGAAGTTGGCCACCGTTGTGTTTACCGGATTTGACACAGTCTTGGTCACACCGGTTCGCGTCAAGGCGGCGTCGGCGACCCACTCCGGGGTTTGGGCGGTGGCGGCGTTGTTGGGCGTGTCGGAGTCGGTGACGGTTGCTTTAGCCAAGTGTTTCCTTGACATCGGCTGGTTGAATCTTTGGTCGATTTGTATGAGCGAAAAAACGGGCGTGGCGATATAGAGGCGATTGGTCGCCTTCCCCGAGTGCCTCTTTATGCGGGCGGTCGGTGGCGAGTTTTCGCAACTTTGGCCGATTGGTCGACAGATTGTGGCTCGGGGGGGGCGGATTTACCGTGAGCGGGTGACGGTGAGGGCCTCCGATGATTCCGTCGTGGGCCGAACGTCGCATAGGCATGGAAGCGATCAACCTGGCCGACCTCTACGGACTGCCGCCGCTCGGCTGGGACGGAATCGAGGCCCGGCTCAGTCGAGGTTTGAGCCAGAGCCCGGGGAGCGGGGGTCCGAACCGCCACACCTGCTGGTTGGTGACCATCAACACCGACGGGAGCCCGCACCTCACGGGCGTGGGCGCGTTATGGGTCGATGGCGAGTTCTGGTTCGAGACCGGCACCGGGACCCGTAAGGGCCGCAACCTG
>DATARN010000007.1:0-14562 GCA_036264135.1 Acidimicrobiales bacterium
GAGCACACTCTTTCTCTGCTACGCCGTGGCGTCGGTCGACGAGGCCGTCGAGCGGGTACGCCGGGCCGGCGGCACCGCCGGTGAACCGGTCGAGCAGCCCTTCGGCCGGGTCGCGGACTGCACCGACAATCAGGGCGTCCCTTTCGCTCTGGTGGAGGTGGCTCCCGGCGGTCAGCGGGCGCCGGCCAACGGCAACCGCCACGGCGACGTGGCCTACCTCACCATGGGGGTCGAGGACTCGGCCGCCGCCCGGGCCTTCTACCAGGAGGTACTGGGCTGGCGGTTCCGGGCGGGGCGGGTCGAAGACGGCTGGGAGCCCGAGGACGTCGCCCCCATGGTGGGCATGCACGGTGGTCACGATCGGGCGACTGTCGTGCCCATGTACCGGGTGGACGACATCCATCGTGCGGTCGAGCGAGTCCGAGGTGAGGGCGGCCGGTCGAGCGACCCCGAGCCCCAGGGCTACGGCGTGACCGCTGAGTGCACCGACGACCAGGGGACCCAGTTCTACCTCGTGCAGTTCTAGGCGTTACCGGCGGATCAGGTCGCCGAGGGACGCGACCGATGGAGCGCACCCGGTGTTTCGGCCCCCACCGTCATGAGGGAGAATGTTCGGGTGAGCCCGTCCCCGGACGCGACTGGGGCCTCACGTCGAGCGGCGCCCCGGCCGGTGTTCGTCGACGAACGAGGCCGACGAGCCCGATGGCTATCTCGGACCGGAGCCGTGCTGGCCGGGATCATGGGCCTCTACCTGGTCGCCGTCGGCGGCAGCCTTACCGGCGCCAGCTGGGTACCCCGGCTGAGCCTCCCCGTGGTCGGTGTCGTTGTCCCCGGGGCCCACTCCCGCGTCAAGACCGCGGAGCCCGGAACCACGGCGCACGCCCAGCCCGGGACCCCTGGCCCAACGACGCCCCTGACCACGCTGAGCGGACCAGGTGGCACCGGCACCCAGATAACCCAGAATGCCATTGAGCAGGTCCAGGTGCCCCCGCCCCTCCCGGTCGAGGTATCGCCTGCGACTACGGGGAGCGCATCGGCGACCGGCGCACCTTTACCCGCCTCTTCAACCAACGCACACCGCACCTCGGCCCCGACCTCCGTCGCCCTGCTTCCGAAGACCACCCCGTCCGGCAAGACGCCGCCCGGCCAGGTCACCAAGATCACCCGCAGCCCCCAAAGCAACCCGGGCGTGACGGCCCCCGGCCGGATCAAGCACTGAGCCGGCGTTCCGCCCGGGCGGCGGCCGACCAGCGAGCGCCCCGGGCCCATTGGGCGATCTTCGTCCTTCTCATGGCCGTCATCTCGTCCGGGTTGCTCGTCGACGGGTACCGGCACCGAGGCTTGCGGCATTCGGGGACGGTGCCCCCGGCTCCGGGGACGCAGCCGGCCCTGGCCCAGAACGACCCGGTCCTCGACCTGAAGGGCGCCGCCGTCGGTGCCGCGTCGGCGCCGCCGGGAAAGGTGGCGCTCACCTTCGACGACGGGCCCGATCCCACCTGGACCCCGCGGGTCCTGGCGCTGCTGCGCCGCCGCCACGTCCCGGCCACGTTCTTCCTGGTCGGGTCGCGGGTGTTGGCCCACCCGGAGCTGGTCCGCCAGGAATTGAGCCAGGGTGACGAGATCGGCTCGCACACCTTCGTTCACGCCGACGTGGCGAGCCTGCCGGGCTGGCAGCGCAGCCTCGAGCTCAGCCTGACCCAGGCGGCGTTGGCGTCGGCGGCGGGGGTCCACACCGCCTTGTTTCGGCCTCCGTTTTCGTCGGAACCCGACGCCGTCACCCCCGCCCAACTCCCGGTGTGGCGGACGATCGGGCGGCAGGGCTATCTCATCGTGCTGGCCGATCGCGACTCCGAGGACTGGAGGCGGCCGGGCGTCGCCAAGATCCTGGCCAACGCCACCCCGGCGCCGGGCACCGGGGCCATCGTCATGTTCCACGACGCCGGCGGCAACCGCAGCCAGACGCTGATCGCCGTCAACCAGCTCATCACCGACCTGCAGGCTCGGGGGTACCGCTTCACCACCGTCACCGGCCTCGTCGGCCTGCCGCCGACCGCGGGCGACGCCAAAATCAGTTCCGGGCTGCGCCTGCAAGGCGCCATGTTGGCCACCGCGGCGCGTATCGGTGTCATCGCCGTCACGCTCCTGACCTGGCTGGCCTGGCCGATCGGGCTGCTGATGGTGCTGCGGTGCCTCGTCCTGGTGTTCTTCGTCCGCCGCCACCGGCGCGATCCGGCACGGCGCCGGGACGATCCCGACTTCCGGCCTCCCGTGACCATCGTGGTCCCGGCCTACAACGAGGCGGCGGGCATCGAGGCGTGCGTCCGGTCCCTCGCCGGCTCCCGTTACCCAACCGTCGAGGTGATCGTCGTCAACGATGGTTCGACCGACGCCACCGCCGCCATCGTCGAAGGTCTCCAGCTGCCGAACGTGACCCTCATCAGCCAGGCCAACGCCGGCAAGTCGGAGGCCCTCAACACCGGCATCCGCCATGCCAGCCACGACATCGTCGTCACCGTCGACGGCGACACGTCCTTCGAGCCGGACACGCTGCGTTGGCTGGTCCAGCCCTTTGCCGACCCCAAGGTGGGTGCCGTCAGCGGCAACACCAAGGTCGGCAACCGGCGCCGCCTGCTCGGACGCTGGCAGCACATCGAGTACGTGATGGGCTTCAACCTCGACCGTCGCCTCTATGACGTGCTCGACTGCATGCCCACCGTGCCTGGCGCCATCGGCGCCTTCCGCCGGCAGGTGCTGGACGAGATCGGCGGGATCAGCGCCGACACCCTGGCCGAGGACACCGACGTCACCATGGCGACGACCCGGGCGGGGTGGCGGGTGGTGTACGAGGAGCGGGCGGTGGCGTGGACTGAGGCGCCCGCCAGCCTGTCCGAGCTGTGGAAGCAGCGGTACCGCTGGTCGTACGGGACCATGCAGGCGATGTGGAAGCACCGCGGCGCCATCCGGGACGGCTCCCCCCTGGGGCGCCGGGCGCTGCCGTATCTGTCGCTCTTCCAGGTCTTGCTGCCACTGCTGGCGCCGGCCATCGACTTGTACGCCGTGTTCGGCCTGCTGTTCTTCTCGCCGGGTCCGATCGTCGCCTACTGGCTCGCCTTCAACGTCTTGGCGGTCGCCTTGGCGGCCTACGCCTTTCAGATCGACCACGAACGATTGGGCCCGTTGTGGGCGGTGCCACTGCAGCAGTTCGTGTACCGCCAACTCATGTATCTGGTGGTCATCCAGTCGGCCGTCACCGCCGTGCTCGGCAGCCGGCTGCGCTGGCACAAGCTGGAGCGAAGGGGGGACTTTGCCGCCCAGGCGCCGGCCTCGACCTGAGCGCCGATCCCGCCCCTAGGCCCAGCCCAGCTCGTGCAGCCGGGCGTCGGAGATCCCGAAGTGGTGGGCCACCTCATGGATAACGGTGCGCCGGACCATGTTGACCAGCGAGGCGGCGTCGGCCGAGCGCTCGGAGATGGGCCCCCGGAAGATGAAGATCCGGTCGGGCATGGCGCCCATGTAGCTGAGCGGAGACCGGTTGGTGAGGGCCACGCCCTGGTAGAGACCGAGCAGGGTGCCGTTCACCCCGACGAGCTGCTCGGCGGTCGGCCAATCCTCGACCATCACGACCACGTTGTTCATGAGTCGCCCGAGGTGCTCAGGCAGGCCGTCGAGGGCGTCGGCGACGAGCTCCTCGAACGCCTCACGCGTGGTGTCCACCAACCGAGTGTGGCACGGCCTTGCTTTACCGAGTTGAACAAGGTAGAACTTGTTTAACACCCTCGGTCGAGGGTCATCGGGGAACAGGAGGTCGCCATGAGGATTGCACTCATCACCGGAGGGTCCCGTGGTCTGGGCCGGGAATTGGCCGGGGCCCTGGCCGATCGCCACTGGGGGTTGGTGATCGACGGCCGAAATGCGGCGGCGCTGGATGCCGCCGCCGCGGCGCTGGGGGAGCGCACCACGGTGCGGGCCATCGCCGGCGATGTCGCCGATGGCCACCACCGCCAGGCCCTGGTGGAGGCGGTGGCGGAGCTGGGCCGCCTCGACCTGCTGGTCAACAACGCCAGCCTCCTCGGGCCCAGTCCCCAACCGGAGCTGGCCGACTACCCGATCGACGTGCTCAGCCAGGTCCTCCAGGTCAACACGGTGGCCCCGCTGGCCCTGATCCAGCTGGCCCTGCCGCTGTTGCGGGCCAGCGGCGGGCGCCTCGTCAACGTGACGTCCGACGCTGCCGTCGAGGCCTACCCGGGGTGGGGCGGCTACGGGTCCTCCAAGGCGGCACTGGAGCAGCTCACCCGCATCCTGGCGGAGGAGTGCCCGGAACTGCCGATCTACCTGGCGGATCCGGGCGATCTGCGGACGCAGATGCACCAGGAGGCCTTCCCGGGCCAGGACATCTCCGATCGGCCCCTGCCCGCGGTCGCCATCCCGGGATTCCTGCGCTTGATCGAGGGTGATCTGGCGAGCGGCCGCTACCGGCTGCAGGAACTCGGCGCCGGTCGGGTCGATAGCGTCGGGGCGACGGTGGCGTGATGGCCTCCGCTCTCACCCTGCCCGGCACGGGGCTGCATTTCCAGCTCGCCGGGGGCTCGGAGGCCGCCGAGCCGCCCGAGGTCCGCGGCCTGGCCCGCGACCAGGTGCGCCTCATGGTCGCCTGGCGGCACCGACCCGATCTGGCCCACACCGTGTTCCGTCACCTCCCCGACTACCTGCACGCCGGAGACCTGCTGGTGGTCAACAACTCCGCCACCCTGCCCGCGGCGGTCAGCGGCCGGGGGCCCGACGGCACCGCCGTGGAGCTCCACTTCTCGACCCAGGTGCAGCCCGACCGGTGGATCCTCGAACCTCGCCTGGCCGGCCTCCCGGCCAGCCGGCCCTTCCCCCACGGCGAAGTCGGCATGGTCTTCGTCCTTCCCGGCGGCGCCTGGGCGGAACTGCTGGCGCCGTCGGGTACCCCGGGGCGGTTGTGGGTCGCCGCCCTCCACTGGGGCCAACCCGCCGACGAGTACCTGGCCCGCTTCGGGCGCCCGATCCGGTACCACTACGTCCCCCGGGACTGGCCGCTCGACTACTACCAGACGGTCTTCGCCCAGGAGCCGGGAAGCGTGGAGATGCCGAGCGCCGCCCGGCCGTTCTCGGCCGAACTGGTCACCGAGCTGGTCAGCCGGGGCGTCATGGTCGCCCCCATCACCCTTCACTGCGCCGTCTCGTCACTCGAAGCCCACGAAGCGCCCCCGGCCGAGCGGTTCTCGGTCCCGCCGGCGACCGCCGAGCTCGTCAACCAGACCCGCCGACAGGGCGGCCGGGTGATCGCCGTGGGCACCACGGTGGTGCGGGCCCTCGAGAGCGCCGCCGGCGAGGACGGCGTGCACGCCGCCGGCGGCTGGACCAGCCTGGTGATCTCGGCGGAGCGAGGGGTGCGGGCGGTCGACGGCATGATCACCGGCTGGCACGAGCCCGAGGCCAGCCACCTCGCCCTGCTGGCGGCGGTGGGCGGCATCGATTTGCTGGCCCGCTCCTACCGGGCGGCCCAGGCCTGTGGCTACCTGTGGCACGAATTCGGGGACAGCCACCTGATCCTTCCCTGAACCGCCTTTGGGAAAAGGGGGCCGTGGCGCGCCACCGGGCCTCGCCCCCCCACGGCGGTAGGCTGTTCGGCCGTGCCGGCGCCGCTCACCAACCTCGAACGCGAGGTCAAACTGGACGTGGGGCTGCGCTTTGAGCTGCCGGAACTCGACGGCGTCGTTCCCGGGGTCGTCGCGACCCGCCTGCCCAACGCCAAACTTCAGGCGATCTACGTCGACACCGCCGATCTGCGCCTCATGCGCTGGGGAGTGACGCTGCGCCACCGGCGCGATGTCGTCGGGGGCGCCGGCGCCGAGTCCGGCTGGACGGTGAAGCTGCCGGGCGACGCCGATGGTGTCGCCCTGGTCCGCACCGAACTCTCCTGGCCCGGCCCGTTCGGGCCGGTTCCCCCGGACGTGGCCAGCCTGGTGCGGGCCCAGGCCCGCACGGCCCGCTTGGAGCCGGTGGCCAAGCTGATCACCGAGCGCCACCGGGTGGAGCTGCGTGACCGCGACGGCCGCAAGCTGGGCGAGGTGGACGACGACGTCGTGTCGGTGATGGACGGTCGCCGGCTGGCCGCCCGGTTCCGACAGGTGGAGCTGGAGGTGAGCGACGCCGCCCCCGACGAGTTGCTCGACGAGGTCATGCGGGCCCTCACTGCGGCCGGGGCGGTGGCCGGCGACGACCGTCCCAAGGTCATCCGGGCCATCGGGCCCCGGGCCTCGCTCGGCCCCGACGTCGTCATCCCGCCCCTCGATGGCGAGGCCACCGTGGCCGACGTCGTCTCCGCCGCCATCGGCGCCGGGGTGAGCCGGATCATCGTCCACGACCCCGGGGTGCGCCTGGGCGACGACCCCGAACACGTACACCAGGCGAGGGTCGGCACCCGCCGGCTGCGCAGCGATCTGCGGACGTTCTGGCGCCTTCTCGATCCCCGCTGGGCCGGGGCGGTGCGCGCCGAGCTTGGATGGCTGGCGGCGGCCCTCGGTGCCGTACGCGACGCCGATGTCCTCACCGGGCGGCTCCGGGGCCAGATCCTGTCGCTGGCGAGCGTCGACTCCAAGGGGGCCGCCGGCCTGCTGCGCCGGCTGGCCACTCAGCGCGAAGAGGCGCGCGTCCAGCTGCTCGCGGTCCTCGACAGCGACCGGTACGTCGCCCTCCTCGAGAACCTGGTCGACGCCGCCGCCCACCCGCCGCTGGTTCGCTCCGAGGCGGAGATCGCCCCGCCCCTGCCCGATACGGTGGCCGCGCCGGGGGCGACCCCCGTGGCCGCGCCGCCGGTCGGACGGCCGGACCCGGCGGGCAACGGTGGCCGCCATGTCAACGGCGCCGCCACCGGCCCGCCCGGGTCGACCGTCGCCCTGCCCGCCGGAGGGTCGATCTCCACCGTCCTGGTCGCGGTCACCGGCCCACCGGCGTTGCCCGCCCCGGCGAGCGGCACGACGAGCCCCCGGCCGCCGCCCGCCGCCGCCGGCGCCAACCCGCCGGCCGAGATGGCGGGGCCACCCGTGCCGGCCGCCAGCCAGTTGCCGCCGTCCGAACTGGCGAATCAGCCGGCCGCCGACGTGCTGGTGCCGCTGGTGCGCCGGCCGTGGCGCCACCTCCGCAGCGCCGTCGATCAGTTGGGCGACGATCCGCCCGACGAGTCGCTGCACGAGGTTCGGATCCGGGCCAAGCGCCTCCGCTACGCCGCCGAGGCGGTCGCCGGCGTCATCGGCAAACCCGCCCGCCAGATGGCGGCCGCCGTCGCCGAGGTCCAGGCGGTGCTGGGCGACATGCAAGACGCCGTGGTCGCCGAGGGGTGGCTGCGCCGCCAGGCGGCCTCCAGCTCGCCCAGCCAGGCGCTCGTGGCCGGCGAGTTGATCACCCTGCAACGCCAGGAACAGGAGGCGTGCCGCCAGAGCTGGGCCAAACCGTGGAAACGAGCGTCGAAAAAGTCCCTCCGCCGCTGGCTGTAGTGGCGCCGGCCCACGGGGCGGCCAAAGCCGCAGCATGGCGACGAGGGTGCTCTACAGTCGGATTCCGTGCGGATCGCGGCTCTCGACCTGGGGAGCAATTCGTTCCACCTGCTGGTCGCCGATGCCCATCCTGACGGCACCTTCGAACCGCTCGTCCAAGAGAAGGAGATCCTCCGCCTCGCCGACCACGTGAGCCGGACGGGCAGGATCGGCGAGAAGGCGGCCGCCGGGGCGGTCGAGGTGGTCGCCCGCTTCCGGGCCCTGGCCGAGGCCGTCGAGGTCCGTGAAATCGTGGCCTGTGCGACCAGCGCCATGCGGGAGGCCGAGGATTCCGCCGCCGTGGTGGACCGGATCGAGCGGGAGGCCGGCGTCCGCGTCGAGGTCATCAGCGGCAAGGAGGAAGCCCGCCTGATCTTCGCCGCCGTCCGGGCCAGCGTTGTCATCGACCCGGCGCCCGCCCTGGCCCTCGACCTGGGCGGCGGCAGCCTCGAGCTGATGGTCGGCGACCAGTTGGGCCTCGAGTGGTCGAAAAGCGTCAAGCTAGGAGTCGGGCGACTGGCGGCGGAACTTGTCCGCGACGACCCGCCGACCGCCGCCGACCGCCGGCGCCTGGCCCGGCGACTCTCCTCCGTCCTGGCGCCCATCGCCGTCGAGGTGGAGAGCCTGAGCCCGGAGATGCTGGTCGGAAGCAGCGGCACCCTGTGCGCCCTCGTCCGCATGGCCGCGGCCCGCCGCACCGGCACGGTGCCGCCCTCGGTCAACCAGCTGAAGGTCCGGCGCAAGGACCTGCTGGCGGTGCACGAACAGATTTTCGAGCTGAGCGCCGCCGACCGCCAGAAGCTTCCCGGCGTCGACGCCCGGCGCGCCGACCTCCTCCCCGCCGGCTCGATGCTGTTGACCACCGCCATGGAGCTGTTCGGCCTGGACGAGCTGGTCGGTTGCGAGTGGGCGCTTCGCGAAGGCATCGTGCTCGACGCCATCGGCCACCACACCAAGGCCGACTGGAGCGGCGAGCCGAGGAACCTGCGGCGGGAATCGGTTGAGGACCTCGGGCGGCGCTGCAACTGGCAGGAGCGTCACGCCCGTCACGTGGCTCGCGTGGCGACCGACCTGTTCGACGGCACCGCCGAGCTCCACGGCCTCGGCCAACACGAACGGGAGCTGCTGAAGCTGGGCGCCCTGCTCCACGACATCGGCGAGCATGTCAGCGTGGAAGGCCACGACAAGCACACCGCCTACCTCATCCAGCACGGACGGCTGCGCGGCTTCGCCCCCGACGAGGTGGCGGTGCTGGCCTGCCTGGGCCGCTTCCATCGGCGGGGCAACCCGAAGCTGTCCTTCGAACCCTTCGCCTCGTTGGCGCCCGCCCGCCGGGAGCGGGTCACCAAGCTCATCGCCCTCCTGCGCGTCGCCGACGGCCTCGACCGCAGCCACGGCGGCTCGGTGGAGGCGATCGGCGTGAAGCTGGAGAACCGCCGGGTCCGCCTGCTCATCCACGCCACCGGCGACATCGACCTGGAGCTGTGGGGTCTGCGGCGGAAGCAGGAATTGTTCGAGCGGGTGTTTGAGCTTCCCCTGGAGGTGGAAGTCGTAGAGGAATAAAACTCCCTGCGACCCTCTCGTGGCCCGGCCGCCCGCAGCCCTGGGAACGGGCCTGGCGACCGCCCGTCCTGCCCCTCCAGTACCCTAACCCAGCGGTGCGCACCGTGATCCGCCTCCTGACGATCGCCTTGGTCGCCGGCGTGTCACTGGCGCTCGGGATCACCGGCCTGGCCGTGCCGGTCAACGCCCTGCTGAGCCGGGCGACGGACTCCATCCCCAACCCGCTGCTCGACATCTTCAAGCAGCAGGCGCAACGCTCGGTGGTCTACGCCAGCGACGGGACGGTGCTCGCCGTCCTCCACGCCACCGAGAACCGCTCGCCGGTGGCGCTGGCCCAGGTTCCACCGACGGTGATCAACGCGGTGCTGGACACCGAGGACGCCCGGTTCTTCACCCACGGGGGCATCGACATCAAGTCGACGGTGCGAGCCCTGGCGTCGGACGTGAAGAGCGGGGCGGCCGTCCAGGGGGCGTCGACCATCACCCAGCAGCTGGTCAAAACGGTGCTCAACACACCGGAAAAGACCCTGGACCGCAAGATCAAGGACGCTGTCATCTCGGCCCGGCTCGAGAGCCGCTATAGCAAGAACCAGATCCTCGAGGCCTATCTCAACACCATCTACTTCGGCAACGGCGCCTACGGGGTCCAGGCCGCTGCCGAGACCTACTTCAACAAGAACATCGCCGACGTCACGACCGCCGAGGCGGCACTGCTGGCCGGCATGATCCGCGACCCGCAGGGCTACGACCCGATCCTGAATCCCCACGACTCCCGGGCCCGGCGCGACTTCGTGCTGCAGCGGATGGTGACCCAGGGCCACCTGAGCCAGGCCGCCGCCACCACCCTCGCCGCCACCCCGATCCCGACCAAACTGACACCGCCGCAGGGCACGGCCGATACCAAGGACGACTACTACGTCGAGCAGGTGAAGCAGATCCTGCTCAGCTCCAGCACCACGCTGGGCGCCACCTACACCGAGCGGTACAACGCCCTGTTCAAGGGCGGACTGAAGATCTACACCAACCTCGACCCGCCCCTCCAGGACGTGGCCGAGCAGAGCGTGGCCGGCACCATCCCCGCCAGCGCCACCAAGAACGGCTTTGCCGGTGCCCTGGCCTCCATCGACCCGACCACCGGCAAGGTCCGGGCCATCGTGGGTGGCCCCGGCTACGACCAGGTCAAGTACGACCTGGCGACCCAGGGCCTGCGCCAGCCGGGATCGGGATTCAAGCTGTTCACCCTGCTGGCCGCCTACGAGGCGGGCTACGGCCCCAACGACATGGTGGACGGTTCCTCGCCCTGCGCCGTCAAGTTTCCGGGCAACTCGTCGCTGCTGAAGACCCCGATTCACAACGACGAGGGCCAGTCCACCGGGCCGATCAGCGTCACCACCGCCACCGCCGATTCCGTCAACTGCGCCTTCGTGCGCATCGCCCACGAGGTCGGGCTGCCGAAGGTGGTCGAGATGGCGCACCGGCTGGGGCTCAAGGAGAACTTCCCGCTCAACCCGTCGCTTGTCATCGGCTCGGAGGAAACCACCGTGCTCGAGATGGCCGGCGCCTATGCCACGCTGGCGGCCGACGGCGTCTACCACCAGCCGAGCTTCGTCGACCACATTCTCGACCGCACGGGGGCGACCATCTTCACCGCCAGCACCGCGGGCAAACGGGTACTCGACCCGCAGATCTCGCGTGAGGCCGTCATGACCCTGCGGGCCGTCGTGCAATACGGCACGGGTACCGGGGCGGCGCTGCCCGACCGGCCCGTCGCCGGCAAGACGGGCACCACGGAGCAGAACACCGACGCCTGGTTCAACGGCATTACTCCTCAGCTGGTCACATCGGTGTGGATGGGCGACCCCAAGGGCCGGACCTCCATGCAGTGGCCCGCCACGCCGATCAGCGTCTTCGGCGGCACGTACCCGGCCAGCATCTGGCATGCCTACACCGAGGCGGCCCTGATGGGGCAGGCGGCGATCGACTTCCCGCAGCCCAACTTCGCCCTCATCCCTTCGGGGAAGATGATCACGTCGAACCAGCTCACCCTGGACTCCGGGCAGGCCTTCCCCAGCACCTCGCTGCCGTTCAACCCGTCGGCGCCGTTAAGCCACAGCGCGACGGCGGTTCCCCAGGCCGGGACGACCGTTCCCGCCTCGGTGACGACGGTGGGCCCGTCGTCGCCGCCCCCCACGGCCCCGCCGCCCCCGGTGACCACACCTCGGACGACGATCCCGTCGAGTCCGCCGATCACCTGCGTCGTCGTCACCGTTCCCGTGCCACCGGGCGTGCCGCCGGTTTCGTACCAACGCTGCCGGTGACGCCGACCGCGGACGGCCCCCTGGAGGCATTGCTGGCCGTGCAGGGCATCGACACCGAACTTGACCGGGCGCGCCACCGCCGGGCCACGCTGGCCGAGCGCGGCGAGCTGGCGGCCATTGACCACGACCTGGCGGCACTGGAAGCCCGGCTGGCCACCGCGCGCGAGGAGCGCGACGCCGCCGCCCGGGCGCAGGAGGCGGTGGAGCAGACGCTGGGGGGCGTCGAGCGCCACGCCGCTGACGTCAAGAAGCGCCTGTACGGTGGCACCGTCTCCGCCACCAGGGAACTGCAGGCCATGGCCGCCGAACTCGACTCGCTGACCGCCCGGGCGTCAGAACTCGAGTCCCGTGCGCTGGAGGGCATGGAGGCGTGGGAACCGCTCGACGCCCGAGTCGACGAACTGGAGGGGGAAAAGGGGGCCCGGACGGCACAGCGCGCCGCGGTGGCCGCCTCGCTGTTGGCTCACGAGGCCGACGCCGACGAGGAAATCGAACGTCTCCACGTCGCCCGGGCGCAGGCTGCGGCCGCCGTTCCCCCCGATCTGGTCGTGACCTATGAGCGGCTCCGGGATCGCCTCGGCGGGGTGGGCGCGGCCCGACTGGTGGGGACTCACTGCGGGGGCTGCCACCTGACCCTGCCGGCCACCGAACTCGACCGGCTGCGTCACCAGCCGGCGGGGACCGTGAGCTTCTGCGACCAGTGTGGCCGCATCCTCGTGCCGACCCGGACGTCGTAGGCGCCGCTCGGTTTCACAGGGCATGGGCCCAGGTGGGAACGATAGGTACGATGCCCGTCGCCGCCGTGCACTGGTTCCCGGCACCGGGATACTGGCTGGCCCGCCTGGTCGTCCAACGGGGCCTGGCCCTGGTCTACCTGCTGGCCTTCGTCGTGGCTGCGGCCCAGTTCCGCCCGCTCCTCGGCGCCCGCGGATTGCTGCCCATCCCCCGCTTTCTGGCGCGGGTCAAGTTCCGCCGGGCCCCCAGCCTGTTTTACGCCCACTACTCCGACCGCTTCTTCGTGCTGGTTACCGCGGCCGGGGCTGCCCTGGCCGCCGCCTGCCTGATCGGCCTGCCCGAGCGGGGTCCTATCTGGTGCTCGATGGCGGCCTGGCTGGCGCTGTGGGCCCTGTACCTCTCGATCGTCAACGTCGGCCAGCGGTGGTACAGCTTCGGCTGGGAGACGCTGCTTTTGGAGTCGGGGTTCATCGCGGTGTTTCTCGGGCCGGCGTCGATCGCCCCGCCCGTCGTGGCCGTGTGGGCGCTGCGCTGGCTGCTATTCCGCCTGGAGTTCGGCGCCGGTTTGATCAAGCTGCGCGGCGACCCGTGCTGGCGCGACCTCACCTGCCTCTACTACCACCAGGAGACCCAACCGCTGCCCAACCCGCTGAGCTGGTACTTCCATCACCTGCCGGCGCCCCTCCACAAGGTCGAGGCGCTGGGCAACCACGTGGCCCAACTCGTCGCGCCCCTTCTGCTGGTGGCGCCCCAGCCGGTCGCGGCCGGCGCCGGGGTGGTCATCGTGGTGACCCAGGCCTATCTGCTGCTCAGTGGCAACTTCTCCTGGCTGAACCTCCTCACCCTCATCCTGGCCGCGGGCACCTTCAGCGATCGTTTCCTCCGCCTGGTCGTGCCCGCCGTGGTGGGCCGGCCGCCCCCCGCACTGTCGTCGGGACCGGGCTGGTGGCAGGCGGCCGTCCTCGCCTTCGGGCTCCTCGTGGTGGTCTTGAGCCTCGATCCGGTACGGAACCTGCTGTCGCCGCGCCAGGTCATGAACTCCAGCTTCGACCCGCTGCACCTGGTCAACACCTACGGCGCCTTCGGGCGCGTCACCCGGCAGCGCTTCGAGGTGGTGATCGAGGGCACAACCGCGGCCCGCCTCGACGACGCGACCGACTGGCGGGAGTACCAGTTCAAAGGCAAGCCCGGGGACCCGGCGCGCCGGCCCCCGCAGGTGGCGCCCTACCACCTCCGCCTCGACTGGCTGATGTGGTTCGTCCCGCTCTCCCGGGGCGCCGACGACGGCTGGCTGCGGGGCCTGTTGGTGCGGTTGCTCGAGGCCGACCGGCGCACCCTGGCGCTCCTGCGCTCCGATCCCTTCGCCGGCCAGCCGCCGGCGTGGATCAGGGCGCGGCTGTTCCGCTACCGGTTCTCCACCCCCGCTGAGCGGCGGGAAAGTGGGGCATGGTGGGTTCGCACACCGGTGCAGGAGCTGATCGCGCCGCTGCGCCGAGCTGAAACCATGGGCGGGTGACCCTCGACGAACCCGACTGCTGGTCGCGCCTGGCGGGCGCCGGCCACGGGGTGCTCGCCACCGTCCACCCGACTCGCGGCGTGGACGCCGTCCCCGTCGTGTTCGTGCTGGCCGGTGGGGCGATCCTCATTCCCGTGGACCGGGTGAAGCCCAAAAGACCGGGCCGCCTGCAGCGGCTGCGCAACATCGATTCCGACGACCGCTGCGTGCTGCTGGTCGAGCACTACGCCGACGACTGGTCGCAGCTGTGGTGGGTGCGGGTCCACGCCCGGGCGGCGGTGAGCCAGGCCACGGTGGCAGTGGCGGCCCGGTTCGGGGAATCCTTTGCCGCCTACCGGGCGCCGGCCGCGATCGCCGAGGTGATCTCGCTGCACCCGACCGCCGTCGCCGGCTGGGCGGCGACGTAGGCTTTCGGCCGTGGACCTCGACGGTGACTACGAACCCAGCCCGGCGCAATGGGTACGCGATCAGGTGGAGGCGTACGAGCGCTCCGGCGGCAAGGAAGCCAACACGCTGCGCGACACCGGCCTGCCGATCGTGGTGGTCACGACGAAGGGCAACCGCTCGGGCAAGATCCGCAAGACGCCGCTGATGCGGGTCGAGCACAACGGGGAGTACGCCCTGGTGGCGTCCAAGGGCGGGGCGCCCGAGCACCCGGTCTGGTACTACAACCTGAAGGCCAACCCCGACGCGGTGAGGATCCAGGACGGCCCCGAGCCCTTCGACGCCGAGGTCCGGGAGGTCACCGGCGATGAGAAGGCGGCGTGGTGGCAACGGGCGGTGGCCGCCTACCCGCCCTACGCCGAGTACCAGACCAAAACCGATCGCCAGATCCCCGTTTTTGTCGCCCGCCGCCGGGCCTGATCAGAGG
>DATARN010000054.1:0-17149 GCA_036264135.1 Acidimicrobiales bacterium
AGGAACTCCGTGGCGATGCCCAACGCGGCGGAGGTCGGCGTGCCGTCCGGATCCTGCCAGGAGCCGTCGATCCAACCCATCACGGCGGGCACGTAGGGGTTGCCAGCCCGCTGCAGGGCGCGCGACAGTTCGACGTCCGGGCTCAGACCTGGAGTCAGCCGGCGGAACAGCTTGAGCATCACCTTGTCGCCGAACACGATCGAGGTGTTGCTGGCCTCCGCGGGCATCACCGCGCTCTCCAGCTCCGCCGGGAGCTCGGCGACCGCCGGCTCGCCGTGGAACTCCAGGCCGCCGAACTTGCCGGAGTCGACCACCCCGGCCCACAGCGCTGCCGTCGCGGCCGGGTCGTACGGCGCGTCGTAGCCGTACGACGCGACGCCGTCGCCGGCGGTACTCCCGATCAGCGCCGCGCCGATCTCCGCCACGGGCCGTTCGTGGTGCACCACCGGCACCTGGTACCGCTCCTCGCCGCCGTCGGCGTAACTGACCGTCACCACCAGGATGCGCACCAGCGGCTCGCCGGGCAGCGCACCGATCTCGCCCACCCGGACCCCGGCGATGCGCCTGTCCCGGCCCGCGAACCAGCGCTGTTCCGGCAGCCAACGCGCCAGATCGTCAGGGTTCATGGGCGCGGGCCTACCCAACGCGTGACGGGCTACCCCCCGCCACCGGGGTCGGATCGACCCGGAACCAGTAGAAGCCGTGACCCGGAGCCGTCAGCGGGTAGGGGTCGGTGCCGATCGGCGGGAACGGCACGCCGCCGAGCATCTCGGTCGGCGTCCAGCCGGCGAACCGGCGCAGATCCAGGGCGACCGGTTGGGCGAAGCGCGAGAGGTTGTTCACGCACAGCACCACGTCGGTCCGGTCGTCCTGCGCGTGCTCCCGCAGGAAGGAGAACACGCTGGGGTTGGCCCCGCCCAGATCGGCGAAGGAGCCGAAGCCGAACGCCGGAGTCGTCTTGCGCACCTCGATCATCCGGCGGGTGAAGTGCAGCAACGAGCTGGGCGCGCTGGTCTGCGCCTCGACGTTGGTCACCTGGTAGCCGTAGATCGGGTCCATGTTCAGCGGCAGCACCATCCGGCCGGGGTTGCCCGTGGAGAAGCCGCCGTTGCGGTCCGGCGTCCACTGCATCGGGGTCCGGACGCCGTCCCGGTCGCCCAGCCAGATGTTGTCGCCCATCCCGATCTCGTCCCCGTAGTACAGGACGGGGGAGCCGGGCAGGGAGAGCAGGAGCGCGGTGAACAGTTCGATCTGGTTGATGTCATTGTCCAGCAGCGGCGCCAGCCTGCGCCGGATGCCCATGTTCGCCTTCATCCGCGGGTCCTTGGCGTACTCCGCCCACATGTAGTCACGCTCGTCGTCGGTGACCATCTCCAGGGTCAGCTCGTCGTGGTTGCGCAGGAAGATGCCCCACTGGCATCCCTCCGGGATGGCCGGGGTGCGGGCCAGGATCTCGGTGATCGGGTACCGCTGCTCTCGCCGGATGGCCATGAACAGCCGGGGCATCACCGGGAAGTGGAAGCACATGTGGCATTCGTCGCCGTCACCGAAGTAGTCGACGACGTCTTCGGGCCACTGGTTCGCCTCGGCCAGCAGCACCCGGCCGGGGAACTCGCTGTCGACCTCCTTGCGCAGGCGTTTCAGGTACTCGTGGGTCTCCTTGAGATTCTCGCCGTTGGTGCCGTCGCGCTCGAAGAGGTAGGGGACGGCGTCGAGGCGGAAGCCGTCGAGGCCCAGGTCGAGCCAGAACCGCACCACGTCGAGCATGGCGTCGGCCACCTCGGGGTTGTCGTAGTTCAGGTCCGGCTGGTGGGAGAAGAAGCGATGCCAGTAGTACTGGCCCCGCACCGGGTCGAAGCTCCAGTTGGATTTCTCGCTGTCGACGAAAATGACCCTCGCCTCGGGCCAGCGGTGGTCGTCGTCGTTCCACACGTACCAGTCGGCCTTGGGATTGGTCTTGTCCCGGCGGGACTCCAGGAACCAGGGGTGCTGGTCGCTGGTGTGGTTCATCACCAGGTCGGCGATGACCCGGATACCCCGCTTGTGGGCCTCCTCGACCAGTTCCACCACGTCGGCCAGCTGCCCGTACTCGGGAAGGATGGTGAAGAAATCGCTGATGTCGTACCCGCCGTCGCGCAGCGGCGACTGGTAGAACGGCAGCAGCCACAGGCAGTCGACACCGAGCCACTGGAGGTAGTCCAGCTTGGCGATCACGCCCTGCAGGTCACCGGAGCCGTCGTTGTTGGCGTCGAAGAAACCGCGGACGAGGATCTCGTAGAACGTGGCCGTGCGGTACCACTGCGGATCGCCCTCGAACGACGAGACCGCCGTGCCGGGAGGCGCCATCAGCGATCGTCCTCGGGCGGCGAGGCATCGGGGAGATGAAGGACGTGGGCGACGCGCACCCACGGTTCGAGCAGCACGAAGGGATGGGAGCCGAACCACAGGTATTCCTCGCCCGACAGCTCGTCGGTCGCCCGGTACCGCTGATCGGCGGGGAGGCCGAGGGCCGCCAGGTCGAGGGTGAGCACGCTCGACTGCAGGTGGTACGGGTCGAGATTGACGACCATCAACATGACGTCGCGGCCGTCGTCACTGATCTTCGAATAGACAATGATCGTGGGGTTGTCGCTCTGATGGAACTGCGTTCCCCTGAGTCGCTGCAGCGCCGGATGTTTGCGCCGGATGGCGTTGATCGAGGTGGTGAGCGGCACAAGGGTATTCGGCTGATCGAAATCGCGGTGGCGAATCTCGAATTTCTCCGAATGCAGATATTCTTCATTGGCGGGCGACGCCGGTTCGTTCTCGAACAGCTCGTAACCGCTGTACATGCCCCAGCTGGGCGACATGGTGGCCGCGAGGACCAGCCGGCCGGCGAAGGCCACCGGCGGACCGTAGCGGAGGGGTCCCGACAAGATGTCGGGTGTGTTGGGCCAGAAGTTGGGCCGCATGAAATCGGCCTTCTCTCCCGTCAGTTCCTCCAGATAGGTCCGCAGCCCCTCGGGTCCGTACTGCTCCGTGCGCCAGGTGAAATACGTGTAGTTCTGGGTGAAGCCAACCTCGGCCAGCTTGGCCATCATCCGCGGTTTGGTGAATGCCTCCGCCAGGAAGATGGCGTCGGGATGCTCGGCGCGTACTGCCGGAATAAGCCATTCCCAGAAGGCGACCGGCTTGGTGTGGGGATTATCGACCCGGAAGACCGACACTCCTTTTCCCAACCAAAAATCCAAGATGCCCTTGCACGCGTCCCACAGGGCGCGGCGGTCGCCATCGTCTTCCGGCCAGAAATTTATCGGGTAGATGTCCTGGTACTTCTTCGGGGGATTTTCGGCGTAGGCAATGGTGCCGTCGGGCCGGTGGTGGAACCATTCAGGGTGCTCCGCCACCCACGGGTGGTCGGGCGAGCACTGCAGGGCGTAGTCCAGCGCCACCTCGACGCGGTGCTGGCGGGCGGTGGCGAGGAAGTGCGAGAAGTCGTCGAAGCTGCCCAGGGCCGGGTCGATAGCGGTGTGGCCACCGTGGCGGTTGCCGATGGCCCACGGGCTTCCCGGGTCGTCGGCCGCGGCACCCAGGGTGTTGTCCTTCCCCTTGCGCTCCGTCTCGCCGATGGGATGGATGGGCGGCAGGTAGAGCACGTCGAAGCCCATACCCGCAACCGCTGGGATCCGTTCCTCGGCCCCCCGGAAGCCGCCGTAGGACCGTGGGAAGAGCTCGTACCACGCGCTGAAGAGGCCCCGCGGGCGGTCGACCCACAGATCGGCGGGGTCCGACGATGTCAGGTCGGGCGCGCCCTTGGAGCTGTGCAGCGGCGTGACGAGGGCCCGGTCGAGCCGTCCCTCCTCAAGGTCGGCGAGGGCGGCGTGCACCGCCGCCGCTTCCGCCCCTTCGCCGCTGGCGTGCTCGGAGAACAAGGCGATGCCCTCGGCGATCTCGACGCTGATGTCCTGGCCGGCGTCCCGCTTGGCCATGGTCCTCTTGGCCCAGGTGGCCTGGCGATCGGTCCACGCCTCGACGATGACCTGGTGCTCGCCCTGGATCTCGGGCGTCACCGCCGCCCGCCACAGGTCCTCGCCGGCATTGACGAGGGTCATGGGCACCGACACGGGGCGGCCCACCTGTCCGGGGGCGCCGCCGATGGGGACCAGCGTTGCCTCCGCCGCCAGGATGTCATGGCCGTCCTTGTAGATGGCGGCGGTCACCGTGATTCGTTCGCCCACGACTGCCTTCGCCGGATAGCGCCCCGTTGGAGTCCGGGGACGGATGTCTTCGATGACGATTCGTCCGGTCATGCCCCCCAGGCTAAAGGTTGTGCGACGGGTGGCGGGCAGGGTGCGGTCGCTGCGGTGGTGCGCGGCAACTCGTCCCCACCGTTGGTTCGACCCTCGGGTCCGCGCCTACCGTTCCGAGATCATGAGAGCCCTTCGCAGCTTCACCGTCCGGCCCAGCCTGCCGCCGGCGCTCGCGCCGCTCCAGGAGGTGGCCTGCAACCTGCGGTGGTCGTGGGACGACCGCACCCGGGACCTGTTCCGCTGGCTCGACCCGCAGCAGTGGGAGGAATCCCAGCACGACCCGATGCGGATGCTCGGCCTGGTGGGACGAGAGCGGCTCGAGTCACTGGCCGCCGACCCGGCCTTCATGGGGTTCCTGGGCGAGATCAGCAACGATCTGAACCGCTACCTGACCGCCCCCCGCTGGTTCCAGAACCGGCCGGCGGGCGCCGTGCGGGCGGTCGCCTACTTCTCGCCCGAGTTTGGCATCGCCGAGGCGCTTCCCCAATACTCCGGCGGCCTCGGGGTGCTGGCCGGCGACCACCTGAAGGCGGCGTCGGGCGTGGGTCTGCCCCTGACCGGGATGGGGCTGATGTACCGCCACGGCTACTTCCGCCAGCAGCTCAACGCCGCCGGCTGGCAGGAGGAGAACTACCCGGTTCTCGATCCCCACGCCATGGCGCTCAGCCTGGTGGAGGGCAGGCGGATCACGGTCGAGCTGGCGGGCGAGGCGTTGACCGCCCAGATCTGGTTGGCCCAGATCGGGCGGGTGAAGCTGTACCTGCTCGACGCCGACGTCGACGAGAACAACGACGGGCTGCGCAACGTCACCGACCGGCTGTACGGGGGCGGCACCGAGCACCGGCTGCGCCAGGAGATCCTGCTCGGCATCGGCGGGGTACGGGCCTTGGACGCGGTCGGCGAGAAGACCCAGGTGTTCCACACCAACGAGGGCCACGCCGGCTTCCTCGGCCTCGAGCGCATCCGCACCATGATCACCAAGGAGGGGCTCAGCTTTTCCGAGGCGATCGTCGCCGTGCGCTCGGCCACCATCTTCACGACGCATACGCCGGTGCCGGCGGGCATCGACCGTTTCCCCCGGGAGCTGATGGAGCGGTATTTCTGGGGCTGGGCCGACGAGTGCGGGCTGTCGATCGACCAGTTGATGGAGCTCGGGCATTTTCCCGACGAGTCACCGCACGCCCCGTTCAACATGGCGGTGATGGGACTGCGGCTGGCCGGGCTGTCCAACGGTGTCTCCAAGCTGCACGGCAAGGTCAGCCGGGAGATGTTCCAGGCGTTGTGGCCGGGCATCGACGCCGAGGACGCCCCGATTCGGTCGGTGACCAACGGTGTCCACGCCCCCACGTGGGTGTCCTCGGAGATGAACGAGTTGCTGGTCCGCCACGTCCGCCCGGCGTGGGACGAGGCGGCGCCGATGGAGTGGTCCCGGGTGGCGGCGGTGCGCGACGACGAGCTGTGGCGGGTACGTGAGCAGGGCCGCGAGGCGCTGGTCGCCTTCGTCCGCGAGCGCCTGGCCCGCTCCCTAGTCGAGCGCGGGGTCAGCGAGAGCGACGCGTCCTGGACCAACGAGGTGTTCGACCCTCGGGTCCTCACCATCGGCTTCGCCCGGCGCTTCGCCTCCTACAAGCGGGCCACCCTGCTGCTCTCCCAGCCCGACCGGCTCCGCGAGCTGCTGCTCGCCCCCGACCGGCCCATCCAACTCGTCTTCGCCGGGAAGGCCCACCCCGCCGACGACATCGGCAAGGAGATGATCCGCCAGATCGTGCAGTTCTCCCGCGACCCGGCGGTGCGCCACCGCGTGGCGTTCGTGGAGGACTACGACATCGCCGTGGCCCGCATGCTGCTCCAGGGTTCCGACGTGTGGCTGAATACGCCCCGCCGCCCCATGGAGGCGTCGGGCACGAGCGGCGAGAAGGCCCTCCTGTCGGGCGCCCTCAACTGCTCCATCGTCGACGGTTGGTGGGCCGAGATGTTCGACGGGACCAACGGGTGGGCCATCTCCTCGGCCGAGGCCTACGAGGACGTCGGACAGCGTGACCGGGTCGAGGCCGACAGCCTGTTCGAGATCCTGGAACGCCAGATCATCCCGCTGTTCTACGACCGCTTCGAGGGCCCCGTCCCCCGGCGCTGGGTCCGCCGCATCCGCTCGTCCCTCCAGTCCCTCGGCCCCAAGGTCCTGGCGTCGCGGATGGTCAAGGACTACGTGGTCGAGATGTACGAGCCGACCGCCTTGCGCTCCGACGCCATGCGCGCCAATGGCTTCGCCCGGGCCAAGGCCTTCGCCGCCTGGCAGGAACGGGTGCGCAACGCCTGGCGCGACGTGGCGGTGGAGGCGGTGCGCTCCGAGCCCACCAACCTGGTCACCGACCTGTGGTCGGCCAGCCAGGTCGAGGCCGACGTGCGCCTCGGCCGGCTGACCAGCGACGATGTCTCCGTCCAGCTGCTCCACGGCCCGGTCGGCCCGACCGGCGAGCTGACCGAGACGGTGACCGTTCCCCTCGGCCTGGTCTCGGCCGCCCCCACCTCCGAGGCGGGTCCGGGCGAGGGGCCGGCGCTCTACCGGGGCACGTTCACCTGCGAGCGGGCGGGGCGCTACGGCATCGCGGTGCGCATCGTCCCGTCCCATCCCGACCTGGCGGCGCCGGCCGAGATGGGCCTGATCACCTGGGCCTGACCGGCCCACGGCCGCCCGGCGGCCGCGTCAGCCGAGGTCCGCCGGCGCCGCGAGCCTGACGGCGGCCTCAGCCGACGATCACGCGCAGGATGATGAGCACCACCACCAGGCCGATCAGCACCGCGATGACGGGCCGGAGCGGCCGGCGGCCCGGGAGACGAACATCGTCGGGGGCTTCCCAGTCCCAGAAGTCGGGGTCGTTGGGATCTCGCGGTGCCGGGCCGACGGGGGTGGGCACGCCGGTTACCGCCCCTGGAACTGGGCCCGGTCGGGGCCCTGGCGGCGGAAGGAGTCGATACCGCTGCGGGCGTCGGCGGTCTCGAACACCTGGACGAAGAGTTCGCCCTCGATGTCCAGCCCATCGCCCAGGCTGCGGTCGAGGCCGGCGTCGATGGCCCGCTTGGCCATGCCCTGGGCGACCACGGCGCCCGAGGCCAGGGTCGTCGCCAGTTCCATGGCCGCCCCGAACAGGCCCTCGGCGGGGACGACCCGGTCAGCCAGGCCGATCTGCAACGCCTCCCCGGCGTCGACCTGGCGGCCGGTGAGCACCAGGTCCTTGGCCCGCGATGGGCCGATCAGGCGGGCCAGGCGCTGGGTGCCGCCGGCGCCGGGGATGATGCCGAGCCGCACCTCCGGCTGCCCTATGCGGGCGGTATCGGCGACGACCCGCAGGTCGCAGGCGCAGGCCAGCTCGCACCCGCCGCCCAGGGCGTAGCCGGCGACGGCGGCGATCACGGCGCGGGGAATGGCGGCCACGGCGGCGAAGGACCGCCGGAACTGGGCGTTCAGGACCCGCGCCTCCTCGGGGCCGCCGAACTCGCCGATGTCGGCGCCGGCCGCGAAGATGCGGTCGCCGCCCCAGACGACGACCGCGCCGGGCGGATCGGCGCCGAGCTCGGTCGCCGCCTCCTCCAGCTGGACGAGCAGGGCGAGCGAAAGGGCGTTGGCCTTCGGCCGGTCGAGGCGAAGGACCGCCACCCCGGTGTCTCGCCGGTCCACGGATACGAACTGGTCGGCCACCGGGTAGACGCTACTTTCCCGTTGTCGCCGACAGCTGGGCCAGCAGGGTCTCGGCGGCCCGGTAGGGGTCGAGGGACCGGTCGAGCACCTGCTGGCGGATCTGGCGGTAGGCGTGGCCACCCTCCAGGCGGTCGATGTCCTGCTCCAGGCGCCGGATCAGCACCTGGCGCAGCTCGGTGACCAGGCGGCGCTCCCGGCGGGCGGCCAGCTGGCCCGAGTCGGTTAGGAACCGGCGGTGCTCCTCGACGGCGGCCCACACCTCCGGGACGCCCGAGCCGGTCGTCGCCACCGCCGGCAAGATCGGGGGGCGCCAGTCGCCGGGGGCCCGAGCGGGGCCCAGGTCGAGCATGTGGTCCAGGTCGCGGCGGGTCTCCTCGGCGCCGGGCCGGTCCGCCTTGTTGACCACGAAGACGTCGGCCACCTCGAGCAGGCCGGCCTTGTTGGCCTGGATGGCGTCGCCCCAGCCGGGGTTGACGACCACGAGGGTGGTGTCGGTCGCCCCCGCCACCTCAACCTCGACCTGGCCCACGCCGACCGTCTCGACCAGTACCAGGCCGAGGCCGGCGGCGGCCAGCACGCGGATCGCTTCGGGGGTGGCCAGCGCCAATCCCCCGAGATGACCGCGGGTCGCCATCGACCGGATGAAGACCCCGTCGTCGAGGGTGTGGTCCTGCATCCTGACGCGGTCGCCGAGCAACGCCCCCCCGCTGAACGGCGACGACGGGTCTACCGCCAGGACGCCGATCGCCCGGCCCCGCCGCCGCTGTTCGGCGATCAGCCGGTCGGTCAGGGTGGACTTCCCCGCTCCGGGGGCGCCGGTGATGCCGACGGTGTAGGCGTCGGCGGCGTGGGGAAAGGTCAGCCCGGCGACCTCCCGGGCCGGCTCACCGCCCCGCTCGATGAGCGAGATGAGCCGGGCGGTGGCGGCCCGGTCGCCCGACCGCGAGGCGGCCACCAGCTCCTCGGCGGAGCGCCCCGGCCGGGCCCGACCGCCCGGTACCGCCGCCGCGTCAGCCTCCGGCAACCGCGCCATCGGCCCGGCCGGCCCGGTCGGGGTGCTCGGCCTGGTCATACCGCTCGACGTTCGCCCCGAGGGCCCGCAGGCGGGCCGGGAGGTCCTCGTAGCCCCGGTCGATGTGCTCGGCGTCGGCCACGACCGTCTCCCCCTCGGCGGCCAGGCCGGCGACCACCAGGGCGGCCCCGGCGCGGATGTCGCTGGCCCGCACCGGTGCGCCCGACAGCCGGGGCACGCCGCGGACCACGGCGTGGCGGCCCTCGGTGCGGATGTCGGCCCCCATCCGGATCAGCTCGGAGACGTACTTGAACCGGCCGGCGAACAGGTTCTCGGTCACGATGGCCACCCCCTCGGCCACCGACAGCATGGTCACGAAGAGTGGCTTGTAGTCGGTGGCGATCCCCGGATACGGCAGGGTGGACACGTCGACGGCCTGGAGCCGGCGGTTGGCCATGGCCCACAGCCCGCTGCTGCTCGGCGAAATGCGCACCCCCATCTCGCCCAGCTTCTGGATCAGCATGTCCATGTGGTCGGGGCGGGCCCCTTCGATGGTGATCTCCCCGCCCGCCAGCGCCACCGCGGCCAGGTAGGTGGCGGCTTCGATGCGGTCGGGGATGACGGTGTGATCGGCGGGCTCCAGTTCGGCCACCCCCTCGATCTCGATGGTCGACGAGCCGGCGCCGATGATCATGGCCCCCATGCGATTGAGCAGGGCGGCCAGGTCGGCGATCTCCGGTTCCCGGGCGGCGTTCTCGATGATGGTCGTCCCCTTGGCCAGCACCGCCGCCAGCAGCAAATTCTCCGTCGCCCCCACGCTCGGGAACTCGAGCACGATGCGGGCCCCGAGCAGCTGATCGGTGGTCGCCTCGATGTAGCCGTGCCGGACCTCGAAGCGGGCCCCCATCTGCTCGAGGCCGGACAGGTGCATGTCGATCGGCCGGGAGCCGAAGTCGTCGCCGCCCGGCATGGCGACACGAGCCCGCCCGGTGCGCCCGAGGAGCGGTCCGAGCACCACGATGGACGCCCGCATGCGCTCGACCAGCTCGTAGGGCGCCTCGTTGCCGCAGTCGGCGCCCCGGCGCAGGATGACCTCGTGGGGCGACGGCCGGGTCACGGTGACGCCCATCCACCGCAGCAGCTCCGACATGGTGTCCACGTCGGTGATGGCCGGGACGTTGTGGAGGTGGTATTCGCCCTCGGCCAGGAGGCAGGCGGCCATCAGCTTCAGGGCGGAATTCTTGGCTCCCCCCACGGGCACGGTGCCTTCCAGCGGTCCATTGGGGCGAACGACGACGTGGCTCACGGGCCTTCAGTATTGCCGGTGAGCCCGGCCGCGACGGGCAGCGTCGCCGCCCCACGCGGGCCGCGCCCATCGGGCGCTGGCAGACTCGGGCCCGTGGCCGCCCCGACGCCGGACCCGCGGGAACCGCCGCCCCGCCTCCCCGGCGTCATCCGCCCGGCGGCGTGAGGGTCACCACCGAGGCGGTCCTCGACGCCGGCGCCGCCCGGGCGGTGCAGCGCCCCCGCGACGGGCTGGTCAAGGAGCAGCCGGGGGCCGACGGCGTGTTCGAGCAGGAGGAAGGACCGCTCCGCCGGTACCGCCGGCGGGTGGAGGTCGGGCCGATCGGCGACGGGGAGCGACTTCGGGTCCGCCAGACGGTGGAGTTCCAGCTGGGCCTACCGTACTTCTCCTTCTTGTTCGCCCTGCCGCTGCGCGCCGCCCTGGGCGCGCTCACGCCGTCGCGCCCGCAGCCGTGGTGGGCGCCGCCGGCCCGGCTGCCCCGCCGGGCGGCGGTGGTGCTGGCCACCCTGAGCGCCCTGGCCGTGGTCGTGGGCTATGCCGGGTCGCTGCTCAGCTTGACGGCCACCTATGCCGCCTCGGAGTTCGGGGCGTCGCGGGCCGACCAGGGCCTGGCCCTCGGGGCGGTGCGGGCCAACGTGGTGCTGGCCCTGGCCGTCGTGGTGCTGGCCGACCGGCGGGGCCGGCGCCCCCTCATCCTGGGCTGCGCCGCCGGCACCGCCGCCTTGACGGCGCTCGGGGCGCTGGCGCCGTCGCTGGCCTGGCTGGCGGCCACCCAGATCGCCGCCGTGGCCCTGACCGCCGGCCTCCTGGTGCTGATCGGCGTCATGGCGGCCGAGGAGATGCCGGCCGGCGCCCGGGCCTGGGCCCTGGCCGTCCTCACCATGGCGGTGGGTCTGGGCGGGGGGCTGGCGACCGCCGCCCTGCCGCTGGCGGGCATTGGGACACGGGGGTGGCGGTGGCTGTTCGCCGGCGGCCTGCTCGCCCTGCCGCTCGTGGCCACCGTCCGCCGCCACCTCCCCGAGAGCCGCCGCTGGGAACGCCAGCCGGCGGCTGCCGCCCCCAGGTCGCACGGCCGGCGGCTGGCGCTGTTGTGTGCCGGCGGGTTCCTGTTCTCGCTGTTCGCCACCCCCTCGGGCCAGTTCCAGAACGAGTTCCTGCGCACCGAGCGGGCCTTCTCCGCCGCCCGCATCAGCGCCTACTCGCTGCTGACGGGCACCATCGGCGGCATCGGGGTGCTGGTCGGCGGCCGCCTGGCCGACGTCCGGGGCCGGCGGCTGGTGGCGGCCGTCGGCACCGCGGGGGGGATCGTGACCACCCTGGCCCTGTTCGCGTCACGTGGCTGGCCGCTGTGGCTGTGGGGGACGGCCGACAGCATCCTCGGCTACGCCGTGGCGCCGGCCCTGGCGGTGTACGGGCCGGAGCTGTTCCCCACCTCGATCCGCAGCCGGGCCACGGGGGTGGTGGCGGTGGCCTACGCCGCCGGCGGGGTGGTCGGCTTGGTCACCGCCGGCCTCTTTTCCCAGCATTTCGGCAGCTTCGCCCCCGCCTTCGCGGTGCTCGCCGTCGGCCCCGCCCTGCTGGTCGTCCTGATCGTGCGGGCCTACCCGGAGACGGCCGGCCGGGAACTGGAGGAGCTCAACCCGCCAGAGCGGTGACGAACTCGCGGACCAACTCGGCCACGGCGGCGTCGGCACCCCGCATCCCGTGATCCCGGCCCTCCAGCCAGCGGTGGGTCACCGGACCGGCGATAGCCTCGGTGGCGGCGGTCAACTCAGCCGGGGCCCCGAAGGCGTCCCGGGTTCCCGAGACGAACAGGCAGGGCACGAACAGTCTGGGGAAATGGGACGTTCTCAGCTTCTCGGGCCTCCCTGGGGGATGGAGGGGGTAGCTGACCAGCAGGAGAGCGGCGGCGGGCAGGCCGTCAGCCACGGCCAGCGAGCACATCCGGCCCCCCATGCTCCGCCCGCCGAGGGCGACCTCCTCGGGACGGCAGCCGGCGGCGCGGGCCAGGGCCGCCGCCTCCTCGGCGACCGCGGCGAGCAGCACGGGTTCGCGATCGGGGGCCCGGCGGCCCGCCTTGCGGTAGGGGAAGTCCATCCTGGCCACCGCCATTCCGGCGGCCGAGAGGGCGATGTCCATGGCCACCAGGGCCGATTGGTCGCGGCTGGCGCTGGCGCCGGGAGCGAGGAGAACGGCGGCCGGGCGGCGGCCCGGCACACTCATATCTCGGCCAGCAGGATCCGCTTGGCCTGGGTGAGCTCGGTGATCCGTTCGCCCGCCCGATCCGTCGACCCGCCGTGGTCGGGGTGGGCGTGGAAGACGAGCTGGCGGAACACGGCCAGCACCGCCGAGCGGGTCGGGTCGGCTCCCGGCGTGAAGCCGAGCACCTTGAGCGCCCACCCCTCGTCGTGGGAGGAATCCTTCCAGGGTCGGTACGAGGCCTCGTCGCCGGTGAGGTAGCCGATCAGCCGGTCGTCGTTGTCGGCATGCCAGCGGGTGGCGCGCCGCAGCAGCTTGAACACGCTCGCCCGGACCCGGTAGGACAGCTTGCTGGCCGCGTAGGTGGCCCCGAGGATCTGGGGCAGGACGGCGGCGTGGTCGTCGAGCTCCAGCGACAGCGACTCGCCCCTGCCGACCAGGCGGTGGTGGCTGCGGTCGAGGCCCACCACGTCGGTTTGGAACCGGTGGCGCAGGCGGGGCTGGGCGATCCTCGCCCCCCGCTCGAGGTCGTCGACCAGCAGGTCGAGCTCGTCGCGGAGATCGTCGTCGAGCTGGTTGACGTTGGCCGCCACGATGCCGGCCAGCAGGATGCCGCCGAAGCCGGGGGCCGGCTCGGTCGGCAGCCAGAGATCCCCGAGGGCCACCCGTCGGGTCGGGGCGATGTCGCGAGAGTGGCGGATCTCCAACTCGGCCAGCAGCACGGTGGCCACACGGTAGACCGCCGGCCGGCCCTACCTGAAACCGGTGGCGGCGCCGCTCAGACGAACTTGCGGAGCAGATCGCGGAGGTTGGCGGCGCCGTCTTCGATCATGGCCCGGCTGCCCTGATGGTCGATCGATTCCGCCAGGTCGGCGGCCCGCAGGCGGATCTTCCACCACTCGTCGTCGCTGATGGCGAAGGGTGTCGCCCACCCCTGGATCATGGTGGCCAACACGACCAGGTCCTCCTGCTTGACCTCGTTTTCCGGGTCGCCGGCCAGCCGGTCGGCGGCGCCGAAAAGGTCGGACATCAGGAGATACCGGGTTTCGTCGTCGGCCTCGCTGGTCGACGCCGCCGCCGAGCGGGTCACCTCGGCCAGGATGCCCTCGACCGCTTCGTCGTGGGTCGCCTTGACCACCAGGTCGCTCCCTTCCCACTGGTAGGGGATCCTGCCCTTCTCGAGGAGGATGCTGATCTGGGCCCGCTCCTCGGGTCGCCAGTCATCGAGCTCGTAGACCATCTCGTCCTCTTCGCCCGACGCCGCCTCGGAGTCACCCGGGGAGAGGGAGGCCGCCTCGGCCTCCTCGGTACCGGTGGCGTCCGGCTCTTCGGCTTCGGTGACCGGCGCCTCGGGCGGCTCCCCGAAGCCCCGGACCTTGCCCTCCAGGTCGACCAGCATCCGGGTCAGCAGGGCGCTGCTGGTGGCGATCTCCTCCTCCAGCGCCTCGTCGGCACCGAGGGCGCCGAGCAGCCGCCGGGTCACCCGGCCCACGGCGGCCCACGTCTCGGTGTCCACCCCCCAGACCGCGTCGATGGCGAAGACCCCCGCCGCCGCTTCCGCCAAGTCGCCGTCGGCGATCATGTCGGTGGGATCGACCTCGAGGCGGCGGCTGGCGTCGAGCAGCCGGGTCAGCACGTCGCCGGGGACGTCGTCGTCGGGGTCCCCGGCGTCACCCTCGGTGCCCAGGCGGGCGATGAGGTTGTCCACCTCGTCCTCGTCCTCGGCGGCCACGACCATCTCGTCGCCCTCGAAGCGGTGCCGGAACCCGTGCTCGATGAGGGCGGCGATGAGCTCGCCTCGCGCCGCGTCCTCCCAGTCGTCGAGGTTGTAGCCCACCTCGTCGTCGGCTTCCCCCTCCGCCAGCGGCGGCAGGGGCGACTCGATGAGGGGTTGCCGGCAGTTGTGGCACTTGCCGCCCCGCCCGCGGAGCTCGTACCCGCAGGTCGGGCAGTACCAGATCGACGATGCCATCAGCGCCTCCTCACGACATAGCGGCGGAGGAAGCCCCAGGTCCGCTCGAGTTCATCCTCGACCACCTCCGGGCGGTTCCAACCGTGGCCTTCGCCCTCGTAGACGTGATACTCGACGGTACCTCCCCCGGAGCGCACCGCCGCGACGAGTGAGTCCGACTGGTGGCGGGGAACGACATTGTCGGCCGTCCCCTGGAGGACGAGCAGCGGGGCGGCGATGCGCCCGGCCTGGGTGATCGGCGACCGCTCGCGATACACCGACGCCGCGGCCGGCAGCTCACCCACGATGGAACGGAGATAGTGCGCCTCAAAGCGGTGGGTGGTCTCGTCGAGGTCGAAAAGGTCGGTGACACCGTACAGATCCACGCCGGCTGCGCAAAGTTCGGGATGGGTGGCGAGGAGCAGCAGGACGGTGAGGCCGCCCGCCGAGCTGCCGATGGGTACCATGCGGTCGGGGTCGGCCCAGCCCCGGTCGACCGCCGCCCGCATCCCCGCCGCGGTGTCGGCCACGTCCAGCCGCCCCCATTGCCCGCGCAGCGCCTGGGCGTAGGCGCGGCCCCAACCGGTCGAGCCGCGGTGGTCGACGTGCAGCACGCGGCACCCGCGGGTGCAGTAGAAGGCGATCCGGGCGTTGAACGTGACCTGGTGCTGTCCGGTGGGCCCGCCGTGGATCCAGACCAGCAGCGGGCCGTTGCCGCCCTGGCCCCGGTAGAGGCGGCCGTGCACCGTTGTGCCCAGGCCGGGCACGTCCTCGCCGTCCCAGGTCACCACCTCCGGCTCGGGCAGCCCGGCCGCCTCGAAACCGGCGACGGGACCCCGGGCGATCGTGCGCCGCGACGGTTTCCCGATCGCGGGGTCGAGCACCACGACTTGGTCGGGTGTGCGGCTCCCGCTGCGCAGCCCGGCCACGTGATCGCCGGCCCACGACAGGGCCCGGTACACGCCGCGATCCAGGTCGCGCACGGCGCCGGTGGCGACGTCGATGACGCACAGGCGGCCGAAGCCCGCCTCGTTGCGGCACAGCACCACCTGCCGGCCGTCGGGCGACCAGGCGAAGCTTCTCTGCCCCGGCCCCCAGGTCGCCTCTCCGTGCTCGGCTTCCTCGGCCAGGAGCGGGGCGCCGTTGCGGCCGTCCGATGCCGCCTGCCAGAGGTTGAGCCAGCCCTGAGCGTCGGAGAGGAATGCCAGCGGCCCGGCGGGCGAGAACCGGGGCTGGTTCACGGCGGCGGCCGCGCCGGCCCGGCCCGCGGGCAGGGCGACCGGGTCCCCTTTCCCATCCTCGTCGGCCATCATGATCCGGCTGTCATCCCAGGCCATGGCGGGCACGTCCCACTCGTGCCAGACCACCGACCGGCCGTCGGGCGACCACGCCGGGTCGAAGGCGAAGTCGTTGCTACCCGAGGACAGCCGGCGGGGCCAGGGCCCGGCCGGGTCGAGTGACGCCACCGCCACGTGGCGCGCGTCGCGGACATAGGCGACCTCGGTGCCGTCGGGCGACACCGCCGGTGCCGCCACCGGGCCATCGGCCACGATCAGCCGGGGCGCCCCCCCGATACTGGGCTGAAGGTAGAGGCGGCGGTCGGCGCCGACGTAGACCAGGGCATCCGACGAGGGAGTCCAGTCGAAGGTGCCGCCACCGTAGGACGCCGCCGCGGGGGCCGGCGGGTCGCTGGTCACCACCCGCTCCGGGCCGCCGCCCACGGGCACCACGACCACGGCGCCCCGGCCGCCCGAGGTGGCGACGAATGCCACCCACCGGCCGTCCGGTGACAGGCGCGGCTCGGACAGGACCCGACCCCACGCGCACATGGCCGCGGTGATTGCGGTCGTTTAGGCCTCTCGCCGGGGCAGGATCGGGGCGTCGCGCCCGGTCCCGCCTCGGGCGCTCGCCCCGGCCGGGCGGCTCTCCTCGTGGTAGTCCTCCTCGACGTTGACCGACCAAACGTCGTGGTGGGCGCCGAGCAGGTTCTCCACGGTCAGCATGGCGGTGAACATCGAGTGGTCCTGGTTGTTGTACTTGTGCATGCCGTTGCGGCCCACCGGGTGGACGTTGGGGGCGTTGGCGGCCAACCAGTCCTTCAGCACCTCGACGTTCGCTTTGTACTCGGCGTCGTAGTACGGGTACGCCTTGGGCATCCGGACCACGTATCCGGCCTCGACCTGGGACGGCTCGAGGAGGCCGAGCACGGCGAGCTCTTTCTTGCCCAGTTCGACGAGCGCCTCGTCGGTCATGGTCCAGTACTCGTCGCCCTCGAACACGAAATACTCAAGCCCGAGGCAGGTCCGCCCCTCCTTCACCAGGTAGGGCGACCACGACCCGAAGTTTTGGATCCGGCCCATCTTCACGTCGGGCGAATGGACGTAGATCCAGTTGTCCGGGAACCCGAACGCCTCGGGCACGACCAGGGCGATGGTGAGGAAGTCGCGGTAGTGGAGGTCGTCGGCCGCCTTCTTGACGTCGGGCGGCACCGGCGGGTCCATGGCTTTCAGCAGGGCGGTGATCGGCATCGAGGAGATCACTGCGCTGCAGGGGTATTCGGTCTCGGTACCGTCCTCCGACGCGGCGATGACGGACGTCGCCCGGCCGCCGGCGTGGCGGATCTTGTCGGCCTTGGTGTTCATCAAGACCTTGGTCCCCGCCGCCTCGACCTTGTCGCGGCACCGTTCCCACATCA
>DATARN010000190.1:0-31971 GCA_036264135.1 Acidimicrobiales bacterium
CTGGTGAACATGATGTACGGCGAGGTCAGCCCCGGCGGTACCGGTTCGGGTCTGTACGGCATGCTCATCTTCGCCCTGCTGGCGGTGTTTGTCGCCGGACTGATGGTGGGCCGCACCCCCGAATACCTGGGCAAGAAGATCCAGGCGGCGGAGATGAAGCTCGTCGTGCTGTACCTCCTCTTCCCGGCGGTGATGATCCTGTGCTTCGCCGGGGCCGCGGTGGTCGTGAAGACGGCTCTGGCCTCCCGGCTCAACACCGGACCCCACGGCCTGACCGAAATCGTCTACGCCTACACGTCGGCGTTCAACAACAACGGCTCGGCGTTCGGCGGTCTGAGCGCCAACACCCAGTGGTACAACACCACCCTCGGCATCACCATGCTGGTCGGCCGGCTGGCGACCATGGTGCCGATACTGGCCATCGCCGGCTCCCTCGGCCGCAAGCAGCCCGTCCCACCCACCGCCGGCACCTTTCCCACTGGCACGCCATTGTTTGGCGGCCTCCTCTTCGGTGTGGTGGTGATCGTGGTCGGCCTGACCTACTTCCCGGTGGTGGCGCTCGGTCCGGTGGTCGAACACCTGGTCGGAAAGTTCTAGGAGCGACGGTGACTGACACCCCAACGGCCGTGGCGACCGTCCCCGCCCCGGAGACCCGTCCGCCCAAGGTCCGGACCCGCCCGGCGCAGTCGATGTTCGAGCCGGCCATCGTGCGCCGAGCCATCGTCGACGCCTTCGTCAAGCTCGACCCCCGCCAGCAGATCACCAACCCGGTGATGTTCGTCGTCCTGGTCTGCAGCGTGCTCACCACCGTGCTGTTCTTCGGCGGCCTCCCTTCGGCCCGCGCCGCCGACAGTGCCTTCGTCGGGCTGGTCGCGGTGTGGCTGTGGTTCACGGTGCTGTTCGCCAACTTCGCCGAGGCGGTCGCCGAGGGACGGGGGAAGGCCCAGGCGGACACGCTGCGCAAAACCCGCTCGGAGACCATCGCCATGGTGCAACGCCCCGACGGCACCGTGGCCGAGATTCCGTCCACCCAGCTTCAGATTGGCGACCTCTGCGTCGTCACGCCCGGCCAGCTGATCCCCGGCGACGGCGACGTCGTCGAGGGCATCGCCTCGGTCGACGAGTCGGCCATCACCGGCGAGTCGGCCCCGGTCATCCGGGAGTCCGGCGGCGACCGCTCGGCGGTCACGGGCGGCACCCGCGTCCTCTCCGACCGCATCGTGGTGCGCATCTCCACCAAGCCGGGGGAGAGCTTCATCGACCGCATGATCGCCCTGGTCGAGGGAGCATCCCGCCAGAAGACCCCCAACGAGATCGCCCTCAACATCCTCCTGGCCGGACTCACCATCATCTTCCTGCTGGCCGTCGTGACCCTCCAGCCCTTCGCCTCCTACGCCAACGCCCGGCAGAGCATCACCGTCCTCGTCGCCCTGCTGGTCTGCCTGATCCCGACCACCATCGGCGCCCTCCTCTCGGCCATCGGCATCGCGGGGATGGACCGGCTGGTGCAGCGCAACGTCCTGGCCATGTCGGGCCGGGCCGTCGAGGCCGCCGGCGACGTGTCGACCCTCCTGCTCGACAAGACCGGCACCATCACCTACGGCAACCGGATGGCGGCGGAGTTCCTCCCCGTGAGCGGCGTCACCGAGCCGGACCTGGCCGAGGTGGCCCTGCTCTCGTCGCTGGCCGACGAAACCCCCGAGGGCCGCTCGATCGTCACCCTGGCAGAGGGGCGCTACGGCCTGACCAAGGTCAACATGGCCGACGCCGAACTGGTGCCGTTCACCGCCCAGACCCGCATGTCGGGCATCGAGTGGCAGGGGCGGACGATCCGTAAAGGTGCCGCCGACTCGGTGCGCCGCTGGGTCAGCGAGCAGGGCGGCGAGATCCCCGACGACCTGGCGCCCATCGTCACCGGCATCTCCCAGACCGGCGGCACGCCGCTGGTGGTGGCCGAGGGCCCGCGTGTCCTCGGCGTCATCCACCTGAAGGACACGGTGAAGACCGGCATCGCCGAGCGGTTCGCCGAGATGCGGGTCATGGGCATCCGCACCATCATGATCACGGGCGACAACCCGCTGACCGCCGCCGCCATCGCCCAGGAAGCGGGCGTCGACGACTTCATGGCCGAGGCCACGCCCGAGGACAAGATGGCCCGCATCAAGGCGGAGCAGGCGGGCGGGAACCTGGTCGCCATGACGGGCGACGGCACCAACGACGCCCCCGCCTTGGCCCAGGCGGACGTCGGGGTGGCGATGAACTCGGGGACCCAGGCGGCCAAGGAGGCGGGGAACATGGTGGACCTCGACTCCAACCCGACCAAGTTGCTCGAGGTGGTCGAGATCGGCAAGCAGCTACTGATCACCCGTGGCTCGCTGACCACCTTCTCCATCGCCAACGACGTGGCCAAGTACTTCGCCATCATCCCGGCCATGTTCGAGGGCGTCTTCCACCCCCTGAGGACCCTCAACATCATGCACCTGGCCAACTCGCACTCGGCGATCCTGTCGGCGGTCATCTTCAACGCCCTGATCATCGTGATCCTGATCCCCCTCGCCCTGCGGGGCGTCAAGTTCCGGGCCATGGGCGCGGCGGCGGTGCTACGGCGCAACCTGCTGATCTACGGCGTCGGCGGCGTCATCGCCCCGTTCCTCGGCATCAAGCTCATCGACCTCGTCATCGCCGCCTTGGGGGTGCACTGATGCTCCGCCGCCAGCTCCTCACCGCCCTGCTCGTGACGATCGTCCTCACCATCGGCCTCGGAGTCGTCTACCCCGTCGTTGTCTGGGGCGTGGCCCAGGTGGCATTTCATCACCAGGCCAACGGATCACTGGTACTGCGCAACGGCAAGGCCGTCGGGTCGTCGCTCATCGGCCAGGAGTTCACCGATAAGGCGGGCAACCCGCTGCTCCAGTACTTCCAGCCCCGCCCTTCAGCCGCCGGCAATGGCTACGACCCCACCGCCAGCAGCGCGTCCAACCTCGGGCCGTCGTCGCCGGCGTTGCTGGCGCCCTGCCTGCCGGTCCCGGCCACCGACTCGAACGGCAAGCCGGTTGTCGACTCTCACGGCAACCCGGTCAACCAGACCAATCCCGACGGCAGCCCGGTGTGCAACCCCAACACCGTCCCCCAACGGGTTCTCGCCTACCGGCAGCTGAACGGCCTGCCACCTGGAGCGCCGGTGCCGGTCGACGCCGTGACCGCGTCGGGCTCGGGGCTCGATCCTGACATCTCCGTCGCCAACGCCCTCGATCAGGCCAACCGGGTCGCCACCGCCCGCCACCTGGACCTCGGGCAGGTGACCGCCCTCATCCGCCAACACACCCGCACCCGCCCCTGGGGCATCCTCGGGGAGAACACGGTCAACGTGCTCGATGTGAACCTGGCCCTCGACAAGCTGCCGTAGGGGGCATCCATGGGCCCGGCCATGGTCCCGCCGCCGGCGGTCGTGATGATCGTCGACGCCGACCCGGCGACCCGCCGGCGTCTCGGCCGCCTCCTGCGCCAGGCCCATTACCGGGTGCTGGCGGTTCCCAGCCTGGAGGCCGCCCGGCGACGTTCCTATGACGCCGCCATCGTGACGCTGGTGGACCGCGCCGCCCTCGCCGCGCTGGCCGCGGTGGCGTCGCGGGCGCCGGCGGTGATCAGCCTGGCCCCGCCGGCCGTAATCGACGTCGTCGCCGCCCTCGACGCCGGCGCCGACGACTATCTGGCTCAACCGGCCGACCCCGACGAGCTCCTCGCCCGGCTGCGGGCCCAGCTCCGCCGCCGGCGGACCGAGTCGTTCGCGATCGTGGTGACCGACGACTTCACCGTCGACTTCACCGAACGGCGGCTGGTGCGCCTCGACACCTCGGAAGGCCACACCCAAGGGCGCGAGGTCCACCTCACGCCCACCGAGTGGCGGCTCCTCGAGCAGTTCACCAACCACCCTGACCGCCTGCTGACCCATGAGCAGATCCTGCGGCAGGTGTGGGGGCCGGCGAAGAACGACAAGGTCGTCTATCTGCGGGTCTATGTCGCCGCCCTGCGCCGCAAGCTCGAGCCGGACCCGGCCTCCCCCCGCTATTTCGTCACCGAGCCGGGATTCGGCTTCCGCTTCCGGCCCGGAAGGCCGCCGGCCTCTGCCCTCCCGGCTGGCGAGCGGGGAACTGTGAGCCCTCAGCGTTCTCGGCATCGTCAGTGCCATATATGGCATGAAACGATGCCGAGAACGCCAGATGCTCACAGTTCGCCCGCCCCGGCCCCCGACTCCGCGCGCTGGCGAGGGGTCAGGCGCAGGGCTTGCCCGGGACGATGGCCGGAGAGGGGATAGCGCCGGCGGCCACGGTGTTCGGGGCGTTGAAGTTGAGTACATCGGCCAGGTTCTTGGCGTTGGCGTCACGGGCGGTCAGGGGCGGCAGGTTCCAGCGGGACTCGATCATGCGCAGGATCGAGGTGTGCTCATAGGGACCGCCGTGGACCACGCCGGCGGGCGACCACGGCGAGATGACGATCGCCGGGACCCGGAAGCCGAGCTGGCGGTAGTCGGGGGGCCCGCCGCAGCCGTCGACCCCACAGCGGTGGTCGACCGTGGCCGGGTCGGTGTCGTCGACGACCCGCGGCGGGGTGACATGGTCGTAGAAGCCCCCCCACTCGTCCCAGGTCACGACGAGGACGGTCCGTGACCACTGCGGGCTGGTGCGCACGGCGTGGTACACCTGGGCCAGGAAGCGGTCGCCCACCTGCACGTCGGCGAAGGGGTGCTGGTCGGCTTCCAGGTTCTGATCGTTGTTGAACGTCGGATCCAGGAACGACACATGGGGCAGGATGCCGGCGGCCGCCTCGGTCAGGAACTGCGAATAGGGGGCGAAGATCGTGAAGTACTTGAGACCCCACAGCCCAAGGAAGGGCGTGTCGCCGTAGTAGTAGCGGCGGCTGACACCGGCGGCCCCGAGGCGGTCCCAGATGGTGGGGATGGTGGCGACCTTGTTGGGCGGCGGGCTGACACCGGGCGGATCGAGGTTGTGATCGCGGTCGGTACGCCCGGCGTGCAGGTAGATCCGGTTGGGGTAGGTCTCGGCCATGATTGAGCAGAAATAGCCGTCGAGCGTGGCGTAGTTCTGGGCCAGGGCGGCCAGCACGGGGAGGGTGGCCGGGGTGTAATAGCCGATGGGGTAGACGTCGGCCACGGACCGGCTGTGGGGAGTCAGGAGCCAGCCGTCCATCTTCCCCCCATCCAGCTGGATCTGGCCGCCGGGCCAGGAATGGTCCGGGTCGGTGTTGCCGCACCCGGTCACGTCGAGGCCGAGGTCATGGGTGGGGTGGCGCCGGCCGGTGATGTCGGGGAAGGTAAGACCGGCCTGGCGCCCGTCGGCGCCGGGCAGCCAGCCGAGCAGGTGGTCGAAGGACCGGTTCTCCATCATGACGACGATCACGGTGTCGAACGGCGCGGTAGAACCGGCCCGCGTGGCCGGGGAAGTGGTGGTGGGTTGCCGTGCCGGCGGGCGGCCCACCGCCCGCCCTCCCTGGCATGCGGTGGCCACTGACGCGCCGAGGGCCGCCTGGAGGAACCGCCGCCGCGACAACATCGGATGGATCTTTCCCCACCGTTGGCCCTGGGGGATCGCGGGTAGGTTTCGGGCGTGGAGTTGAGGAACGAATTCCGCGTCGACGTGCCGGCCGCCGACGCGTGGCGGCTTCTCACCGACGTGGAGCGGATCGCCCCCTGCCTCCCCGGCGCTCAGCTGCAAGAGATCGAGGGTGACGAGTACCGGGGAATGGTGAAGGTGAAGGTCGGTCCCGTCTCCGCCCAGTACCGGGGGAAGGCCACGTTCGTGGAGCAAGATGAGGCGGCGGGCCGGCTGGTGCTCAAGGCGACGGGCCGCGATACGGGTGGCGCGGGCAACGCCAACGCGGTCATCACCGCCACCCTCACTCCCCACGGAGGGGGCACCAAGGTGACCGTCGTCACCGACCTCGCCATCACCGGCCGTGTGGCTCAGTTCGGCAAGGGCGTCCTTTCCGACGTGAGCGCCAACCTGCTCCGCCAGTTCGTCGACTGCCTCCACCAGCAACTGGCGGCCCCGACCCCGCCCCCGGTCCCACCTGTGCCGACCCCGCCCGCCGCTCGCCAGGCGGCGCCGGCACCTGCCGGCGAGCCCGACGCGCCCCCGGCTCCGGCCGCCACCACCGGGGCGAGCCGGGAGGAGGCGGCTGCGGTGGTCCCAGAGGAGGCCGCGACCACGGCGCCAGCCGAGCCCATGGCCGTCGAACCTCCCACCGCAGCATCGACCAACGGATCGACCAACGGATCGGCCGCCGAGCCGGCCGAAGAAGAGCCGGCGCCCCCGGGGCCAGAGGTCCGCACGGTCGAGAGCCGCGACGTCGAACCCGTCGACCTGTTCGAGGCGGCGCGCCGCTCCTTGGCCAAGCGCGCCATTCCAGCCGGCGCCGGCGTGGCCGCGCTGATCGCGGTGGTGCTGTGGTGGCGGCGCCGGAAATGACGGCCACCGACTACGACCTCGTCGTGCGCTCCCTCGGTCGCTTCCCACGCGGCGACTTTGACGTCGTCGTGCGCGGCGCCGACGGAGCCCCGGTGGTGATCCGCAACGCCCCCCTCCTCGACGACGGCACGCCCATGCCGACGCGGTACTGGCTGGTGGGCCCGAAGGAGCGGCTGCTGGTGGACCGGTTGGAGGCGGCGAGGGGCGTTCGCCGGGCCGCGGAGGCGGTCGACCCGGACGAGCTGGCGGCCGCCCATCGCCGCTACGCCGCCGAGCGTGACCGGTCCCTCCCCGCGCAGTGGCTCGGGCCGCGCCCCTCAGGTGGGGTGGGAGGAACCCGTCGGGGGGTGAAGTGCCTGCACGCCCACTACGCCTGGTTCCTGGCCGGCGGCGACGACCCTGTCGGGCGATGGGTGCAGGCGCAGTGGCGGCAGGAATAGGCCCGGGCGTGAACGGGCAGCCCGTCGCGGCCATCGACTGCGGTACCAACTCCACCCGCCTCCTGATCGCCGGCCCCGACGGCAGGACCATCGATCGGCGCATGACGATCACCCGCCTCGGCTACGGAGTGGACCGCACCCGCCGCCTTGACCCGGCGGCCATCGAACGCACGACCGCCGTCCTCACGAACTATCGGGACGCGATGGACGCCGCCGGTGTCGACAAGGTCCGGATCACGGCGACGTCCGCCGCCCGCGACGCCACCAACCGAGAGGATTTCTTCCGGCCCGCGGAAGAAATCATCGGCGTCCGTCCCGAGCTTCTCAGCGGTGACCAGGAGGCCCGGCTCTCCTTCGCCGGGGCGACCGCCTCGCTCGATCCCGCCGGCGGTCCCTACCTGGTCGTGGACATCGGCGGCGGGTCCACCGAGTTCGCGGTGGGCCCCGACCCGCAGGGCGATCCGCTCTCTCCGACCGGGGCCGTCTCCGTCGACATCGGCTGCGTCCGGCTGACCGAACGCTTCTTGCACCACGACCCGCCCCGCCCCGAGGAGCTGGCGCAGGCCCTTTCGGTCGTCGAGGATTACCTGGACGACGTGCGCCGCGACGTTCCCGGCGCGATGGACGCCGCCCGATTGGTGGGGCTGGCCGGAACGGTCACGACCATCGCCGCCGTGGAGATCGGGCTGGCGACCTACGACCGGGACCGGATCCACCATTTCGTGCTGACGCACCAGGCGGTCGAGGAGGTCTTTCGCACCCTGGCTACCGAGAAACGCGCCGACCGGGTGTTCAACCCGGGACTCGACCCGGCGCGGGCCGACGTCATCGTCGCCGGCTGCATCATCCTGGTTGCGGTGATGCGCCGGTTCGGCTTCGAGGAATGCCTGGTGTCCGAGGAGGACATTCTGGACGGCCTGGCCCGCAGCCTGCTCGTCGCCGCCGGCCAACCGAAGCCGGCCTAGCCACCCCGGCCCCGAGCGAGCCCCCGCCGCCCGCCGCCCCGCCGCCCCGACGGCCTCGCCAGCGACGCCTGGGTAGCATGCCCGAAGTGCCGCATCCTGAGCGCGTCCTCATGGGCCCCGGCCCGTCAAATCCCTATCCCGAGGCGACCGAGGCGTTCAGCCGCCCGCTGCTCGGCCATCTCGACCCGGTGTTCCTCGACCTGCTGGACGAGACCTGTGACCGGCTCCGCCAGGTGTGGCGGACAGGGAACCAGTTGACCCTCCCCGTCTCGGGCACCGGCTCGGCGGGGATGGAAGCGGCCTTCGTGAACCTGGTCGGACCCGGCGACGCCGTGGTGATCGGCGTCAACGGACTGTTCGGCGAGCGGATGTGCGACGTCGCCGCCCGATGCGGCGCCGAGGTCGTCCGTGTCGAGGAGTCGTGGGGCCTGCCGCTCGTCCCCGAGCACCTGGCTGGCGCCCACCCCAACCCCAAACTGGTGGCCGCCGTCCACGCCGAGACCAGCACCGGGGTGCGCAACGACATCCCAGCTATCGCCGACGCGGTGCACCAGTCAGGCGATGCCCTCGTCCTCGCCGATTGTGTCACGTCCCTTGGCGGGATCCCTGTTGAGATCGACGAGTGGGGGGTCGACGTGGCCTACGCCGGCACCCAGAAGTGCCTCGGCGTGGCCCCGGGCCTGGCCCCGTTCACCATGAGCGACCGGGCGCGGGATCGCCGGATCGCGAAGCCCCAGAGCTGGTACCTCGACCTGGGCATGATCGCCCAGTACGCCGCCACCGCCGGGGCCCGCAAGTACCACCACACCGCCCCGGTGGCCATGATCATGTCGCTGCACGCCGGCCTCGGAGCGGTACTGGACGAGGGCCTCGAAAATGTCCAGCGCCGCCACGCGGCCTGCGGCGAGCTGCTTCACCAGGGCCTGGAAGCGATGGGCCTCGAACTGTTCGCCGCCCCCGGGCACCGCCTGCCCGAGCTGACCACCGTTTGGGTGCCCGACGGCGCCGACGACGCCAAGGTCCGCCGCACCCTGCTCGATGACTACGACATCGAGATCGGCGGGGGCGTCGGCGCTTTCGCCGGCCGCGTCTGGCGAATCGGGTGTATGGGCCATACCGCCCGGCGGGCCAACGTGATCCTCCTTCTGGCCGCCCTTTCTGAGATCCTGGATCGATGAGCTGGGGGGCGGTGCGCCCGTCGTCGCTGGAGCTCCTGGGCCGGCGGGTTTCGCTCCGCCCCCTCCTGCCCGGCGACTTCGAGCAGTGGCGGGAGGTGCGCATCCGCTCCCGGGACTGGCTGGTGCGGTGGGAGCCCAAACCCATCATGGGCCAGCCCGACGCCGCCGAGGACCGCCGGGTGTTCGCCGCCCGCTGCGGCGCCCGCGACCGGGAACGCCAGCTCGGTACCGGCTACGGCTTCGGCATCTTCGTCGCCGGTCACTTCGCCGGCGAGATCAACATTTCCTCCATCCAGCGGGGCCCGTTCCAGAACGCCTATGTGGGCTACTGGATCGACCAGGCCATGGCCGGCCACAGTTACGTCCCCGAGTCGGCGGTGCTGGTGTTCCGCTTCGCCTTCGAGGAGTTGGCCCTTCATCGCATCCAGGTGGCGATTATCCCCCGCAACAAGGCCAGCCGGCGGGTGGCCGAGAAGCTGGGACTGCGGGAGGAGGGCATCGCCTTTCGCTACCTCGAGATCAACGGCGTGTGGGAGGACCACGTCCGCTACGCCATTACCGCCGAGGACTGGTGGCAAAAGCGCGACGAGTACAACGCCACCTGGCTCAGCTAGGCCGGTCCTTTTCCAGCCTTATTCGTTGGCTGACCTGAGACGGATCGCGTCCCGGCGAAGATTATGTTATTTCGGCGGTTTGACCTATGCTGACGAGCGCCAGGGGTCGTGCGTGGCCAGAATGTGAGGAAACTCAGAATGGCTGAGGGATGAGCCTTGCCGGCCGGTCAGGATGGCGGCTTGCCCCGCTGGTCGTCACGATGGCGCTGGTGGGCGGAATTTTCGCCTTTAGCGGGCAGGCATCGGCATCCGTAACGGCAGACAACGGTGGTGCCTACGGCGTAAAAGCCAACATCTCTCTATTCGGCAGTCTCCAGCCCCCGTACGGACCGGTTCCCACGGTTACCCTCCCGTCGGACGGCTCGACCGGTGTGACCGCCCCGACAAAGAGACCTTCACCTGGAAGTTCAATGAGCAAACGACCAATCCCGACGGCTCGATCACGGTGTACGCCGCCCACCAAGTGCTGCATGGGCCGACGGCGAAAGGCAATCTCTGGATCGGCGAATCGGTCTGCGGCGTGAGTTAGCAGAAATCGGTCTGCGGCGTGAGTTCGCAGCGCCGGACTCCCGACGGCCCGTTGTCGGGCGAGGAGAACGTCAGAAGGCTCAGAGAGGCAGGAGGATGTGGCTATGAGATCCAGTCGCAGGGGCGGGCCGGCGCTGGCAGTGGCGATCCTGTTGGCGCCGCTTTTTCAGGTCGTGCCGGCGGCGGCGTCATTCGTCGCGACCGCCCCGGCGCCGATCGCCGCCCGGGCCTATGCCGCCGATGTCAACAACAACAACGTGGACGTCATCGACACGGCCACCAACACCGTCATTGACACCATCGCCGTCGGGAACTCCCCCAGTGGCGTAGCCGCCACGCCGGACGGCAGCACCGTCTACGTCACCAACGAGTTCGACAACACGGTGTCGGTCATCGCCGCCGTCACCGAGTCGGTGACCGCCACCATCGCCGTTGGGAACTTTCCCGTAGCGGTCGCAGTTGGCCCCGACGGTTCACACGTCTATGTCGTCAACCAAAGCGACAACACGGTGTCGGTCATCGACGCCGCCACCGGCACGGTGACCGCGACCATCGCCGTTGGGAACTTTCCCGTAGCGGTCGCAGTTGGCCCCGACGGCGCACATGTCTATGTCGTCAACCAGGGCGACGACACGGTGTCGATCATCGCCACCGCGACCGGCACGGTCACCGCCACGCCGTTTGTCGGAAGCGAACCCAGCGCGGTGGCCGTCAACCCCGACGGCAAACACGTCTACGTGGCCAACGCAGTCGATAACACGGTGTCGGTCATCGCCACCGCCACCAACACCGTCACCGCGACCATCGCCGTCGGGAACTTCCCCCAGGGGGTCGCCGTCAACCCCGACGGCAAACACGCCTACGTTGTCAACGGCTTCGATAACACGGTGTCGGTCATCAACACCGCAACCAATACCGTCGTTGCTACCATCGCCGGCGGGGGTCAGAACGCAGTGGCGGTCATTCCAGACGGCACCGCGGCCTACGCCGCCGGCCCTGGGAGCAACGTCGCCGTCGACAACCTCGTCACCAACACCGTGACCACGACTATCCCGATCACCGGCAGCATTTTGCCGAATCTGTTGGCGATCGCCGTCGCCCCGGCGCCGAAGCTAGGCAGCACCACCGCCCTCTCGGCCACGCCGAGCGCCGCCTTCGGCTCGCCCGTCACCTTCCACGCCAAAGTCGGGCCGGCCACGGCCACAACGCTGGCCCCGACGGGCACAGTCAGCTTCTACCTGCACGGGGGCGCCGCTCCCGTCGCCACCGCGAACCTCAAGGACGGCACGGCCAGCTTCACCACCTCCGGGCTGGGCGCGGGGGTACATCACGTGGTCGCCACGTACAGCGGGGACCCGAACTTCGCGGGCAGTACGGCGACACCCGCGACCGTCACGGTCACCACCACGGCCGCCATCACCGGCAGCCATTCCGGGTCGATCATCGTCGCCCCGGGAGAGACGCTGCTGCTGCGCAACGCCCAGGTCACCGGTTCGGTCATTGTGCAGCAAGGCGGAGCCCTCGACGTGGAGAACTCGACCATGGCGGCGCTCATCGCCAACCGCCCCGCCGGCGTTCGGGTCTGTGCCAGCACGGTGCGAGGATCCCTCGACGTCAGCAGCGCCACCGGGTTCGTTCTTCTGGGCGACCAGGGTGACGACGGCTGCGGCCCCAACAGGATCGGCGGGAGCCTCGTCCTGACGGGCAACACCGGCGGACTGGAAGCAATCGGCAACCTTGTCGTGGGCGCATTGGTCAACGTCCGGAACTCCGGGGCGGGAGCGTTCCCCGAGGACAACGGCCCTGAGGTATCTAAACTGCCCTGATATCGGTGCCTCCGCCGTGGTGTAGCAAGGTCAATATCGCCACGGCCACGACGGTCGCCGGCTGACTGTCGCGCACTTGGAGGTGCCGTGGGCACACTGCAAATCATCGTCGGGAGCACCCGCCTTACCAGGGCCGCTGATCTGGTGCTCCCCTGGGTCCTCGGGGTGGCCGAGGCGAACCCGGCGTTCGATGTCGAGGTGCTCGACCTGCGGGACTGGCCACTGCCGATGTTCGGGGAGCACATGGGCTCCATCGGCGACTTTCGCAATCCCTCGTACTCCGAGCCCATCGTCAAACGATGGAACGAGACCGTGAAGCAGGGTGATGCCTACCTCGTGATCACACCGGAGTACAACCACAGCGTCCCCGGTGTGCTGAAGAACGCGTTCGACAACGTGTTCGTGTCCTTCGCATTGCGGAACAAGCCCGTGGCGTCGATCGGCTACAGCACCGGGGTCGCCGCCGGCGCCCGTGCCATCGAGCACCTGGCGCACATCATCATCGAGGCCGACGCCGTCCCCCTGCGGAACACGGTGCTGATCCCCTTTGTGGCGACGGCGTTCGTGGACGGCGTCCCCAAGGATCCCATGACCCAGATCGCGCTGGACGTGGTGCTGCAGGACCTCGAGTGGTGGTCCCGGAACCTGGCCAGGGCGCGGGCCGAGGGTGAGCTGGTGCCGGGAGTGCGCCGGGCGCGCGACGCCCTGGCGGCTTTGGCCGAGCGCGCCTAGGGCGCCTAGGGCGGCGCCGCCTGGCTCAGCTGGTGGGTCGCACCACGGCAGGGGAGTGGCGGAAGAACGCTTCGACGTCGCGCTGGTAGGCGTACTCGGGGCGGGTGGGGGGCACGACGCGCCGCAGCCGGTGGCCCTTGCTGAAGCTCTCGACCGCGCCTGACGTGGTGTACCGGTAGGCGAAGCCGGCCTGCGTCAGCCGGGTGTTGTCGACGCCGCGGCCGAATCGCAGCAGGGCGGCGACCTCGTCGGGCAGCTCGAGCACCCCGAGGCGGGCCAGCGGGCCGAGGAGCATCCCGGGGGAAAAGGGGGGCAGCGCGACAACACGCTTGCCCAGTACTCCGGCCACTTCACTCCAGGGCAACCGCCCATCGCCGGCCACGTTGTATATCCCGGCCAGGCGCTCACGCATGGCGAATTCCAACGACCGGACGACGTCGTCCTCCTCGACGAACTGCAGGAGGGGGTCGAAACCGAAAATGGCCGGCACCATGGGTAGCGACAGCGCCTTGGTGATCGGCGTGACAATGTCGGTGCCCAGCACGTTGGCGAAGCGCAGGATGGCCACGGTGACGTCCGGGCTTTCGTCGGCGAAGTCCTGCAGGTAGCTCTCCACCTCGAGCAGTGACCGCTCGACGCGGGTCTTCGCCGGCGAGGTCCGGGCCATGTCCTCCCGGAACCAGGCGGGGTCGCGATGTGACGCCCCGTACACCAACGTTGACGATTTGACCACCAGTTGCCGTACGGGACTGTCGGGGGCGCCCGCCGCCGCCACCAGGTTCATGGTGCCGATCACGTTCGTCTCGTGCAGCGCCCGGCCGCTCATCCGGGTCGAGTCCACCGCCAGCGACGTGTGGAGGATGGTGTCGACCTGAGTGGCCTTCACGATGCGTGAGAGGATCGAATAGCTCTGGTCGGCCCTGACGTACTCGGTCCGCTCCAGCTTCACCGCCGGCGTGGTCGTGTCGAGGCCCACGATGAGGTCGACCGCCGGGTCGTTCTCCAGCGCCTGGGCCACCCGACCTCCCCAGAAGGTGCCGAGGCCGGTGATAAGGACCCGCCGCCCCACGGTCAGCCCCGCCACACGCTGGCTCGCTCGGAGAGCATGCCGAGCAGCGCCTCCTGGAGCGAGATGCGCACCCCTTCGGCCACGTCGATGATCCGGCTTCGGGAGTACCGCTCCTGATCGGGCGCCACGTCGAGGTGGATGGGGTCAAGGACCCGCAAGGTGAACTTGGCCGGGAAGTAGGCGACGGCGCCGAGAATCGGCCCAAAGAGCAGCATGTTGGCGGTTATCGGGAAGTACGGCAGACCGGTCAGCTTGGCAACCGTCGGCGACTTCCACAGGGTGGGCATCGACTCCTCGGCGCCGACGACGGCGATGGGAACGATCGGCACGCCCGCCCGCATGGCGATCTCGACGAAGCCGCCGCGCCCGAAGCGGCGCAGCTGGTAGCGGTCCCGGAAAAGCTTGCCCGAGCCCTTCGTCCCCTCGGGGAACACCAGGACGAGCTGGCCGTCCTGGCGGAGAAGGCGGTAGGCGTTGTCCGGGTGGGCGGGCACGCCGCCGGCCCGGGCCCACAGGGTCCCGACGACCGGCAGGGCCTTGAACAGGTAGTCAGCCAGGCCGTACACCGGCCGGCCCAGCTCCGTCTCGATGCCGTGCATGATGACGGGGGCGTCGCTCGGGATAGCAGCGGCGTGGTTGGCGACCAGCAAGGCCCCGCCCTCGGCGGGGATCTTGTCGAGGCCCTCCCATTCCGCCCGGAACCAGTGGCGGTAGATCGGGTCGTACAGCGTCCTGGCTACCGCCCGCACCCGCTCGGAGCGTCCCCACGCGTCGACGTCGCCGAGGCGCGGCGCGGACACCGGCTCCGGCGCGACGGCGGCCCGGGGGAACGGCACCACGGTCCGGGACCGATCCACCTCCGGCACCGGTCGATGGTCCGCCATGGAGACGATGCTACCGGCGCCGCCACCGGGGGCTGCCCGGCCGGGCCGAGGGCAGAGCTGCCCTACCCGGGGGGGCCGGGCGCGCCACCGTCGGCCTGGGTGATGGTGAACACCCGGGTCAACCCGGTCATCTCCATCACCTTGAGGGCGCTCGGTCGCGGCGCGCGAAGCGCCAGGTCACCGTCGGCTTGGCGCAGCCGTTTCAGGCCGCCGACGAGCACGCCGAGCGCCGTGGAGTCCACGAAGTTGACGCCGGCCAGGTCGACGGTGACCTGGCGGACCCCGGTTGCGGTCAGCTCCACCAGCGTGTCGCGAAGCTGTGGGGCGGTGTACATGTCGAGTTCGCCGGCGATGACGATATCGGCGACGTTTCCGTCCTTGGTCGTGGCAATCGAGAAATCAGGCACCCGCTGGTCACCTCCTACGGTCGCAACGCCGCGATTTGACGGTCCCGCGCAATTGTGGCTGGAGGCTTCAACCCAAGACGATTCCTAGCATGGCCCGAGCAGGGCGGCAATGGGGTCCGACGACCCTTTTGCCCCGTGACGGTCTAGGTGCCGAGCGGCCCCTCACGTTCGGGCGAGCTGTCGGCCCGGTCGTGGTGGTCCCGCTGGACTTCCTGCTGCTCCTTGGCGACCGCCTCGTCGGTGAGGTCGTCGGCCTGTTGCTCGACGCGCCCTTCGGCTTCCACCCGGCGGTCACCGGTTACTGCGCCGAGGACTTCCTTCACTTCACCCTTGGTCTCGTGAGCGGCCATAGTCCTTTTGTACCCGCCGGCAAATGGGACTCAACCTTTTGCCCGCGCCCTACGTCTGGACGGCTGATGATCGTGGACAGCTTTGACGACCTGTACCACGCCGAGCAGTTGCGGGCCTACCGCCTGGCCTACCTCCTCTGCGGAGATGCGACCATGGCGGAGGACGTGGTCGCCAGCGCGTTTCTGTCCGTGTGGCGCCGGTGGGACGGCGGAGACGTGGTCGACCTGGGCCCCTACCTGCGCCGGGCCGTCGTCAACCAGGTCGTGAGCGGCTTCCGGCGCCGCTCCCTCGAGCGCCGGGAGCGAGCCCGCCGGCCCTCGCCTGATGCGCCGCGCGGCCCGGAGGATCTGGCCGTCGATCGCCAGGCCCTGAGCCAGGCGCTCATGAGCCTGCCGCCCCGTCAGCGCACCGCGATCATCCTGCGGTACTTCGAGGACCTCACCGAGAGCGATATCGCGACCTGCATGACGACCACAGTGGGCACCACCAAGGCCCACCTGTCGAGAGGCTTGGCGGCGTTGCGCCAGCGACTGGACGAGGGCGAGGGGAACCGATGAGCGACAACTTCGAGGACCGACTGCGCACCGGGCTGCACGACCTGGCCGACGGGGCGCCGCCCCCGACCATCCCGGCGGGGGTCGCCGGCCGACCCAAGATCGGGCCGCGAACCCTGGCACTCGCGTCGATCGCCGCCGCCATCGTGCTGGTCGCCGCCGCGCTCGTGTTCCTCCCCGGTCGCGGCCACCCCCGCCAGATCGCCGTCCTGGCCCCCACCACGACGACGAACGCGGCGGACACCGTGCCGACCTCTCCCGATACGTCCTTGCCGCAGACGACGCCGGCGACCGAGGCGCCGACGACGCCGCCGACGACGGCACCGGCGGCCACATCCACGTCGGCGGTCGCGGCCACAACGCCCACGTCGGTCCCCCGCACCACCGTCGCCCCCACGACGACGACGGTGCCGAAAACGTGCGTCAACCTCCCCGCAACGACCGCATCGGATAAGGGCGTCTATATCCCCGGTGCCACGGTCACCATCACCGTCACGGTGCGGAACAGCGGCGCCCAGGCATGCCGCATCTACGGCCCGTATCCGCCGATCCTTACCAATACCATCGAAATCACCAGCAAGGCCACCGGCGCCGTGGTGTGGGCCCCGGTCAACTTCATCCAGGGCTCGGAACCGCCCCCAAAGCCACTGGACCTGGTCCCGGGCGCGTCATATGTGTGGACGACGGTGCAGTGGGACCAGCATCCCTGCGCCAGCCCGTGCAACCAGAACACGGTTCCCGAGGGACCGGCGCTCGTCCCGGGCGGCGACTACACCGCTCAGCCCACCAGCGGTCCCGCCCCGCCCGGGCCCGCCACCCCGGTCACCTTCACCATCCAATAACGCCCGTGCCTCGCCGCCTCCTCGCCCTCTTGGTCGTCGTGGTCGTCGCCGCCGGCGGGCTGCCCGCCAGTAGCGCCGCCGCCTCGCCCGCCGCCGCCCTGATCGCCGCCACCCGTCGGGCCGCAGCCGGCTTCGATGACGCGGGCGCTGCGCTGCGGGCCGGCTACGTGCCGTCCTCGGTGTCGGGACCGGTCGAGCATTGGCTCAACGAGGGCCTGCTGCGCCATGGCGCCACCCTCGACCCGAAGCACCCCGAGGGGCTGGTGTACATCGACACCGGTCACGGCCTGCGCCTGGTGGCCGCCATGTTCATGCTCCACCACGTCGGCCAGCCGGTACCGGTGGTCCCTGGCGCGATCTGGCATCACCACAACTGGTGCCAGGGCGTCGGCGGCATCGGGATCCCGCTTCCCGGCGGCCCCTGCCCGCCAGGTACCACGACCCACGTCGGCCCCGAGATGCTCCACGTCTGGATGGCCGACGTTGCCATTCCGGTCTTCGCCACCAACATGGCCCCGGCAGTGGTGTGCCGCCTGGCGGCGTAACCTTCGGCCCGTTCCGACACGCCGAGGAGACCGGGCCGGCGAGCCCACCGTGCTGCACCGACGACTGGCCGCCCAGGGCCTGTGCGGGCCGCCCGCGACCAGCGCGGTGCAGGTGGTCACCCGGCTGCTGGCCGTCCAGGCGCAGGACGCCCGCGGCGCCCGGCTGAGCATCCGCTGCCGTTCGATCGGCCTGTCGGCCGCCGATGTCGACGCCGCCCTCGACGCCGGCTCGTTGGTGGTGACCTGGCTCAACCGGCCCACCCTGCACCTCGTGACCCCGCAGGACTACTGGTGGCTGCACCCGCTGACCACCCCGCAGCTGGCGACCGGGAACGCCCGCCGGTCGGTCAGGAAGGGGTGTCGCCTGCCGATGCCGAGCGGGGCGTCGAGATCGTGGCCGCCGCGGTAGAGGACGGACCCCAGACCCGAGCCGCCCTGCGGGGCCGCCTCGAGCGAGCCGGGGTCCCGACCGCAGGCCAGGCGCTGGTCCACATCCTCCTGGCCGCGTCCATCCGCGGCCTCGTGGCGCGGGGCCCGATGGTGGAAGGGGAGGCGGCCCATGTGTCGGTGCCGAAGTGGCTCGGACCGGCGCCGGCGGCACTCAGCCGGGACGAGGCGCAGGCCCGATTGGCGCAGCGCTACCTGGTCGGGCACGGCCCGGCCGGCGCCGCCGATCTGGCGAAGTGGGCCGGCATCGGTCTGGGCGAGGCCCGGGAGGGCATCGCCGCCCTCGGCTCGGAGGTGGTAGCGGTGCCCGGTGACGGTGACTCGGTGTTCGGCCTCGCCGGCGCCGAGGTGCCGCCGCCCCTGCCGCCGCCCCGCCTACTCGGACCGTTCGACCCGCTGCTTCTCGGGTGGACCTCGCGGCGCGACCTCGTCGGGGACCACCGCGGCATTGTGACCACCAACGGCATCATTCGCCCCGTGGCGCTCGTCGGCGGCCGGGTCGTGGCGACATGGGGCCTGGCCGGCGGGGCCCTGTCCATCCGGCCGTTGCAGCCGATTTCGCCCGGCGACGGCGAGGCGCTGCACCAGGACGCCGCCGAGGTGTACCGCTTCCTCGGCCTGCCGGCCGGCAACACGACGGTGGCTGGGTAAACCCGCGGCGTCGGCCGGAACCGCCAGCGACAGGGCGCTTCTTGCCCGCGGCGGTGCGAACATGGCGCCATGCGTGTCTGCCTGATGATCGAGGGCCAGGAGGACGTGACGTGGGACCAGTGGGTCGCCCTGGCCCGGGCCTGCGAGGACGCCGGCCTGGAGGGCCTGTTCCGGTCCGACCACTACCTGTCGGTGATGGGCCAGGCGGGCCGGGGGTCGCTCGACGCCTGGGCCACGCTGGCCGCCCTCGCCCCGCTGACCAACCGGATCCGGCTGGGCACGCTGGTGTCGCCGGCCACCTTCCGCCACCCGTCGGTCGTGGCCAAGATGGCGGTGACCGTCGACCACGTCTCGGGCGGCCGGGTGGAGTTGGGCCTCGGGGCGGGCTGGCTGGAGGCCGAGCACCGGGCCTACGGCTTCCCGGCGCCGAGCTTTGACGTCTTCGCCGAGCAACTGGAGATCGTCCACCGTTCGTGGGGGCCGGGCCCGTTCGACTTCCACGGCCGCCACTACCGGGTCGAGGGACTCGACGCCCTGCCCAAGGGGGTGCAGCGGCCGCACCCGTGGCTCATCGTGGGCGGTCACGCCGGCGCCCGGGGCGCAGCCCTGGCGGCGCGCTGGGGCGACGAGTACAACACCACCTTCGCCTCGCCCGACACGTGCCGCCAGCGCCGGGCGGTCGTCGAGGAGGCGTGGGAAAAGGAGGGCCGGCCGCCCGACACGCTGGTCTTTTCACTCATGACTCGCGGCATCGTGGGTCGCGACGCGGCGGAATGCCGTCAGCGGGTCCAAGCGGCAATGGCCCGAACCGGCGACACCGGTGACCCCGTCACCTGGCTGGCCGACCACCAGGCGGAGTGGGCGGTCGGCACCGTCGACGCGGTGGCGGACAAGCTGCGGCAGTTCGAAGCGGCCGGCGTCGAACGGGTCATGCTCCAGCATCTGGCCCACGACGACCTGGCCATGGTGGCCCTGCTCGGCGAGGTGGCCCGGCTGGTGGCCTGAGTCACCCCCGGCTGGTCAGGTCGTACAACGCCACGCCGCCGACCGTCTGGGACGGGAAGGTCGACTCCACCCACGCGGTGATGGCGCTGCTGGTCGTGGTGCCGTTGCCACCCCCGGCGGCAATGAAGTAGTGGATCTGGCCGGCCGCCACGTACCCCTGGAACTGGGCCAGGGTCGGGGCCGGGTCGGTGCCGTTGAAGCCGCCGATGGCCATCACCGCGTCGCCGCTCGCCAGCTGATAGCCGGCCGCCTGGTTGGCCGACACCGCCGCCGCGACCCAGCGGAAGCGGCCGCTCTCCTGCTGGAGGGTGGCGGTCAGCGCCGCGCTCGGCGTGCTGGCGCTCAGGATGCCACCGGCGCCGCCCGGGCCGCCGAAGCCGCCGCCCCCGCGGAATCCGCCCGCCGGGGCTGCGCCGCCGCCGCCGGGGCCGGCACCGAACCCGGCGGCCGCCGGGCCGGCCGAAGGAATGGCGCCGCTGTGCGGGGTGGTCACGGTGGCCCAGGTGTAGGCCGCCGGGCCGGCGAGGGTGGCAACGAGGGCCAGGGAGGCCACGGCCATGGCGGCATTTCTGCGTCGCTGGGGCCAGCCGGCCACGGCGGCGGCCGAGACCACGCCGGTCAGAAGCACGACGGTCCGCAGCCCGGGATGCCACGCCGGGGTCCGTTCCAACAGCACGACGGACCATCCGGTGGTGACGACGATGGCAGTGGCCAGGACCACACGGGGCGCCACCAGGCGACGCCGGCGCCACAGCATGACCGCCCCGATACCGACCAGCGCCCCTATGGGAGGGGCCAGGGCCACGGTGTAGTAGGGGTGGATGATCCCCTTGCCCAGGCTGATGGCGACGGCGGTCACGACCAGCCAGCCGCCGAAGAGCAGCGCCGCCGAGCGCGTCCGCGACGTTCGCGGGGCTCGCCAGGTGAACGCCAGCAACGCCGCCATCGCCAGCAGGGCGGCGGGGAGCAGCCACGATGCCTGACCCCCGAAGGAGGAGTTGAACAGCCTGGCCAACCCGGTGGCGCCCCAGCGACCGGCGCCCGTCCCGCCGCCGCCGCCCACGCTGCCCGCCTCGTTGCCGTTCAGGCGGCCGAAGCCGTTGTACCCGAAGATCAGGTTCCACAGGCTGTTGTTCTGCGATCCGCCGATGTAGGGCCGCGACGACGCCGGCGTCAACTGGACGGCCAGCACCCACCAGCCGGCGGCGGCGACCATGGCGGCCCCGCCGACGGCCAACTGGAGCAGCCGGCGCCCGAGCTTCGGCGGCCCGGCGACGAGGTACACCAGGCCCAGGGCGGGCACGATCAGCAGCGACTGCAGCATCTTGGCGAGGAAGCCGAATCCGACCAGCGAGCCGGCCAGCACCAGCCAACGGGTGCGACCGCCCTCCAGGGCCCGGACCATGGCGTAGGCCGACGCCGTCAGCAGCAGGACGAGCAGGGCGTCGGGGTTGTTGAACCGGAACATGAGCGCCGCGACCGGCGTGACGGCCAGCACCGCGCCGGCCAGGAGCCCGGCGGCGGGCCCGAACCACCGCCGGACGGCCCCGTACAGGATGCCGACCGCGGCCACCCCTTCCAGCGCCTCGGGGACGAGGATGCTCCACGAGTTGACGCCGACCACCCGGGCGAGGAGCTCCATGGGCCACAGGAACGCCGGCGCCTTGTCGATGCTGATGAAGTTGGAGGCGTCGGTCGAACCAAAGAAGAACGCCTTCCAGCTGTGCGCCCCCGCCTGCACCGCCGCCGAGTAGTAGGAGTTGGCCCACCCCGAGGCGCCGAGACCCCACAGGTAAGCGCCCGCGGTGGCCACCAAGAGGGCGAGCAGCGCCGGGCGGGCCCACCGGGGGCCGCGTCGGGCGGGGCGCCCCGGCCCGGCGGCGGGCCCACGTGCCGGCGGCGCGGTGTTGGCGGGGGCCTCGGGCGCGAGCGTCGCAGTCATGGAGCGATGGTGGGACCCGGGGCTCAGAAGATCCTCAGCGCCGGCCCCGAATGGGCTGAGACCGATTGACAGCGATTCCATTCTTGACAAATATTTCTGTCGGTGACAGGCTGGGGTCGTGCAGGAGGTGGCGGTCATCACGGATTCCGAGGCCGCTGGCGTGTGCCTGGAACCGGTGCGTGCTCGGCTGCTGTCGCTCCTGGTGGAGGGACCCAGCTCGGCCACTGCGCTGGGCCACCGCATTGGCCTGCCCCGCCAGAAGGTCAACTACCACCTCCGGGCGCTGGAGCAGCACGGCGTGGTCGAATTCGTCGAGAGCCGCCGGCGGGGCAACTGCCTCGAGCGGATCCTACGAGCGACGGCCTCCTCCTACGTGATCTCACCGGCCGCCCTGGCGCCGGTGGCGCCCGACCCCGACCGTCACCCCGACCGCCGCTCCGCCCAGTGGCTCCTCGCCCTGGCCAGCCGGTTGATCGAGGAGGTGGGCGCCCTGGTCTCGGCCGCCGACGCCGCTGGCCAGCGAGTGGCATCCTTCGCGGCCGACGGCGAGGTCCGTTTCGCCTCTGCCGAGGAGCGGGCGGCCTTCACCGAGGAACTGGCCGCTGCTCTTGCCGGGCTGGTCGCCAGGTATCACGTCGCGGCGGCGCCGGGGGCCCGCCGGCACCGAATAGTTGTCGCCGTCCACCCCTCAGCGCCGGAGGCCTGACATGCCGCACGAGTTCGAGATCCGCAGAACGGTCCCCCTCCCCGCTTCCCCTGATCAGGTCTGGGAGGCCATCGCCACGCCGGCCGGACTGGCCGGCTGGTTCATGCCCATGCCGATCGACCCGGCCGGTGCGGGCGTCAAGGTCTGGGAGCCGGGCAAGCGGCTGCTCGTCGAGCCCCCCGCCGGCGCCGACGGATCGACGCAGGCCTTCGAGTACCTAATCGAGGGCGGCGACGGTGGAACCACCGTCCTGCGATTCGTCCACAGCGGATTTCTCGGCGGCGACTGGAACGACGAGTTCGAGGCCATGACCGGCGCCGGCTGGGACATGTACCTCCACACCCTTTCCCAGTACCTGGCGTACTTTCCGGGCCGATCGACGACGTACGTCGAAGCGGACGGGCCGGCGTCATCGGCGGCACCCGACGGGTGGGCGGCGCTGATCGCCGCCGTCGGCGGTGGCACCGACCCGCAGGTCGGCGTGGAGGTTCGCATCGCCTTGCCGTCCGCGGAGGCGCTGGCGGGGGTCGTCGACTACCGGTCGGGGACGTTCCTCGGGTTGCGGACCGCCGACGCGCTGGTCCGCTTCCACGGCCGGGCGCCGATCGGCATGACCGTCGCCGTGAGCCACCACGCCTACCGCGACCTCGACGCCGCCGCCACCATGCGAGCCTGGCAGGAGTGGCTGGCCGCCATCTGGGCCGTGGGGGAGGCCGAGTAGCGTCGCCGTGTGAACGACGGGCGCGCCCGGTCCTTCGGCGAGGTGGCCGAGGCGTACGACCGCTACCGGCCCGGGCCACCGGCCGAGGCGGCGGCGTGGGTGCTCCCCGCCGAGGCGGCCGACGTCCTCGATGTGGGAGCGGGAACCGGTGCCTTCACCCGCCGGCTGGTCGGTCGGGTCAGCGGCCAGGTTGTGGCCGCCGAGCCCGACGGGCGAATGCGACGCGTCCTCGCCGATCGCAGTCCGGGCGTGGTGGTGGTCGGGGCGACGGCCGAGTACCTCCCTTTCGCCGCCGCCAGCTTCGGCGCCGTTGTCGTGTCGTCGGCCTGGCATTGGGTCGACGCCACCAGGGCGGTCCCTGAGATCGCCCGCGTCCTCCGTCCTGGCGGCCACCTCGCCGTGTTGTGGAGTGGGCCGGATCGCCGGGTGGACTGGGTCGCCGATGTCCTCGGCCGGGGGCGCGACGCCATGGCCGGAGCGGAACAGGAGGACCACCGCCACCAGGTGGAGCTGCCCGCCGGCGCGCCGTTCGGGCCGGCCGAGACGACCACCCTTACCTGGACGATGCCGATGACTCGCCACGAGCTGGTTGGCTTGGCCGCCACCTACAGTCAGGTGATCGTCCTTTCGCCCGGGGAACGCGCCTCGCTCCTCGACCGGGTGGCGGACCTGGCCGCCCGGCTCATCCCCCTGGGGGGCCCGGCGGCGATCGACGTGCCCATGCGCTGTCGCTGCTGGCGCGCCGCCCGCTGGCCGGCGCCCTGACCACCTACCCTCAGGACGTGGCAAGCGTCCGGGTGCCGGCGTTCCTGCCGAGTACCGGTGGCTTCCATTTCGACAACCGCTTCCCCCGCGGCCCGGTCATGACGATCGACCTCGGCGTCGCCCGCATCCCGATCGGTAACGCCGCCAACGGGTTGTGCGGTGGGATGGTGTTCGCGGTCAACGACTACTTCCTGGCCGGGCTTCTCCCGCCCGCCGACACGACGCCACCGGCCGGCGGAACGCCACTGTTCAGCTACCTGGTGCGGCGCCTCATCGACAGCTACCAGCTTCCGGCCGGCCCCGCGACCTATCTGGCCCTCATGAACCCCCTGCTGCCCGACGGCGACGCCCGCCTCGGTCCGGTGACCGTCCACGGCCGGGCCAGCCGCATGATCAACCGGGAATGGCCGGCCATCCGGGCCGAGCTCGACGCCGGCCGGCTTTGCCCTCTCGGACTGGTGATGGTTACGTCCGCCAATCCCGCCGACCTCGGACAGAACCACCAGGTGCTGGCGTACGGCTACGACCTGCAGGGGACGGCCCTGCGCCTGGCCGTCTACGACCCGAACCGCGCCGGCGACGACACGGTCACCATCGCCCTCGATCTCCGTCATCCCGACCAGCCGACCTCGGTCACCATGACGCCCGACGCCTCGGTGGCGGGGCTCACGTGTTTCTTCCGGGTCGAGTACCAGCCGCCGTCCCTCCCGCTGCCCTAGCCAGCCGGCACTGCGAACGCCGACGTGGAATCCCGGCCCTCTTTCCCCACCCCAGCCATCGTTCCTACGTGAGCCGCCGCCAGGAAATGGGGACAACCACGTGATCAAGTGATCCGCAGCGCGGCGGCGAGGCCGATGGTTGCGTCCACGTGGGAGGTGAACCGTGAAACTGCGTCGCGACCTCACGCCGCGATGGGCCGACGCCATCCGGTCGCTTGGATCGGGAATGGTGGCCGGCGCCTCCGACGTCGACCCCACCACCGTGGCCACGATCGCGGTGATCGGCGCCACGACCGTCTTCGGGCTGTCCTGGCTGGTTCTGCTGACCTTCCCCATGCTGGCGGTCGTGCAAGTGGTGAGCGCCCGGATCGGGGCGGTCACCGGACAGGATCTCCAGCAGCTGGTCGCTCGCCGCTGTCGCCGGCCGGCCCAACTGGTCCTGCTGGTCTCGGTGGTCGCGGTGACGCTGATCACCTTGGCGGCCGATCTCGAGGCGGGGGCGGCGGCCCTCGGCCTGATCTTCCACGCCAGGTGGGCGTGGTTCGTTGTCCCCCTGGCCCTGGTCGTGCTCGCCCTGCTGCTGTGGGGAACCTACGACGAGGTCATCGGCGTGTTGAAGTGGGTCCTGCTGGTGCTGTTGGCCTACGTGGCCGCCGCCGTTCTCGCCCACCCCCACTGGGGGGCGGTGCTGCGTCATTCCGTGATCCCGAGCTTCCGGTGGAACACCGACTACCTGGAGGGCGCGCTGGCCCTGCTGGGCACGACACTCACCTCCTATGTCTACGTGTGGCAGACCGTCGAGGTGGCGGAGGAGAAGCCTCGGCGCCAGGAGTTGCGTGTCAAGGAGCTCGACGCCGCCGTCGGGATCTTCTTCGCGGTGGCCATCTTCTGGTTCATCCTGGTCGCGACCGGCGCCACCCTCGGTGCCCACCACCTCCAGGTGCAGACGGCCCAGGACGCGGCCCGGGCGCTGGAGCCGGTGGCGGGGCGCTTCGCCGGCGACCTGTTCGGCGTCGGGCTGCTCAGCTCGGCCCTGGTGGCCCTTCCGGTGCTGGTCGGGACCACGGCCTACTCGGTCGGGGCCCAGGCGGGTTGGCGGCGAGGTCTCTCCGAGCGGCTCCGTGACGCCCCGGAGTTCTACGCCGTGGTCGCCGCCAGCGTGGTGCTGGCGGCCGCGGTGGCGTTGGCGGGGGTATCGCCGATCCGGCTGCTGTTCTGGGCGTCGGTGGCCGGCGGCCTGGGAACGCCGATCGGCCTGGTCTTCCTGATGCTCATCGCCGGCGAGCGGTCGCTCATGGGCGGCCATGCCATCTCTGGGCGGTTGAAGGTTGCCGGTTGGGCCGTCGCCGCCGTCATTGCCACGGTGTCGGTGGTCTACCTGGTCCACCAGGTGTGACCGTTTCGGTCGCGGGCGACGTGTTCCGCCTCGAGTCGTCCTGAAGACCGGCACTGCATGAATTAGCGCAGTTCGGCATTGCCTCCAGGGATGACGATGCCTGTCTCGTAGGCGAGGACCACCGCTTGGATGCGATCCCGGACGCCGAGCTTGGCGAGGATCCGGGCGACGTGGGTCTTCACCGTTGTCTCGGCCACGATGAGCTCCTGGGCGATCTCTGCGTTTGAGCGACCATGGGCGAGCAGGCCGAACACCTGGGCTTCCCGCGGGCTGAGCTGCGAGAGCCAGGCCGGGGGCTCGGGATGGGCGTGGGAGTTGACGAACTCCTCGATCAGCCGGCGGGTGATGGTTGGCGCCAACAGGGCATCCCCGCTGTCCGCCATGCGTATCGCGGCCGCCAGCTGATCGGGGGGCACGTCTTTGAGCAGGAAGCCGCTGGCTCCTGCTCTCATCGCGTCGTACACGTACTCGTCGAGATCGAAGGTCGTCAGGATCAAGACTCGGGTCGAGGGTCTGGCCTGCACGATTCGGCGCGTGGCCTCGATCCCGTCCATCCCCGGCATGCGGATGTCCATCAACACGACGTCGGGATGTTGGGCCGCCGCCACCGAGACCGCTTCGGAGCCCGTCGTGGCCTGACCGACCACCTCGATGTCGGGCTGGGTGGCCAGGATCAGCTGAAAGCCGGCCCGCACCAGGTGCTGGTCATCGGCGATGACCACCCGCACCGTCATCGAAGCGTCGCTGGCTCGGGCGTGAGGCTTGGGACCTGCCCCACGAGGGGGACAGGTTCCAAATCCGGCGGTCGCCCCGGCGCCCGGAGCGCCCCGAGGATCTGGCGCATCTCGACCAGCGCCTCGCGACCGGTGTGCTCAATGGCCGGGATGGCGGCCGTGGCGGCCGCGGGATCGGTCGTGATGACCGTCTGCGCCGATTCGGCTTGCACGATCATGGAGACGATCCCCCGAGCGACCAGGCCGTGAAGCTCGCGGGCGATTCGGGCCCGTTCGGCGGCGGCCGCGAGCAGCATCCGGTCCCGGAGCTCGGCCTGCAACAAGGCGTTCGCATGCGCCAGTTGGTCGGCCAGTCGTCGTTGATTGCGGGCCATGCGCCCGACGAGCCACACCGCGCACCCCATGGCCGTCCCGCCCACCATGGCGCTGACGGAGGCCCGGCTCAACAGGTTGAACGTGACCGCCCCGGCCAGCCATACCCCAAGGGCGAGGACGGCGCGCCGGCGGGGCTCCCACGCCGCCACCGCGTAGGTGGGTACGAGCACCAGGTAGCCCCCAAGGATCTGCGGGTTGTGTAGCGCGATGGGGCCTCCGCTCAGCGAGACGGCGAGGACTCCCACCACCGCGAGGAACGCCAATGGGGCGCGCCGGCGCCACATCGTGGCCGTGGCGATCAACGCGACCACGACTGCTTCCACGAACGACCGTCCCGGGCGGTAGGGGCTGGTGATTACCGCCAACTCGAAGACGACCAGCGCGGCGGCGGCGAGCGCCCAGTCGAACCAGGGCACGAGCCACGGCCCGACCGGCGCCGCCGGCACCGGGACCTCGGCGGCCGGCTCGGGTGGGTCGGAGGCGCGCCGGGGAGGTGTCGCCCGCAGTGGGATCCGGGCGACGACGGTCCAGCCGCCGCCCGGCGCCGGCCCGGCGTGCAGGTCGCCGCCATGGATCGCGATCCGCTCGCGCATGCCGACGAGGCCGTACCCGGACGTGATCATCGGGGCACGGGCGGTGCCCGCCGCCGGGCCGGCGTCGGCGACCTCCACCGCGACGGCGTCGTCGCACATCGTCACCACGACCGCGACCCGCGTCGGCCCGACGTGCTTCAGAACGTTGGACAGCGCCTCCTGGACGACGCGGTACGCCGTTGCTTCTACCGCCGGGGGGAGACGCCGGTTGGCCACCTCGAATCGGAGATCGGCATCGAGGCCGCTGGCGCGGACGCGTTTCACCAGGCGGGGAAGTTCCGTGACCCCGACCGGGCCGTTGGCGGCGACGTCCTCATGGCGCACGGGGCCCATGAGGCGACGCAAGTCGGTCATGGCGTCGCGGCCCGACTCGGCGACCGATGCGAGCGCCCGGCGTGCGCCCGACGCGTCGTCGTGGACGATCAGTCGGGCCGCGCTGGCCTGGATGACCATCACGCTCAGGCTGTGGGCCACGACGTCGTGGAGCTCACGCGCCACCCGGTTGCGTTCCTCGGCCGCCGCCAGCGCCGAACGGGCACCCTGCTCCCGAGCGAGGCGAGCGGCGGTGTGCGCCAAGGCGGCCGTCAGCGTTGTCCGCCGCGCCACCAAGATGCCGGCACCGGCCGGCACAGCCATCCACACGGCCCACGCCCCGATCCCTCCGAGAACCGACGCGCCGTTCGTGGTGGCGGCGACGGCGGCACACACTCCTAAGGCGGAGGCGACGAGCGCGGCGGCGACCAACCGGTCGGTCCTGCGCAATGCTCGTCGACCGAGGAGATAGAAGACGAGGACACAGGCCAGGGGTTCAAACGCCAGGTTCTGGTCCCTCGTCGCCAGTTGGTAGACGAGCAGCCCGCCCACCGCCACCAGCGCCGCGGCTGCCGGGGCGCGGCGCCGCCACGCCACCGCGCTGGTGGCCGCCAGTCCCGACGCCGCCGCCAGCCACACTGGGGCCTGGTCGCGGACGGCGCCGAGGGCGACCATCGCCCCAACCGACAGGAGGGCGGCAAGCACCGCGTCGACGGCCCAGAGCGTCGCCGGGTCCCTTGCCCCCGCTGACTCGGCAACCGGGCCCATGCGGCCAACGGTACCGATCCCGGCCCTCTCCGGGTTCGTCCGCTAGGACGATCGGGGTCCTCCGGTAGGAGGACTGCCGATCACCGGCCGGTCCACGACGAATCGTCCCGGTGCCGGATGCCCGGGCCGACACCGGACGCGACGGTTGGCGGGAACCGAAACCGGTGCGCCCACCGGCCAACGAGAGGAGCATCCCCATGTCAGCCACATCCGTCCTGCGGACACCTACGCGACCGCCCGATTCCGGCAACAACGTCTCCGGCAGCCGGGCCCGCTTCGCCGGCGTCACCTTTGTCGTGTTCTTCATCGCCAGTGTTGTTGCCAGCAGTGTGCCCGCCAACAAGGCGGCTGACGCCAAATGGACGGCTGCCTATACCGGCCATTCGCACCAGATCGAGCACCTTGCGACGGGCGTCTTCCTGGTGCTGGCCGCACTGAGCCTGTTGACACTGCTGGCGACCTTGTGGGAGCGCATCGCCCAGGCCTCGGCACCGGCGCGTACCAGCCCGGTGCCCCTGGTCGCGGCCGGTGTCTCGGCGGCGTGCATCGCCGCCGGAGGCGTGGTGATGGCCAGCATCTCCGGTACGGAGTTGGCCGGGAAGTTCCCGTTGCCGTCGGCGGACCTCCTTCGCTTCGCCAACACCTTGGGCTTCGCGCTGGTGGCGGTGGGTGGGATGCTGGCCGCGTCGTTCAGCGTCGCCTGTCTGAGTCGGCAGGGACGAGCGGCAGGCGTATTGAGCCGGCGTGTGGCCACGTTCGGCCTGGTGGTCGCCGTCGTCATCCTGGCGTCGGTGGCTTTCCTACCGATCGCTGCTCTATGGATCTGGGCCATCGTCATCACGATCCAGCTGGGCCGCCGACCGGCCCTCCAGGCCCGGTAGGTCCCGGCCCGAGGGGCTTGTTCGTTGAGCCTCGGGGTTGGACGATCCGCCATGGAGTGGAGGGTCGGGGAGGAGGAGGCGGCACCAGGTCTCCTCCAACCACTGGCGATAACGCTCGGGCGGCCAGCGCCGCTCCCTGGTGAACTGGAGGTACACCTCGGCGCTGTTGGTCACCCAGATGATGTCGGCGGCGTCGTTGGTTGACAGGCCGGGGCGCAGCCCACCGGCCCCCGCCAGATCCTCGACCAGCAGGCGCATGTTGGTCGCTCGGCGGTCGCTGATCTCCTGCCACACCTGTTTGGCCTCAGGCGCTGTGGTGGCGGCGTCTCGCAAGGCCAGCAAGAGCGGCGCCAGCCGTCCCTGGATGTCGTACATCGCCGCCGCGTAGATGGCGAGCTTTCTCGCCGGGTCGGCTTCCGTCCGGATCGCCTTGACGTAGTCGCGGTCCTCGGGTCTGACAGCAGCGTCACGTCCCGAAATCGCCCGCTCGATGAGTTCTCGGAGGAGGACCGGTTTCGGGCCGATGAGTCGGTAGACGGTGTCGATGTGGACGCCCACGGCGGCGGCGACGTCGGCGATGTTTGTCGCCTGGTAGCCCCGCTCCACCATCGCCTGATGGGCGACGCCGAGGATGCGCCGGCGGGTCTCATCCGAATGGGACCGCCGGGAGGTGTTGTCGTAACGACGGGGCTTGACAGGGTCCGTCACCGCCTCCATACTTTCATACGAACCGACTTCGTATCAAAATTTCAATAGAGAGGCAACGCCATGACCTACGGCTACACACAGGACGTACCGATCGACGGTGCCATCTACGACCGAATCGTCGAAGGCCTGGGCGACAAGGCGCCCGAGGGTCTCCTCGTGCACCTGGCATTCGAGCGTCCCGAGGGCGGGTTGCGCTACGTCGACATCTGGGAGTCCGAGGAGGACTGCGATCGCTTTGTTGAGGAGCGGCTCCATCCCGTCGTCCACCCCATGCTCCATGCGGTCTTCGGCGACAACCTCCCGCCCGAGCCTGAGCGGGTTCCGTTGTCCGTCATCCACGTGTGGAAGCCATGATCGCCGCCACAACCCACGGTAAGAGGGCAAGGCGATGTGGGCGCGGAGGGAGTCGAACCCTCATGCCCGGTGTTATCTCGGTGCTACTAGGGCAGAATCCCTGGTCGGAGGGTTGAGCCCCCCATTGACCGATGGTCGGGTCGGCACGATCGACATTGGTGGTGGGAGCCACTCACCGATCATTTGCCCGTTAGCGCTGACCCTTCCCCCGCCTCCAAGTTGTCGGCTTCTGGACCGCCAGTAGCACCATGAGGCCGCCCAATGCTACGACGGCGGCGCCGACCAACGTATTCCACCGGGCGGAGGAACCGGTAAATGCGAGCGCTTGTCCGGCGCCCGTGGACGACCCGCCGGTGACACTCGATTCAGAACCGCTGCCGCCTCCGGCTGCCCCGCCGCCGGTGCTGGTGGCCGTCGACGAGCCGGCAGTGGTGGTCGTGGCCGCCGCTGTCCCCGAGCCTGCGACCGTCGTTGTGGTGGTCGTCGCCGTCGACCCGGCCAATGTCGAGGTGGTGCTGGTCGCTGCTGAGCTGGCGAGGGTAGTGGTCGTGGCCGCGGGCATGGTGGTGGTCGCGGGCATGGTGGTGGTCGCGGCGGCTGCCAGCGTGGTCGTCGCGGCAGCCGGCACCGTCGTGGTGGCCGCAGGAATCGTCGTGGTCGCTCCCGGCACCGTGGTCGTGGTGGCCGCAGGAATCGTCGTGGTCGCTCCCGGCACCGTCGTGGTCGCTCCCGGCACCGTGGTCGTGGTGGCCGCAGGAATCGTCGTCGACGACGCGGTCGTCGTGGTGGTCACGGCGCACATCGGGACCGTGATGACGTTGCTGTCCAGCGTGACCGACGCGTTACGGGCCAGGAGCCGACCCTGCACTGTGGCATTGGTGTTGGCGCTGATAGCGGTCAGCGCCAGAACCGTCCCGACGAAGCTGGAGCCGACCCCCAACGTGGCCGAGCTCCCCACCTGCCAAAAGACGTTGCAAACCTGGGCCCCGTTTATCAGGGCCACGTGGCTGTTGGGTGAGGTGATGACCGTCGACCCAGCCTGGAAGATGAAGACCGAGCTCGGATCGTTCTGCCCGTCGAGGGTGAGGGTGCCGGTGATGGCGAGCGACGACGGTGACTTGTAGACGCCTGGTTTCAGCGTGGTGCCCCCGAGATCCGTCGGCCCCCCGAAGGTCGCGCTGGGCGCTCGCCCGGCGGCGTCGTTGTAGGCGATCGTGGTGTCCGACTGGGCCCCACAAGCAACAGCATCGTCGGCATGGATGGTGCCGTGGACGCTTCCCGGAGGGAACCCGGTGATCGCCGGCGTCGGGCAGGTGCCGAGGTCGCCGGCGACGACCGAGGGGCCGGTGTTGGTGACACCGGCGCCGGCCAGCACCCCGAAACTGGCCGCCGTCCCCAGCCCGACCGGCGCCTCGGCGGCGCCGGCGGTACTGGCCAGCAGGAGTCCGCAAACCCCGAGCACCAAGCCAAAAAC
>DATARN010000078.1:0-6469 GCA_036264135.1 Acidimicrobiales bacterium
ACCGTAACCACTTGCTGAAATGGAGAGGACTGTTATGTCTGACAACACCACCACCCACGTGCCGGGCAGGAACGCCACTGAGTTCTGCGGGAACTGTGGCGAGCCCGTGAAGTTCTACTGGGCGACCTGCGCCAACTGCCGCAATCCCCTCGACGTCAAGGCGGTTGACTCGGCGGAGGCCGCTACCGCAGACGACTCGGCCCCGCCCCCCCGGCCCCGGGCTGACGGCCCCCGGCTTCGGGCTGACGGCCCCCGGGCCAGCGCGGCCCCGCCCACCGTGCCGAACGCCTCGTCTTCGCCGCCACCTCCCGCGTGGAGTCCTCCCGGCCGCCGGAGCTACGGCGAGCCCCGGCCCGACCGGGCGGCGCCGCTGCGGGCGGTGCGCCCGGCCGACGCGTCGGGCACCGGCGCCACCCCGATGGGTGTCGACCCGTCCCCCTCCACGGCTCCGCCGGCGAGCGCCCACTCGCCGTTCGGCGCCGACGCGCCGATGGGCGCCGGCCCAACCTCGCCGCCGGCCACCCCAACGCCGGCCAACCCGTGGACGGCGCCATACCCGACGGCGCCGGCGTACGACGCGGCAGCTACGTACCGGTCGCCCGCCTACCAGGCGCCCCCGCAGTACGACCGCCCCGGACCGCAGTACCAGCCGCCCTACCAGGCGCCGACGTCGTCCTACCCGGCGACCTTTGCCGAGCCCCGCAAGTCTTCGGGCGGGCCAGGGGCGGCCCTGGTCGCCATCGTGTCGCTGGTGGTAGTCCTGGTCCTCGTCCTCGTTGTGGGAGGCCTGAAGCTGAGCTCGGTCATGAGCCAGCGCGACAAGCAAGCCACGGCCGCCCAGACCGCCCAGCGGGACCTGGCCATCAGCAAGGCCAACCTGGCCAACACCACCGCCAACCTGAACGACGCCAATTCGGCCAAGGCCACCCAGAGCTCCCAGCTGGCGGCCTACAAGGCGTGCATCAGCGACCTCAACATCTTGTTCAACTCGACACCGGGGACCGCTGCCGAAGTGGCGGCCAGCACCCAGGCGCAGAAGGACTGCGTCCCGCTCGGTCTGGGCTGATCGTCCCCGTCTCGACGGGCCCGTGGCGACGGGCCCGTCGGCCAGGCGGCGACCCCCTGGACGGGCGACTCCGCTCGGTTACCAACCGGTAACCTTTTCCCATGGAAGCCGTACTCGACGCCATCCTCAACGGCGCGTCCGGAGCTGACCTGGCCGCCGTTCCTCTGCCCGACAAGTACCGGGCCGCGGTCGTCCGCAAGGAGCAGGTCGCCATGTTCGAGGGGATGCCCTCCGCCGACAAGGACCCGCGCAAGTCCCTGCTGGTCGAAGAGGTTGCCGTCCCCGAGTTGGCGCCCGACGAGGCCTACGTGGCCGTCATGGCCAGCGCCATCAACTTCAACACCGTCTGGACGTCGATCTTCGAGCCTCTCCCGACCTTCGGTTTCCTCGAGCGGCTGGGGCGGGAGAGCGTCTGGGGCCGGCGCCACGACCTGCCCTACCACGTCGTCGGATCCGACGCCTCGGGCGTGGTGCTCCGGGTGGGCAGCGCGGTCCGGCTGTGGAAGCCCGGTGACCGGGTGGTGGTCCACTGCAACTACGTCGACGACCAGGACCCCTCGGCGCACGACGACTCGATGCTGGCCGCCAACCAGCGGATTTGGGGCTTCGAGACCAACTTCGGTGGCCTGGCCGACCTGGCCGTCGTGAAGGCGAACCAGCTGATGCCCAAGCCGGCCCACCTGTCGTGGGAGGAGGCGGCCGCCAACGCGCTGTGCAACTCGACCTCCTACCGGATGCTGGTGAGCCGCAACGGCGCCGACATGAAGCAGGGCGACGTCGTGCTCATCTGGGGCGCCACCGGCGGCCTGGGCGGCTACGCCGTCCAGTACGTGCTGAACGGGGGCGGCATCCCGGTGGGGGTCGTCAGTTCCCCGGAGAAGGCCGACCTCCTCCGCCGGCTGGGGTGCGAGGCGGTCATCGACCGGCGGGCGGCGGGCTACCGCTTCTGGAGCGACGAGCACACCCAGAACCCCGACGAGTGGCGGCGGTTCGGCCAGGACATCCGCTCGTTGGTCGGCGAGGATCCCCACATCGTGTTCGAGCACCCGGGCCGCCAGACGATGGGGGCGTCGGTCTTCGTGTGCGCCCGGGGCGGCACGGTGGTCACCTGCGCCGCCACCACCGGCTATCAGATCGAGTACGACAACCGCCACCTGTGGATGAAGCTGAAGACCATCAAGAGCTCGCATTTCGCCAACTACAAGGAGGCGTGGGACGCCAACCGGCTGATCGCCAAGGGGCGCATCCAGCCCGTTCTGTCGATGACCTTCCCGCTCGAGCAGGTCGGCGAGGCCGCCTACCAGGTGCACCACAACCTTCACGAGGGCAAGATCGCGGTGCGCTGCCTGGCGCCCGCCGATGGGCTGGGCATCGACGATCCCGAGTTTCGGGCCGAGGTGGGGGAGGAGCGCATCGGCCTCTTCCGGGCGCACCGGGCGGCCCGATGAGCGCACCAGGCGGCCCGACGAGCGCACCCCGCGGCCCGATGAGCTCGGTTCTCACCGAGATCGACCATGTCGCCATCGCCGTCAACGACCTCGACGCCGCCGTCGAGTGGTACCAGACCGTGTTCGGCGCCACCGTCGCCCACCGCGAGCGCGTCGAGAGCGACGGTGTCGAAGAGGCGCTGCTCAAGGTGGCCGACTCCTACGTCCAGCTGCTGACGCCGACCTCACCCGGGTCGCCCGTCGCCCGCTACCTGGCACGACACGGCGAAGGCATCCACCACGTCGGCTACCGGGTCGACGACGTGGCTGCCGTCCTCGACCGTCTGAAGGGCGAGGGCGCCCGGGTCATCGACCAGTCCCCCCGTCCCGGGTCGCGGGGCACGACGGTGGCCTTCGTCCACCCCAAGGCGGCCTTCGGCACCCTGATCGAGCTGGTCCAGGAGTAAGCGACGGCGCAAACGCCGTCTACTCCACTAGACTGTGTCTGTGACACCGATGATCAACACCGACGAGCTGTGCGACGCCCAGGGCGTGGCCGACATGGCGGGGCTGAGCCATGCCAACAGCGTCCACACCTACCTGCGCCGCTACGCCGACATGCCCCGCCCGGTGATCGACCTGGGCCCGGGGCGGCCCCGGCTGTGGCTGCGCCCCCAGATCGCGGCCTGGCTCGACGCCCGGGGCGGCCAGTCCCGCGCCGCCGCGCCCACGCCCGAGCCCGTGGCCCAATGAACCGCGTCCTGCCCAAGGCCAACGACCCCTGCTGGTGCGGCAGCGGTCGGAAGTACAAGCGCTGCCACCGCGACGGTGAAGGCAAGATCCAGCCCGGCGTGATCAGCCCGCGCCGCAGCGTCCCCGACTCCATCGAGCGACCCGAGTACGCCCGGCCGGGCGCCTCCGGGGAGCCCCGGCGCTGGGCCGAGCCCATGGTGAAGTCGGCTGATGTGCTGGCCCGCATGCGGGTCGCCGGCCAGGTGGCGGCCGAGGTGCTGGCCGAGACGGGCGCCGCCGTGCGCCCGGGCATCACCACCGACGAGCTCGACGCCGTCTGCCACCAGGCCTGCCTGGCCCGGGGCGCCTACCCGAGCCCGCTCGGCTACCGGGGCTATCCGAAGTCGGTGTGCACGTCGGTGAACGAGGTCATCTGCCACGGCATCCCCGACGACCGGCCCCTGGCCGACGGGGACATCGTCGACCTGGACGTCACCGTGTTCCTGAACGGGGTCCACGGCGACACCAATGGCACCTTCCTGGTCGGCGACGTCGACGACGCCTCCCGCCGGCTGGTGCGGGTCACGGAGGAGTGCCTGCAGCTGGGCATCGCCGCGGTGCGCCCCGGCCAGCCCCTTTCCGATATCGGCCGGGCCATCGAGGCCCACGCCACCAGCCACCATCTGGGCGTGGTGCGGATGTTCGTGGGCCACGGCATCGGGGAGCGGTTCCACGGCGACCCCAACGTGCCCCACTTCTTCACCCCGTCGGCGTCGACGGTGATGCAGCCCGGGATGACCTTCACCATCGAACCCATGATCACCATGGGGACCTGGCGGGAGCGGATGTGGGACGACGGGTGGACGGCGGTCACCGCCGACGGCCGGCGCTCGGCCCAGTTCGAGCACACCCTGGTCGTGACGCCGGTCGGGGCCGAGGTCCTCACGCTGACGGCGGCCGGCAAGCCCGGCTGGGTGCTTTAGGGCGGGAAAAAGGGGCCGCCGCCCCCTCAGGCCGCCGCCCTCAGGCCGCCGCCCCACGCCCATCAGGCCGACGCCCCCAGGCCGACGCCCCCTCAGGCCGCCGCGGTAGTCGCTAGCCGGGGCGCCCGCCGTAGGGCTGCAGGTCGGGCCAGAAGATGTTGGAGTAGCTCACGACCTCGCCGGTCTGGGGGGCGTGGATCATCTCGCCCCCGCCCACGTAGATGCCCACATGGTGGAGGTCAGACCCGAAGAACACCAGGTCTCCCGGTCGCAAGTCGGCGATCGGGACGTGAGCGGTATTGGCGTACTGGCCCGCCGCCAGGTGGGGCAGCGACACCCCGCCGGCGGCCCACGCCATCATCGTCAACCCGGAGCAGTCGAAGGAGTTGGGTCCCGAGCCCGCCCACTGGTAGGGCTTGCCCAGTTGGGCCCGGGCGTAGGCCAAGGCGGCGGCGGCGCCCGAACTGGGGGGCGGGGCGGGTGGCGGCGGGGGCTTGGGGGCCGACGTCGTCGGCGGGGTGGTCGTGGGCCCACCGGTGGACGGCGACCGGGTGGCCGCCGTGGTCGAGGGGGCGGCGGTCGGCGAGGGCGAGGAGCCGCCGGTAGTCGCCGCCGTCGAGGGCGGGGGCGCGGCCACCGCGGCCACGCCGGTGCTGTTGAGCTTGGCCTGGGTCGAGATCAGCGCCGGCTTGACCTGGGCCTGCTGCTGGGCCGCGATCTGGGCCTGCTGCTGGGCCACCAGGGAAACGAGGTCGCCCTGGACCTGGCCCAGGGCGGTCTGGGTGGCGTTGGCCGCCGCCTGCACCGCCTGCTGGCGGCTGCTGACCGCCGTCAGGGCGGCCTTACTGTCTGCTTCGGCGCTCTGCAGGGCCTGCTGCTGGACCCGCAGCTCCCGCTGGCTCTGGCGCAGCTGGTCGAGGGCCTGGGCCTGATCGCCGGTGGCCAGCTGGAAATACCCCTGCTGCACCGAGAAGTCGACCGATCCGGTGAAGCTGCTGGTGGTCGGCGCCGCCGTCACCCCGCCGTGCATGTAGGCGAGGACGGCCTCGGCGCCGAGCGCCGCCCGGTCCCGGTCGGCGGCGGCCTGGGCGGCGGCCAGGTGCTGAGAGGCGGCGGCCATCTGCTGCTGAACCGCCGCCAGGTGGTACTGGGCGCCGTTGTACTGCTCGGCCAACACCTCGACCTGGCGGGCGTCGGCATTGATCTTCTGGGCCAGGGCCGCCGCCTGCGCCTTTTTGTCGGTGACCTGGTCGGCCTGGGCGGGACCGGGCGCGGCGACGACGGCGACGACGGATGCGAGCGTCGTCGCCGCCAGGCCGCAGCGAGCTAATCTCGCCCAGCGGTGAAGCTCGGTCCCCAGCCAGCGGCGTCGCAAGATGCGGTAAACGGTAGGGTCGTGACCAGAGGGAGTCAAGTGTCTCCTGGGACTGTTGTGACGATCCGGCCAGCCCGAAATGGGACCTTTGGTGCCAACGCCGCCCCTCGGCCGCGGCCGTGAGGGTCTTCCTCGTCGATGGCACCTACGAGTTGTTTCGCCATTACTTCGGTGTCCCGCCGCACCGTACTACCGAAGGCTCCGAGGTGGCGGCGACCCGGGCGGTGCTCGGATCGGTGCTCGGCATGCTGGAGGAGGGCGCGACCCATCTCGGGGTGGCGACCGACCACGTGATCGAGTCGTTCCGCAACGGCATGTGGCCCACCTACAAATCCTCGGCCGGCGTGGCCCCCGACCTGATAGGCCAATTTCAGCTGCTCGAGGTGGCCCTGCGGGCCATGGGCGTCATGGTGTGGGCCATGGTCGACCTGGAGGCCGACGACGCCCTGGCCTCGGCCGCGGCAGTCGCCGCCGCCGACCCCGAGGTCGACCAGGTGGTCATCTGCACCCCCGACAAGGATCTCGGGCAGTGCGTCGCCGACGGCCGGGTCGTGCAGCTGGACCGGCGCAAGCGCCTCGTGCTCGACGAGGCGGCGGTCACCGCCAAGTTCGGCGTCGCCCCCCTGTCGATCCCGGACTACCTGGCGCTGGTCGGCGACAGCTCCGACGGCTACCCCGGCCTCCCCGGGTGGGGCCCGAAGTCGGCGGCGACCGTGCTGGCCCGCTACCGCCGGTTGGAGGACATCCCCGACCGCGGCGCCGACTGGGACGTCTCGGTCCGCGGCGGCCCGGCGCTGGCCGCCACCCTCGCCGCCGAGCGGGACCGGGCCGTGCTGTTCAAGGACCTGGCGACCCTGCGCATCGATCGCACGCTGCTCGCCTCCGT
>DATARN010000097.1:0-25531 GCA_036264135.1 Acidimicrobiales bacterium
TTGATCAGGAACATGCCGGCCGCGCCGCCCTGCTTGACGTTGAACCCCTTCTGGACCCGGCCCACGGGTGCATTGTTGGCGTCGACCCCGCCACGGACGCAGACCACGATCTTGCCGGTGAACGAACCTGGGGGAGCGGGCTTGGAGCAGACGGCGTCCTCGCCGCCGGCCGAGGTGGCGTTGACAACCGGCCGGGCACTGGTGATGCCCGGCATGATCGTGTCCCCGGTGATGCTCAAGGTGGCGCCACCCGACGCCGTCAGCACGGCGGTGGACTGGAAGGCCCGCGCCAACGTGCTGGCTCCGACCGTGGTCTCCCAGGGGCCGAGGTGCGACGCCGAGGAGGCGGCGGGGCCGCTGTTGCCGGCCGAGGTGCTGACGAACACGCCGGCGTCGAAGGCGTCGAGAAAGGCCAGGTCATCGGGGGCGGTGTACGGACTCTGGGGGGACGACGGACCGACCGAGTAGTTGATGACGTTGGCGCCGTCGATGACCGCCTGGTTGATCGCCGCGACCAGGTCCGAGTCGAAGCCGCCGAGGGGTCCGAGGGCCTTGTACGACATGACGAAGGCTCCGGGAGCGATGCCCTGCACCGGCCCCCGGTCGACACCGAACAGCGGAGCCGAGGCCAGGGGGTTACCGGCCGCCGTGCTGGTGGTGTGGGTGCCGTGGCCGTTGGAGTCGCGAGCGGACGTGGGATAAAGCTCGTCGTGCACCAACGAGTTGTAGGTCGCGAGGAAGACCTGGCCTTCGATCAGCTTGTTGTTGCAGGTGAAGGCGACGTGGGTCAGTGGATCGGTGCCGAAGTTGCAGGCACGTGCCGTGGCGCCGGGGGTGGGCGGGGGCGTGCCGAGGTCGGACCGGGCGGCAAAGGAGGGATGTTCCGGCCACACGCCGGTGTCGACATCGGCAACAATCACGCCGGCACCGGCGGTGGCGTTCGAGCCGAGGGCGCTGTACGCGCTGTTGGCGCCGATGAACTCGGCGTCGTCATCGGCGACAGGCGCCACGGTCGCCTCCGCCTGGTGGAGGTTGTCGCCCTGCACCGCCACCGCGCCGGGCAGGCTGAGCAGGAGCTTCACCTGGTTGGCGGGCACCTGGACCGACACGCCGCCGTACACGGTGTGGTAGCTCTGGCCGACGATGGCACTCGGTAGGGCCTTGTGGAGGGCGGCGACGAAGGTGCCCTCCACCGAGTTGATGTGGCTGGTGTAGGCGACGGCCGCCGAGCTCGCCAGGTTGAGCTTCTTGCCGGTCACCTGCGGGCTGGTGGCCGGAAGGCCGGCGATGGTCCCCGGGTACGTCGCGTAGGGGTCGTAGTCGAGCTTCACCATCACCGACGTCGGGGCCGTCCCGGTCAGGTTGAGGACCTTCGGATCGCTCTGGGCCACGCGGCTCGAAAGGGCCTGGTCCTTGGAGTACGACGAGCCGGCGGTGACACCGGCCACCGGCGTCAGTGTCGGCTTGCCGCCCGCGGCCTCAGAAAGGGCGCCGGCGCCGGTGCCGCTGAGCACCAGAGCGAGAGTGGACGAAGCGACCAACACTGCGCCCGTCCGGGCCGTACGCCCGCGTGTGAACAACCTCATTTGATCCATGACCCCCAGCCGCGAAGGTGATCCGCCGTAGACAACGCCAGGTCACACTACGTGTGGGCGCGCGCTTTGCCAAGGACAACTTGGCCCGCCGTTCAGGTACCCCCCCAGAGGGACGGTCAAACCGCGAGTTCGGCGGGGGTCACCGTGAGGTCGAGCACCGCGTCGTCGCGGAGAACCCGAACCCGGTGCGTACGGCCGATGGCGTCGCTGATCATGAGGCGCTGCAGGTCGCCGGCGTTGGTCAACGGTTGGCCGTCGATGTCGAGCAGCACGTCCTTCACCCGGATACCGGCTGTGGCGGCGGGGCTTCCGGCCATCACGTCGGTGACGCCGACGCCGGCCTTGGCGACGCGCTCCCACAGGCGGGGGGGTAGGGCGCGATGGCCGCCGACGATCCCGAGGTAGGCCCGGCGGAACCGGCCTTCGCTCATGAGCGCCCCGAGGATGCGTCGGGTGGTGGCGTTGATGGGCACGGCGAGCCCCAATCCGATGCCGGCCACCGCCGAGTTGATGCCGATCACCCGGCCGCGACTGTCGGCCAGGGCGCCCCCGGAGTTCCCCGGGTTGAGGGCGGCATCGGTCTGGATGACATTGTCGATGACCCGTGATGCCGCTCCCGAACGGGTCGGCAGCGACCGGCCCAAGGCGCTCACCACCCCCGTGGTGACCGATCCGGCGAATCCCAACGGGTTGCCGATGGCCACGACGAGCTGGCCCACGCGAAGCCGGTCGGCGTCGCCCAGCGGGGCGGCCGGCAGGTCACGGGCCCGGCCCCGGATGACCGCCAGATCAGAGAGTGCATCACGGCCGACGACCTCGAATTCGAACTCGCGCCCGTCAATCAGTGTTGCCTGGCCGGCCCGTCCCGCTGCCACGACGTGGGCCGAGGTCACGAGGAAGCCGTCCGGGGTCAGGACGACGGCACTCCCCGAGCCGGCGGGGCGCCCGGAGCCGGTGTCACCGGCCCACACGTGCAGGCTGGCCACCGACGGCAGCAGGGACTCGGCCACGGCGGTGACGGCGTGCGAGTAGGCGTCGAGGATCTCGCCGTCGTCGTGAATGGGGTCGGGGGCGGGGGCGAGGTCGGTCACAACGGGCTCCTTTTGTTGGGCGTCAGATCGGCGAAGGGACATCTCGCCGCCCCGGTGGGGCGGCGGCGACGGCATCACGCAGGTCGCGGAGCCAGTCGGATTCGTGGTGGCCGACCAGGCGGATGCACCACGCCACGGCCTCACTGCGGTTGGCGGCCACGCCCGAGTCGACCAGGGCGTCGAGCACCTGGCGCTCGGGCATGCCTACTGGGACAGTGAGGGCCGAGCGCAGTGTCGTGAACAGGCGGCGGTGGCCGTCTTTGACCGTGCCCCACGACACCTTGACCCCGAAGCGGTCCTCGGCCTGGCGGGCCAGCTCGATGCGCCGGTCCCGCGTGGCGTCACGGAAGGTGCCCGGGTCGACGTCGGCCGCCAGCGGCAGGAGGACAAGAACCTCCTCGCGATCCAACTCGACCTCGGCAGGGCGGCCTAGCCAGGCGGCGGGCAGCCGTTCGGCGAACCAGGCACTGACGTCGCTCCGCCTCGCCACGTCCTTCTCCGGGGGTGTCATGCTTACAAGATTACAACCCACTCGCAGCTAAGGACGCCCCCTTTTCCCGCCCTCAGAGCCTAGGGTCCCCTCGTGCACCGAGACGTCAAGGAGTTGGTGCGCCGAGGCTACGACCGCGCCGCCGAGTCGTACCTGGCGGCCCGTCCCATGGCCGGCGCCGACGTTGCCCTGCTGGCCCACCTGTTCGACCGCCTGGCGCCCGGGGCGGCGGTGCTCGACGCCGGCTGCGGCGCCGGCCAGCCGGTAACGGCGGCGCTGCGGGACGCCGGGTTGGCGGCGATCGGACTCGATCTGTCGCGCCGCCAACTCGAGTTGGGCCGACGTGACGGCGCCGTGACTGCGCCGGTGCAGGCCGACTTGGTGGCGCTGCCCTTTCCGGCCGGAACCTTTGCCGGCGTGGTGTCGTACTACGCCATCTTCCACCTGCCCCGGGCCGAGCATTCGGCGGTCTTCGCCGAGATCCGCCGTGTCCTGCGGTCCCGCGGCCTCGCCCTGCTGTGCCTCGGCAGCCGCGACGTGCCCGAGGACCTCGATCCGGAGAGCTGGCTGGGCCAACCCATGTACTGGAGCCAGTTCGACGCCTCGCGCAACCTGGACCTGTTGCGGGCGGCGGGCTTCGAGAACCTCTGGCAGCGCGAGGTCACCGACCCCATGGCTCACGGTCGCCACCTCTTCGTGCTGGTGCAGGTCCGTGGCTGAGGGCCCGTTCGAGCTGGCCGCGGCGGCCGCCGATCAGATCGCCGTTCGTACCGGCGTCACCCGTCACGACGTGGCCGTGGTCCTCGGATCGGGGTGGCTGGTGGCGGCCGATCGCATTGGGGACGTGGTGGCCGAACTGCCGGTGGCGTCGCTTCCGGGCTTCCCGTTGCCGTCCGTGGCCGGCCACGCCGGCACGGTGCGATCGATCGCCCAGGGCGGCCGGCACGTCCTGGCCTTTCTCGGCCGGGTCCACCTCTACGAGGGGCACCCGCCGGCGACCGTCGTGCACGCCGTGCGGGCGGCGGTGATGGCCGGCTGCCGGATCGTCGTTTTGACCAACGCCGCCGGGGGAATCCGTCCCTCGTTTTCGGTGGGGGATCCGGTGTTGGTGGCGGACCACATCAATCTGACGGCGCAGTCGCCGTTGACGGGCCCGTTGCCGCCACCGCCCCACGACATCCGCTTCGTGGACATGACCGACGCCTACTCCCCCCGGCTGCGGGCCGCCGCCCGCCGGGTCGACCCGTCGCTGGCGGAGGGGGTGTACGCCTGCTTTGCCGGCCCGCAGTTCGAGACCCCGGCCGAGATCCGCATGGCCGCCGGCATGGGCGCGGACCTGGCGGGCATGTCCACGGTGTTAGAGACCATCGCCGCCCGCCAGCTCGGCGCCGAGGTGCTGGCCTGCTCGCTGGTGACCAACCTGGCGGCGGGAATCCACGCCGGGGGTGACAGGCGGGGTATAGATCACCACGATGTGCTCGAAGTCGGCCAGCGCTCGGCGCAACGCATGGGCCAGTTGCTCGCAGAGGTGATCGGAGCGCTATGACCGACGTTTCCTCCCGCTCGCCGGCCGACGCGCCCACGGACGAAGACCTGCCCGCCGCCGCCGCGGCGTGGCTCGCCGACGACCCCGATCCCGCCACCCGGGCGGAGGTTTCCGGATTGCTGGCCGCCGACGACCTCGCCGCCCTACGGGAGCGATTTGGCAGCCGGTTGGAGTTCGGAACCGCCGGCCTGCGGGGCAAGCTGGGCGCCGGCCCCAACCGGATGAACCGGGCCCTCGTCCGCCGGGCGGCGGCTGGCCTGGCCCGTTATCTCCAGCAGAAGGGCACGACCGCCGGCGGGGTGGCCATCGGCTACGACGCCCGTCACGGGTCACGGGAGTTTGCCGCCGACACGGCGGCGGTCATGGCCGGCGCCGGCATCACCGCCTACCTCCTGCCCCGGCCGCTTCCTACTCCCCTGCTGGCCTTCTCCATCCGGGACCTGCGCGCCGACGCCGGCGTGATGGTGACCGCCAGCCACAACCCGGCGGAGTACAACGGCTACAAGGTGTACCTCGGCGACGGCGCCCAGATCATCCCGCCGATCGACCACGAGATCTCCGCTCAGATCGCGGCCGTCGAGTCGCTGAAGTCCGTCCCAATCGCCTCGGCCGACGACCCCAAGATCGTGCACGTGGGCGACGAGGTCGTCGAGCACTACTTAACCGCCGCTCTGCGCCTTTCGCTGACGCCGGCGGCTCGCGACCTCTCGATCGTGTACACGCCGATGCACGGGGTGGGCGGCTCGGTTGCCACCCGCCTGTTCGACGAGGCGGGATTCGCCAAGGTGTCGCGGGTGGCGCAGCAGTTCGAGCCGGATCCCGATTTCCCGACCGTCGCCTTTCCGAATCCCGAGGAGCCTGGGGCGTTGGACCTCTCCCTGGCTCAAGCCCGCGCCGAGGGCGCCGATGTGGTGCTCGCCAACGACCCCGACGCCGATCGGCTGGGCGTGGCCGTACCCATGCGGGTCGCGGGCGGGTCTGCGGCCACAGGGGCCGGTGCCGAGGGGGCCGCCGTCGATCGGGCGGCCGCCGGAAGTGGGGCCGGGAGCGACGGGGCGGGGCCGGGGAGTGGGGCGGATTGGCGGGCTTTGACGGGAGACGAGATCGGCGTCCTCCTCGCCGACCACATCCTGCGCCACACCGACGGCGACGATCGCCTGGTGGTCACCAGCATCGTGTCCTCGACCATGCTGTCCCGCATGGCCGCCGCCGCCGGCGTCCACTTCATCGAGACGCTGACCGGCTTCAAATGGCTGGCCCGCTCCCCCGATAGTCACCCGGGGTGGCGGTTCGTCTTTGGCTACGAGGAAGCACTCGGGTACTGCGTCGACACCATTGTCCGGGACAAGGATGGGATCACCGCCGCCATGGTGTTCGCCGAATTGGTGGCCGGCCTGAAGGCCGAGGGCCGCACCGTCCAAGACCGGCTCGACGACCTCGCCCTGGCCTTCGGCGCCCACGTCACCAAGCAGTGGTCTTCGACGATCACCGGTCCCGACGGCCCGGCCCGCATCGCCGACATCGTGCGCCGGCTGCGGGCGGAGCCGCCGGCCGAGCTCGCCGGCCACGCTGTGACCGACGTGGTGGATCTCACCGCCGGCGCCCGGGGACTCCCACCCACCGAAGGGATCGTCCTGTACCTCGGCGGGCGGATCCGCGTCATCGTGCGCCCGAGCGGGACCGAGCCCAAGGTCAAGGTCTACTTCGAGGTCGTCGTTCCGGTCGGGGTCGAGGGAGAAGTGGAGGCAGTGCCGGCGGCCCGCCGCGAGGGGGCGGCCACCGTTGAGGCGTTGCAGCGGGCCATGGCCGACCTGACCGGCCTGCCTCTCTGAACCGCCAGTCCCGCCGCCGGCCACGCCGGCGACCCACCGGCATGTCGCTCCACCGACCCACCCGGCACGTCGCTCCGCCCACCGGACCGGCTCGTCGCCTCGCCGGTAGGTCGTGGCGCGAACCGTCGGCCCCCACCGCATTAACTCGCCGTGACCTTCCCCGCTCCCGCCAACCGGCGGTGCCGAGCCCCAGGGGGCCATCTTGTCCAACCAGCCGGATGGCCATCTTCGCCCGATCTTCTGGTCACAAGCGGTAGATCTGGCGGCACGAACTGACACAAAGTCCGAGCCCGCCCCGGGCTTGCGGTGACAAGTGGTCGTCTAGGCGACACGAACTGACCACGAGCCCCCCGGCCGGGCCACTGCCGCCGGCTACCCCTGCCCGCCGGGCCGCCGGCCCCCCCGCCCGCCGCCTCCCCGTGGCCGCCGGCCCGCCTCGCGTCAGGCCGTCCCGAAGAGGCGGTCCCCCGCGTCCCCGAGGCCGGGAAGGATGTAGGCGTTCTCATTGAGCCGTTCGTCGATGGCCGCCGTCCAGACGTCGAGGTCGAGGCCCGACCGGGCCAGGCGCTCAAGCCCCTCGGGGGCGGCCAGCACCACGACCGCGGTGAGGTGGCCGGCCCCCCGGTCGGCGAGGATGCGGCAGGCGTGTTCCAGCGAGCCGCCGGTGGCCAGCATGGGATCGAGGACCAGCACGTGGCGGCCGTTCAGCTGTTCGGGGACGGCGTTCATGTAGGGCTCGGGCTGAAGGCTGGCCTCATTGCGGGCCACGCCGATGAAGCCCGTGTCGGTCCCCGGCAGCAGGCGCAGCACCGCCCCCAGCATTCCGAGGCCGGCCCGGAGGATGGGCACGACGAGGGGCGGGTCGACGACGTGTCGGCCCGGCGCCGGCGCCAGGGGTGTCTGGACGGTGACCGGCACCGTGGTCAGCGACCGGGTGGCCTCGAAGAGCAGCATCACGCTCAGCTCTTCCATCGCCTGGCGGAACACGGCCCGATCGGTGTCCCGATCCCGAAGCCGGGTGAGCAACTGGGCCGCCAGGGGGTGGTCGACGACGGTGGTCTTCACAACTGGAAGAACCTAAACCCCCATCGGGTGCCACACCGTCTTCGTCTCGACAAAGGCCCGGATGCGGTCCAGTCCGGGGTCCGCCGACCAGTCCGGCTCGCCGGAGTCCGGCGCCGCCGGCCCCTCGCCCCCCGGCCCCCCGGCCCCCGGCCCCGCGGGCCCCGCCGGCGCCGGCCAGAAGACACGCTTCACGTTCTCCGCCGCCAGCCGCTGCAGGTCGGCAACGCCGGCCGCCGCCACCCCGGTCACGTCGAGGGCATTGACATCCATGTGGGCGGCGAGAACCGGCGCCAGCTCGGCGAGCCGCCCGGTGAGGATGTTGACCACCCCGCCGGGGACATCGGAGGTGGCCAGCACCTCGGAAAGGGTGACCGCCGGCAACGGGCGCCCCTCCGACGCCACGACCACCGCGGTGCACCCCGTCGCCATGACCGGCGCCAGCACCGAGACCAGGCCGAGGAGTGACGAGACCTGAGGAGCGATGACGGCCACTACGCCGGTCGGCTCGGGTATCGAGAAGTCGAAGTACGGCCCGGCGACGGGATTGGCGCCGCCCAGCACCTGGGCGATCTTGTCGGTCCAGCCGGCGTACCAGATCCACCGGTCGATGGCCTGCCCGACGAGCGCCTCGGCCGCCGGCGAGTCGAGACCCTCGGAGGCGACGACCGAGGAGGAGAACTCGGCCCGCCGCCCCTCCATGAGCTCCGCCACCCGGTACAGGATCTGGCCCCGGTTGTAGGCGGTGATCGCCGCCCACGCCGGGAACGCTTTCCGCGCCGCGACGACCGCGTCGCGGGCGTCCTTGCGTGACGCTTGGGCGGCGTTGGCCAGGAAGCGACCGTCGGCGGCGCTGACCACGTACGACCGGCCCGATTCGGATCGGGGGAAGGCCCCGCCGAGGTACAGCTTGTAGGTCTTCAGGACGGGCAGACGCCCGGACTCAACAGCCGGGCGCCCGGACTCAACGGGCAGCTGCGGGGACTCATCCAGCGGCAAGGTACGCCTCCAACCCGTGCCGACCGCCCTCCCGGCCGAAGCCCGACTCCTTGTAGCCGCCGAACGGGCTGGTCGGATCGAAGCGGTTGAACGTGTTGGCCCACACCACGCCGGCGCGCAGGCGCGACGCCAGCCACAGAATGCGGCTGCCCTTGTCGGTCCAAACACCGGCGGAGAGGCCGTACGGGGTGTTGTTGGCTTTCTCGACTGCCTCGGCGGGCGTCCGGAACGTCAGGATCGACAGCACCGGACCGAAGATCTCCTCCCGGGCGATGCGATGGGAGGAAGAGACCCCGGTGAACAACGTCGGGGCGAACCAGAACCCCCGCGCTGGCAGGTCGCACGCCGGCGACCAGCGGGTGGCGCCCTCGGCTTCCCCGGCCGCCACCAGCGAGGTGATGCGGGAGAGCTGCTCGGCCGAGTTGATGGCGCCCACGTCCGTGTTCTTGTCCAACGGGTCGCCCACCCGCAGCAGGGCCAGCCGGCGCTTCAGCCGTTCCAGCAGGTCGGGCGCGATGGACTCCTGGACCAGCAGGCGGCTGCCGGCGCAGCACACGTGGCCCTGGTTGAAGAAGATGCCGTTGACGATGCCTTCCACCGCCTCGTCGATGGGGGCGTCGTCGAAGACGATGTTGGCCGCCTTGCCGCCGAGCTCCAGGGTCAGGCGAGTACGCGTCCCCGCCAGGGTGCGCAGGATCTCCTTGCCCACCGACGTGGAACCGGTGAAGGCGACCTTGTCGACTCCGGGGTGGCCCACCACCGCGGCGCCGGTATCGCCCGCGCCGGTCACGATGTTGACGACACCGGGCGGCAGGTCGGCCTGCTGGAGGATCTCGGCCAGGTGGAGGGCGGTGAGCGGCGTGGTCTCGGCCGGCTTCAGGACCACGGTGTTGCCGGCGGCCAGCGCCGGCGCCAGCTTCCACGCCGCCATGAGGAGGGGGAAGTTCCAGGGGATGACCTGACCGGCCACGCCGAGGGGTCGGGGATTCGGGCCCAGGCCGACGTAGTCCAGCTTGTCGGCCCAGCCGGCGTAATAGAAGAAGTGGGCGGCCGAGAGCGGAATGTCGACGTCGCGGGATTCCCGGATGGGCTTGCCGTTGTCCAGCGATTCCAGCACCGCCAGCTCTCGGGATCGCTCCTGGATGAGGCGAGCGATGCGGAACAGGTACTTGGCCCGTTCGGCCGGGCGCATGGGGCCCCAGACGTTGTCGAAGGCGTGGCGGGCGGCCTTCACCGCCCGGTCGACGTCGGCGGGGCCGCCCACCGCGACCGAGGCCAGCACCTCCTCCGTCGCCGGGTTGACACTCTTCAGCGACGAGCCGTCGGCGGAATCGACGAACGCCCCGTCAATGAACAGCCCGTAGGAGGACTTGATGTCGACGACCGCCCGGGATTCCGGGGCGGGCGCGTATTCCCATGCAGCTCGGCTACCCGGCGCAACCCCGCGTTCCTGGGACACGCCGATCAGTCCAGGGTGAAGTAGTCGGGACCGGCGTACACGCCGGTGCGCTGCTTGGTGCGCTGCATCAACAGGTCGTTGAGCAGGCTCGACGCCCCGATGCGGAAACGGTCCGGCGTCAGCCAGTCGTCGCCGACGGTCTCATGGACCACCACCAGGTAGCGGATGGCGTCCTTGGCCGTCCGCACCACCCCGGCCACCTTGACGCCGACCATAACCCCGGTCGCCGCCGCGAAGTCCCGCACTGCCTCCAGCATCACCAGCGCCACCGGGAGGGTGGCCGACGGCGCCGTCTTGCCCGTCGAGGTCTTGATGAAGTCGGCGCCGCCCAGCATGGCCAGCCACGACGCCCGACGGACGTTGTCGTAGGTGGCCAGCTCGCCCGTCTCCAGGATCACCTTGAGGTGCCGGTCACCGCACGCCTGCTTGGTCGCCACGATCTCGTCGAACACCGTCTGGTAACGGCCGGCCAGGAACGCCCCCCGGTCGATCACCATGTCGATCTCGTCGGCGCCGGCGGCGACGGCGTCGGCCACGTCGGCCAGCTTGACCGCCAGGGAAGCTCGGCCGCTCGGGAAGGCCGTGGCCACCGAGGCCACCTTGACCGACGAGCCACGGACGCCTTCGACCGCCACCGGGACCATGTCGGGGTAGACGCATATGGCGGCCACCGCCGGGGCGGTGGGGTCGGAGGGGTCGGGCTGGCGGCCCTTGGCGCACAGCGCCTGCACCTTGCCGGGGGTGTCCGACCCCTCGAGGGTGGTGAGGTCCACCATGGCGATGGCCAGGTCCAAGGCCTGGCGCTTGGACTCCTGCTTGATGGAGCGGGTCGACAGCATGGCGACGCGGGCTTCGGCGCCCACCGCGTCCACACCCGGCAGCCCGGTGAGGAACCGCCGGAGCGCCGTCTCGGAGGCGGTGACGTCCGCGAGGAGCGACGACGCCACGACCGTCATCGCAATCCCACCGCCGCCGACGGGGCATCCGCGGTGCTCAAGGTGTCCGCCGGCACGACCGCGGTGTCCCATTTCAGCGCCGCGAACCCCGGCTTGATGATCCCGTTGATGATCTTGAGGCGTTCCTCGAAGGGCCAGAAGGCGCTTTTCATGGCGTTGATCGTCATCCATTCGACGTCGTCCCAGCCGTAGCCGAAGGTGTCGACCAGGCCGGCGAACTCCCGCGACATGGTGATGTCGCTCATCAGCCGGTTGTCGGTGTTGACGGTGACCCGGAAGCGCAGCCGCTTCAACAGGTCGATGGGATGCTCGGCGATCGACGGTGCTGCGCCGGTGTCGACGTTGGAGGTGGGGCACAGCTCGAGGGGCACCCGGCGGTCACGGATGAACGAGGCCAACCGGCCCAGCGACACCGAGCCGTCGGCCGCCACCACGATGTCGTCCACGATCCGCACCCCGTGACCGAGGCGCTCGGCGCCGCACAGCTGGACCGCCTCCCAGATAGACGGCAGGCCGAATGCCTCGCCGGCGTGGATGGTGATGTGACCGTTGCCCTTGGCCACGACCTGGAAGGCGTCGAGGTGACGGGTAGGCGGGTTGCCGGCCTCACTGCCCGCGATGTCGAAGCCCACCACGCCGCGGTCTCGGTGGCGCAACACCAGTTCCGCGATCTCGTAGGACCGGGCGGCGTGGCGCATGGCGGTGAGCAGCAGGCCGATGGTGATGGGCCGCCCCGCCGACCCGGCGGCAATGCCCGACGCCACCGCGTCGACCACCTGATCCAGGGTCAGGCCCGCCTCCAGGTGCAGCTCCGGGGCGAAGCGGACCTCGGCGTAGACCACCCCGTCGTCCGCCAGGTCCTGGGCGCACTCCGCGGCCACCCGCTCAAGGGCAGCGGCGCTCTGCATCACCGCCACCGTGTGCCCGAACCGGCCCAGGTAGAGGTCGAGGCTGCTGCGGGCCTCGGCGCGGGTGAACCACTCCGCCAGCGACGACGGGTCGGTGGTCGGCAGCTCGCGGTAGCCGGCGTCGGCCGCCAGCTCGATCACGGTGGCGGGCCGCAGACCGCCGTCGAGGTGGTCGTGAAGGACCACTTTGGGCGCCAGTTTCAGCGCCTCGAGGGTGGGCCGATCGCTCATGGTTTCCACCATACGATCCCCGCCGCGTTCCCGTCCCGTGAGAAACCCGCTTGCTACACTTCGCTGATCTTCCCGGCGGGGGCACGGGAGGAGCACCGACGCTCACCGACGACGCGCCCCTTCCGTGCAGAAAGTAGGGGGAACGAGATGGCCCACTGGACGAAGCCCGCCAAGCTGTCGTTGGCACTCATGATCTCGATGGCCGTCGTGGCCGTCGGCTGCTCGAAGTCCACCTCAACCAGTTCGTCGACCACCGCCGCCGGCGGCGGGGCGACGACGACGAATGGGGTCACCACGACCTCCGGTCCGACGTCAACCGCCGCCCTGACCGCGTGCATGGTGACCGACACCGGCGGCATCGACGACCGCTCGTTCAACGCCTCGGCGTACCAAGGGCTGCTCGATGCCAAGACGGCCGACCCCAAGATCACCACCAAGTACCTGCAATCCACCACCCAGAGCGACTACGTCCCCAACATCAACGCCCTCATCGCCCAGAAGTGCGGGATCATCGTCACCGTCGGCTTCCTCATGGCCGACGCCACCAAGGCGGCGGCCACGGCCAACGCCACCCAGAATTTCGCCATCGTGGACAACGCCTATTCGCCGATCATCCCCAACGTGAAGGCGCTGCAGTTCAACACCGCCCAGGCCGCCTTCCTCGGCGGCTACCTGGCCGCCGGCATGTCGAAGTCGGGCACGGTGGCCACCTTCGGCGGCGTCAAGATCCCGCCGGTCACCATCTACATGGACGGCTTCGTGGAGGGCGTCAACTACTACAACAGCAAGCACAACAAGAGCGTCAAGGTGCTGGGCTGGGACGAGAAGGCCCAGAACGGGACCTTCACCGGTGACTTCACCGACCAGAGCAAGGGTCAGAACGACACCAACACCTTCATCCAGCAGGGCGCGGACATCATCTTCCCCGTCGCCGGCAACGTCGGCCTCGGCGCCGCCGCCGCGGTGCAGCAGGCCGGCAACGGTGTCCACATGTTGTGGGTTGACACCGACGGCTGCGTGAGCGCCCCCAACTACTGCAGCCTGTTCGTCTCCAGCGTCGAGAAGGGCATCGCGGTCGCCGTCAAGCAGGCGGTCATCGACGCCGCCAACGGCACCTTCAAGGGCGGCAACTACATCGGCACCCTGGCCAACGGCGGCACCGGCCTGGCGCCCTACCACAACTTCGACTCCCAGGTCCCCTCGGCGCTCAAGTCCGAGATCGACCAGGTCAAGGCCGACATCATCAGCGGCACGATCACCATCGCCTCGACCGCCCAGCCGACCGCCTAGGGCGCCCCGACCGACCTGCGGGGCGGCCCCACCACGTGAAACTCGAGCTCCGGGGCATCACCAAGCGCTTCGGCTCGCTGGTCGCCAACGACCACATCGACCTCACGGTCGAGCCGGGCGAGATCCACGCCCTGCTCGGGGAGAACGGCGCCGGCAAGTCGACGCTCATGAACATCCTCTACGGGCTGACCCGGCCCGACGAGGGCGACATCCTGATCGACGGCCAGGAGGTGGTCTTCCACCGCCCCAAGGACGCCATCGCCGCCGGCATCGGCATGGTCCACCAGCACTTCATGCTCGTCCCCGTGTTCACGGTGGCGGAAAACGTGGTCCTCGGCGCCGAGCCGACCAACCACCTGGGCCTGCTCGACCGCCGCCGGGCCCGCCAGGACGTGCTGCGGGTTTCCGAGGAGTACGGCCTGGCGGTCGACCCCGACGCCCTGGTGGAGAACCTCCCCGTCGGTGTCCAGCAGCGGGTGGAGATCATCAAATCCCTGCTCCGCGACGCCAACCTGCTGATCCTCGACGAGCCGACCGCCGTGCTGACCCCGGGCGAGACCGAGGATCTCTTCGAGATCATGCGCTCGCTCAAGGCGTCGGGTCGCTCAATCGTCTTCATCACCCACAAGCTGAAGGAGGTGCAGGCAATGGCGGACACCATCACCGTGATCCGCCAGGGCCGCGTCGTGGGCACCCTGCCGCCGACCTCCTCGGACGAGACGCTGGCGTCACTGATGGTGGGACGGTCGGTTCGCTTCGTTCCGGAAAAGGAGGCCGTGGTGGTGGGCGAGCCGGTCCTCCAGGTGCGCCGGTTGCGGGTGGCCGACGACCTGGGCCACATCGCCGTCAATGACCTCTCGCTGGAGATCCGGGCGGGCGAGATCCTGGGCATCGCGGGCGTGCAGGGCAACGGCCAGACGGAGCTGTGCGAGGCCCTGGTGGGGCTGCGGGCCATCGAGGACGGCAGCTTCGCGGTCGCCGGGCGCGACCTGACCCGGACCTCGACGCGGGACGTGCTGCACGCCGGGGTGGGCTACATCCCCGAGGACCGCCAGGCGGAAGGGCTGGTCACCGAGTTCAGCGTGGCCGAGAACCTGACGCTGGACACCTACGACGAGCCACCGTTCTCCCACGGGATAGCCCTCGACCTCGACGCCATCGACGCGTCCGCCCGGGAACGGGTGCAACAGTTCGACATCCGGACCGAGTCCATCCGCACCCCGGCGTCGTCGCTGTCGGGCGGCAATCAGCAGAAGGTCGTCGTCGCCCGCGAGTTGTCCCGCAACGTCAAGCTGCTGATCGCCAGCCAGCCCACCCGTGGGGTGGACGTGGGATCCATCGAATTCGTCCACCAGCGCATCGTGGAGGAGCGCAACAAGGGGGCCGCCGTCCTGCTCGTGTCCACCGAGCTCGACGAGATCGCCGCCTTGGCCGACCGGGTGGCGGTCATGTACGAAGGCCGCATTGTGGCCTTCCGGCCCCCCGACGTCGGCCGCGAGGAGCTCGGCCTGCTGATGTCGGGCGCCCAGCCGGGCGACGCCGACGCCGCGGTCTCCACCACCACCACCTCGTCGCCGTGACGGGCACGGACACGCCGCCGGCCGACCCCGCCGGCGAGGTCCGAGACTGGCGCCGCGCCCTGTTGGAAGCGGTGGCCGAGGGCAATTCCGTCACCGTCACCGTGCTGGCCTTCGTGGCCGCCATCGTGGTCGGCGGCCTGCTGATTGCCTTCACCGACCCCACCGTGCTGCGCCACTTCAGCCACTTCTTCTCGGCGCCCGGGAGCGCCCTGGGCGCCGCCTGGTCGTCGGCCAGCGGGGCCTACACCGCCATGTTCCGCGGCGCCGTGCTCGACATCCACACCGTCAACGCCGCCCTGCACGGCGGTTCCGTCTCGGCGGTGTTCGCACCGCTGTCCGAGACGTTCCTCAACGCCACCCCGCTGATCCTCGCCGGCCTGGCGGTGATGCTGCCCTTCCGCTGCGGGCTGTTCAACATCGGCGCCAGCGGCCAGTTCATCGGCGGGGCCATCGTCGCCGGCTACCTCGGCTTCGCCGTCCAGCTGCCCCCGGTGATCCACGTCGTCGTCGCCGTGGCCGGCGGTGTCGCCGGGGGGGCGGCGTGCGGCTGGCTGATCGGGTACCTCCGGGCCCGCACCGGGGCCAACGAAGTCATCACGACCATCATGTTCAACTACGTGGCCCAGTACCTGCTGCTGTACCTGCTCGGCACCCAGGTCTTCCGGCGGCCGAAGCGCATCGACCCCATCAGCAAGGTGGTGCACGGCACCGCCCGCCTGCCCCACATCGCCGGCGGGTCGCTCCGGGTCAACTTCGGCTTCGTGATCGCCCTGGCCGCCGCCGCCGGCGTGTCGTGGCTGATGCGGCGCAGCACCCTGGGCTTCGAGCTGCGCACGGTCGGCGCCAACCCCGACGCCGCCCGGGCGGCGGGGATGAACGTCGAGCGCAGCTTCGTCATCGTCATGATGCTGGCCGGCGCCCTGGCCGGCCTGGCCGGGGCGGCGGTCGTCCTCGGCCAGGACTTCTCGCTGACGCCGGGCATCTACGGCACCTACGGCTTCGACGCCATCACCGTCGCCCTGCTCGGCCGGGGCACCGCGCTCGGCGTGGTCCTGGCCGCCTTGCTCTACGGCGGGCTCCACGCCGGTGGCGTCCAGATGCAGGCGGCCACGCAGACCCCGATCGACATCGTCACGGTCATCCAGGCGGTCGTCGTGCTCTTCATCGCCGCCCCGCCCCTGGTCCGCACCATCTTCCGCCTGCGGGGCCAGAAGTCGGGCCCCGAGGAGAAGGCGGCGCTCAAGGTCGTGGGCGCGTGACCCGGGGCAACGGACGCCTGTGACGACCACCCTGGCGCCCTCACCGGCGCCTCCCTCCCCCGCCGCCCGACGGGGCCGGAGGCTCACCAAGGCCTCTACCGCCGGTGTCGTCATGGGCGTGACCGGGATCGTCGACATCGTCGGCTTCGGCCTGCAGGCCCGGCCGGGCAAGGCGCAGTTCGGGCTGACCCTGGGAGGGGCGTCGGTCCACCTGGCCCCCCTCAAGCTGCCGCCCGGGCCGACGGGCATCCTGGCCGGCGTCGTCACCGTCGCCCTCTCGGCCCTGTGGCTGGCCCGGCCCGACCTCGGGCGCTGGGCCCGCCGGGGGATCATCGTGGCCGTCGGCGTGCTGTTCATGCTGTCGTTTCTGTGCTGGGCGGCGGCGGGGAAGTCGCTCAGCCTGGTCGGGCTGCTGCAGAGCTCGGTCGACCGATCCATCCCCATCGTGCTCGGCGCCCTGGCCGGGTGCCTGTGCGAGCGGGCCGGGGTGATCAACATCGCCATCGAGGGCCAGCTCCTCTTCGGCGCCGCCGCCGGCGCGGTGGCGGCCAGCGCCAGTCACAACCGCTACCTGGGCCTACTGGCCGCCGCCGCCGCCGGCGGGTTGCTGGCGCTCATCCTGGCGGTGTTCGCCATCCGGTACGCCGTCAACCAGATCGTGGTCGGCGTGGTGCTCAACGTGCTGGCCACCGGGCTCACCGGCTATCTGTACGACCGGGCCCTCGTCAAGTACCAGAACACCCTCAACTCGCCGGCGGTGTTCGGACGCGTCGCCATCCCGCTCTTATCGAAAATCCCCATCGCCGGGCCGGTGCTGTTCGACTCCACCATCTTCCTGTATCTGACCTACGTGATCCTGGTGCTCATCCAGGTGGGACTGTTCCGCACCCGGTGGGGGCTGCGGGTGCGGGCGGTGGGCGAGCACCCGGTGGCCGCCGAGACCGTCGGCATCCGGGTCCTCGCCATCCGGTACCGCAACGTCATCCTCGGCGGCCTGGTGGCGGGCATCGGCGGGGCCTACCTGACCATCGGCTCGGTGGGACCGTTCGGCAAGGACGTCTCCTCGGGAAAGGGCTTCATCGCCCTGGCGGCGCTGATCTTCGGCCGGTGGACACCGATCGGGGCCCTGCTCGGCGCCCTTCTGTTCGGCTTCGCCGACGCCGTGCAGAACATCCTGTCGGTCCTCGGCACCTCCATCCCGTCGGACTTCCTGCTGATGATCCCCTACATTGCGACCATCGTGGTGGTGGCGGGAATGGTGGGCCGGGTCCGGCCCCCGAAGGCGGACGGCCAGCCCTACGTCAAGTCGTGACCTCGGTCGTAAGCGACGAGGTCCGGGCGGCCGTCGCCGGCGGCCGGCCGGTCGTGGCCCTGGAGTCGGCCATCATCACCCACGGTCTGCCCCGACCGACCAACCTCGAGGTGGCGGCGGAGCTGGAGCGCCGGCTCCGCGACACCGGCGTGGTTCCGGCCACCGTCGGGGTGATCGACGGCGTCCCCACCGTCGGCCTGACGGCGGCGCAACTCGGCCACCTGGCGACCGTCGAGCAGGCCGGCAAGGCGAGCGTCCGTGACCTACCGGTGGCCGCCGCCCGCCGGGCTATGGCCGGTACGACCGTCGCCGCCACCGCCTGGCTGGCCCGGCGGGCGGGAATCGCGGTCTTCGCCACCGGTGGTATCGGCGGCGTCCACCGGGGGGCGGCGCAGAGCTTCGACGAGTCGGCGGACCTGCCCGTTCTCGCCCGCACCGCCATCACGGTGGTATGCGCCGGCGTGAAGTCCATCCTCGACGTCCCCGCCACCCTCGAACGCCTCGAGACCCTCGGCGTGACGGTCCTCGGGTACGGGACGGATCATTTCCCCGGGTTCTACGTGACCGACTCGGGGTGTCCCGTACCGGCACGGGTCGACGGTCCCGCCGAGGTGGCCGCCGTCATGCAGTCGGCCAGCGCCCTCGACCTCCCCGGTGCCATCCTCGTGGCCAACCCGGTACCCGCCACCGAACAGCTCGACCCCGCGGTCCACGCCGCCGCCATCGACGAGGCGCTGGCGGCGGCGGGCCGCGAGGGCGTCACGGGCGCCGCCCTGACGCCCTTTCTCCTCGACCGGCTGCTGCGAATTACCGGCGGGGCCAGCATGGCGGCCAACCTGGCGGCGGTGCGCAACAACGTGAGTGTCGCCGCCGCGGTCGCAACCGCATGGGCCGCCTTTTCCCAAGGAAACCCATGATCGGCGTGCTCGTCATCGGCGACGTGATCAACGACGTCATCGTCCGGCCGGCCGGACCCACGGCGACCGACAACGACACCACCGCCGCCGTCACCGCCGCCCCCGGCGGGTCGGGCGCCAATCTGGCCGCCTGGCTGGCGGCGTCGGGTGTGCCGGTGCGGCTGGCCGCCCGGGTGGGTGCCGGCGACGCCGACCGGCACCGCCAGCTCCTCGCCGCCGCCGGCGTGGACGCCCGGCTCGCCGTCGACCATGAGGCCCCGACCGGCTCCATCGTGGTGTTGGTGGGCGGCGAAGGCTCCCGTTCCATGTTCACCGACCGGGCGGCCAACGCCCACCTGACGGCCGGCGACCTGCCGCTGTCGCTGCTCGACGACATCGGCCACCTCCACGTCTCGGGGTACGCCCTGCTGGAGCCGGACAGCCGGGCGGCGGTGGCGGCTCTCTGGAAGACGGCCGGCGAGTCCCGGCTGACCCGCTCGGTGGACGTCGCCTCCGCCGGCTTCCTGGGCGCCGCCGGCGGGGACTTCGTCGGGTGGAGCGAGGGCGCCGACGTGGTCTTCGCCAACCTGGCCGAGGGCCGGGTTGTCACCGGGGCCGGCGACCACGACGGCGCCAACGAGGTGGTGGCCCGCCTCCTGCAGCACTACGGGGTGGCGGTGCTCAAGCTGGGCGCCGAGGGGGCGCTGGCCGCCACCGCCCAAGAGCGGGCGGCCGGGCCACCGGTCGAGGGTGAGCTGGTCGACCCCACCGGGGCGGGCGACGCCTTCGACGCCGGCTTTCTCGCCGCCTGGCTGGAGCGCTCGGAGCTGGCCGCCGCCGCCGCGGCCGGTGCGCGGGCGGCGGCGGTGGCCGTCGGGGTGGTCGGCGGCCGGCCGCCCACGCCAACCCAGGCGCCCAATCCGGCGGGGATACCGTGGGAGGAGCTGCGGAATGCCGCCCGCCAGGTGGCGGAGCACGCCTTCGCTCCCTACTCGGGACTGAGCGTCGGGGCGGCGGGGTTGGCGGACGACGGCCAGATGGTGTCGGGCTGCAACGTGGAGAACGCCTCGTTCGGGATGACGCTGTGCGCCGAGTGCGGCCTGGTCTCGGCGCTGCGGGCGGCCGGCGGCGAGCGGCTGGTGGCCATCAGCGTGGTGGCCGGCGACGGCCAGCCGCTGGCGCCCTGTGGCCGCTGCCGTCAGGTCCTGCTCGACAACGGTGGCCCGGGACTGCTGATCGACCGCGGCGCCGGCGCCGCCCCTGTCACCCTGGACCAGCTCCTGCCCGGCGCCTTCGACGCCGAGGAGCTGTTCCGCCGCAGCCCACTGTGAGCGGCGTCGAGATGATCGACGTGATCAAGGCCAAGCGGGACGGGCTCCCGTTGACCGACCTACAGATCCGTTCGTTCATGTCGGCCTACACCGCCGGCGCGGTGCCCGACGAGCAGGCCGCGGCGCTGCTGATGGCCATCTTCTGGCGGGGCCTGTCGCCGTCCGAGCTGGCCATCTGGACGGCGGCCATGATCGCCTCCGGCTCGCGCCTCGACCTCTCGGCGGTGACCCGCCCCACCGTCGACAAGCACTCGACCGGCGGTGTCGGCGACAAGGTGTCCCTGCCGCTCGTTCCCCTGGTGGCGGCGTGCGGGGCCGCCGTGCCCCAGCTGTCCGGGCGGGGCCTCGGCCACACCGGCGGCACGCTGGACAAGATGGAATCGATCGACGGCTGGCGGGCCGACCTGGCGCCGGCGGAGATCATCACCATCCTGCAACGCGTCGGGGGTGTCATCTGCGCCGCCGGCGGCGACCTGGCGCCGGCCGACCGCAAGCTCTACGCCCTGCGCGACGTCACCGGCACCGTCGAGTCGATCCCCCTGATCGCCAGCTCGATCATGTCCAAGAAGATCGCCGAGGGCACCACCGCCCTCGTCCTCGACGTCAAGGTGGGCACCGGGGCGTTCATGACCGACATCGGCCAGGCCCGGCGGCTGGCCGAGACCATGGTGCAGCTGGGCGCGGCGCACGGCGTGCGCACCGCCGCCCTGCTCACCGCCATGGACACGCCGCTCGGCGAGGCCGTCGGCAACGCCGTCGAGGTCGAGGAGTCCCTCGAGGTCCTGGCCGGCCGGGGCCCGGACGACCTGGTCACCGTGACGCTCGCCCTGGCCCGGGAGATGCTGACCCTGGCCGGACTCCCCGACCGCGACCCGGCGGCCGCCCTGGCCGACGGGTCGGCGCTCGAGACCTGGCGGGCCATGGTGACGGCGCAGGGCGGCGATCCCGACGCCCCGTTGCCGCAGGCCCCGTCGTTGACCAGCGTGCCGGCGCCGGTCGCCGGCTACGTGACCCGCCTGGACGCCAAGGCCGTCGGCGTGGCCAGCTGGCGCCTGGGCGCCGGCCGCTCCCGCAAGGAGGACAAGGTCAGCGCCACCGCCGGGATCTGGTGCCGGGCCAAGCCGGGCGAGTGGGTCGACGCCGGCCAGCCGGTCCTCGACCTGGCGGTGGACGACCCGGCCCGCCTGGCGGGCGCCCGGGAGGCCCTGGTCGGCGCCTTCGACATCGGGCCCGAGCCGCCGGCGCCGGCGCCCCTCGTCTTCGACCGCATCGTCCCGTAGCCGAAACAAGGGGGCTGTCATGGATTTGTGTTGCGTACACAACACAAATCCACGACACCCCCCTCTGCCGACGAAGAGTGACGCGACGAAGGGCCGGCGAGGCCGGCCCTTCGTCATGCTCCCCTCGGTGATCGTGGTGAGCTACTTGGCCGACTCCGCCGCCCGCTGCTCCGCCTCGTGGGCGTTGGCCTTGGCCTCGTGGGCCTTGGCTTCGGCCCGGGCCTGCGTCGCTTCGCGTTCCGCCTCACCCTTGTCCTGCTGGGCTTGGCCTTCGCGGCGCAGATCGTCGTTGTCCGCGATCGAACCCGCCGCTTCCTTGGCCTTGCCCTTGATCTCTTCGCCGATACCCATGCCGTACTCCTTCAGTTGGTCTCTCGTGGTGGGGATACCTGCCGTGGGGGCCGTCGGCCCGCCGACGACCTAGTTCTTGGCCCGCTGCGCGGCTCGCTCCTGGCGATCCATCGCCGCCGCCTTGGCCTCTTTCATCTGGGCTTCGGCCTCCTTGCGCAGGGCGCGCAGCTTCTCGCTGGCCCGGTCCTGCTGGGCGTCGCCTTCCTCCTGCAGCCGGTCGTTGTTGGTCACGACGCCTACGAATTCCTTGGTGAGCCCGAACACTTTCTCGCCCACGCCGCGGAGCTTCTGTAGATCAATAGTTCCCATTTGCATGCTGGAGTTCTACCCAGCGGTCTCCCGCGGTCAAACCGCCCTCCCTTGGGCGGACAGGGTGCACGGCTACCGTGCCGTTGTGGAGTGGCGTGCCTTCGGCGAGACCCTGGTCACGCTGCTCGTGATCATGGACCCGGCGGGGAACACGCCGATCTTCGTGGGTCTGACCGCCCAACTGAGCGCCCGCCAGCGCGCCAACGCCGCCCTCGCCGCCATCGGCGCCGCCACCGGCCTCATCCTGGGCTTCGCCCTCTTCGGCCAGGTCATCCTGTCCTACTTGCATGTCTCGCTGCCGAGCCTCTCCATCGCCGGCGGACTCCTCCTGCTGCTCGTCGCCCTCGAGATGCTGCGGGGCATGGACATGACGCCGGTGGCGGGCCGCAACGTGGCGCTGGTGCCGCTGGCCACGCCGCTCCTGGCCGGACCGGGCGCCATCGCCACCGTGATGGTCCTGGTCGGCCGGTTCCCCGGCGCCGCCGGGCGGGCGGCGGTGATCGCCGGCATCGTGGGCGCCGCCATCGTGGTCGGCGTCGTGCTCCTCCTCGCCGGCCGGCTGGCCCGGCTGGTCCCCCTCACCATGGCCGACTTCCTCACCCGGGTGTTCGGGTTGCTGCTCTCCGCCATCGCCGTCCAACTCATGGTCGACGCCGTGCGGGTCCTCGTCCACAACGGCTGAACGGCTCGTCAGTACCGCGTCGCATTGAACCGCGCCGCCGCGGGTATGTGACCCGCAAGGTATGACCGTGACCCGGTTCCACGACTACCCGCTGGCCGACCGGCAACGACGCTGGGACGGCGATGCCGCCGACAAGCGGGTCCGAAAGTGGGCCGGTGCCGAGGAGAAGCCCAACGCCCGGTACCGCGACGCCCACATCTGGTACGACGCCGCCCGCAAGAACCAGTTCGGCGCCTACAAGCTGCTGATCGTCGACATCATCAACGACGAGCCCTTCGCCGTCCCCCGCGGCATCATGGCGGCCGGCGCGGTCATGCAGGGCAGCCGGGGCGGGATCGACCTCCCGGAATCCGACATTCCTCGGGTCAAGGGCCACATGGCCCGCTACTACCGCAAGATGGGCGAAGCGCCACCGTGGAGGCGCGACGACTAAGGCGCCGGCCCCGTTCGACATCCTTCGCGCCGAGTCGGCGGCCTGCACCCGCTGCGACCTGTACCGCTCCGCCACCCAAGTGGTCTTCGGGGAGGGACCGGTCCCGGCGCCGTTGGTGCTCGTCGGCGAACAACCGGGTGACCAGGAGGACCGCCAAGGCGAACCCTTCGTCGGCCCCGCCGGCGGGGTCCTCGACCGGGCCCTGAAGGCGGCGGAGATCGACCGTTCCGTCGCCTACGTGACCAACGCCGTCAAGCACTTCAAGTGGACGCCTCGGGGTACGCGCCGCCTGCACCAGACGCCGAACCAGACCGAGGTGCAGGCCTGCCGCCCGTGGCTGGAGCAGGAGCTGGAATTGGTCCAACCGGAGGTCACCGTCCTCATGGGCGCGACCGCCGCCAAGGCGGTGCTGGGCGCCGGCTTTCGGGTGACCAAGTCCCACGGCGAGCTCATTACCGCCGTGGTGGGCGGTTGGACGGGGCCGGTGGTGGCCACTGTTCATCCATCGTCGATCCTGCGAGCACCCGACGGAGACGCCCGCGAGAAGGCCTTCGCCGGCTTCGTCGCCGACCTCCACGTGGCCGCCGACCAGCTGCGCTAGTGGCCCAACCCCGTGTCTCAGTGGGTTAACCAGCCCGTTCGGCCGGGTAAAACCAGACACAGCGTCGTCGCCCGGACCACCTGCGACGGACCACCCCGACGGACCTTGCGGACGGACCCTGCGATGACGCGCTGACGACGAGAAGGGAGACAATCAATGGCGGACGAACTGCAAGGACTGCGCGTGGCCTTCCTGGTAGCCAACGAGGGCATCGAGCAGGTGGAGTTGACGACACCATGGGATGCCGTCAAGAACGCCGGCGGCACACCGGAGCTAGTTGCGCCCAAATCCGGGCAGGCCCAGGCCTTCAACCATCTCGACAAGGGCGACACCTTTCCCGTCGACCGCACCACCTCGGACATCAGCGTGGACGACTACGACGCGGTCATGCTGCCCGGCGGGGTGGCCAACCCCGACCAGCTGCGTCTCGACCAGCCGGCGGTGAGGTTCCTCGCCTCGTTCGTGGACCGCGGCAAGCCGGTGGCGGTGATCTGCCACGGGCCCTGGACCCTCGTCGAGGCCGACGTGGTGCGGGGCCGGACCGTCACCTCGTGGCCCAGCCTGAAGACCGACATCCGCAACGCCGGCGGGACGTGGGTCGACCAGGAAGTGGTGGTGTGCACCAACGGGCCCAACACCATCGTCAGCAGCCGCAAGCCCGACGACCTCCCGGCGTTCTGCGCCCGGATGGTCGAGGTGTTCCAGTCGTCGCGCCGGCCCAGCGGCGCCCGCGCCTGACGGTGTAACGCCCCACGACCCTTTCGACGGCGGGGTCCCCACGGGGCCCCGCCGTTTTCGCGCCCAAGCCCGGCGCCACTACCCGTCCCATTACTCTGCGTCCTCCGAGCAGCGCGGCTGTATCAACGGCAATGGCCGCCGTGGCAATGCCTCCATACACCGGCATCAAACCGTCGGCGATCTGAGCGTATCGGACCGTTTCGACCGGTTTCTAACGGTCCTCTCCAGGCAGGGGATGGCCGCTCCAGGCGTTTGAAATCACGGATTTGGGTACAGCGTCTTTAACTGAGTTGTGACGCCTGAGGAGGCAAGGATGGGAATCGTACTGCTGATCCTGCTGTTGGCATTGCTGTTCGGTGGGCTCGGCTTTGCCATTCATTGGCTGTGGATCGTTGCCGTGGTTTTCGCCATCGCCTGGGTCGCGGGATTCGCCTTCCGTTCCGGCGAGGGCCGCTGGTACCGCTGGTAGCCAAGCCGTAGTCTCGCCGCCGCCGCCGGCAGTGCAGCCGGCGGCGGCTCGGCGAAGCGTGAGGCCCCACCGGGTGGCCGGCGGCGGCGAAGCATGGGACGCCGGTCGCTACCCTCGGCGCCTCATGAGCAGGGCGGTGTGGTGGTTGAGTGCGGTCGTCCTGTTGGCGGCCGCCTGCGTCGCGTCCGGGCCTCCTCGCCCGATGGCGGTGGCGTGGCGGACTGGCCTGTTCCCCGCAGGAGCGTCGGTCGCCGGCGCCGCCTACGTGCGGCCGGCTGGCTCCGCCTCGGCGTGGATGGCGGTGGGTGCCACCGCAGTGGGCACGGCGGACGCCGCGACCGGGTGCTTCGCCTCGGCCGGCGGCCTCTCGTGGGCGCCCTGTCCGCTTCGACCGATTGACACCGACGGCCGTCGCACCCGCCTGTTGGGCGTGGCCCGCCTCGGGTCGCAGGTGATTGCGGGCGGCGTGGCGGTCGGTGCCCTGCACGGCAACCCCCGGCCCTACCTATGGGCGGGGCCGGTCGGCGGCGCCATGGAGGAGCTCAACCTGCCCCGGGAGCTGTTCGGGGGGGAGAACATCATTTCTTTCCGCGGGCTGGCCTCCGGGCCCCTCGGTGGTTTCGCGGTGGGCAGCTACGTCGGCGTCACCAACCAGACCGTCGCCCAGGTGTGGCGCACCGCAGACGGGACCGACTGGCAGCGGCTGGACGGTGTCGCCAGCCTGACCGGCTCCTCGGAGGAGATCCTGCGGGGGACCGCCATCGCCGACGGCCCCCACCGAGTCGTCCTGGTCGGCGCATCGATCGATCTCCGCCGGCTGGCCGACCGCGA